>JABXKT010000215.1 GCA_013619155.1 Desulfobacteraceae bacterium
CTTGGAGAGTCCCCATGCCCCAAAGCGATCCCCCCCTTCGTATTGCCGTGGTCAGTCCCGGTGACCCCTTTGACCGTCGTACCTGGTCGGGCTCCACCTTTTTCATGGTAAAGGCCCTGGAAAAATACGCGGGGAGTGTCACCTGGATCGGCCCCCTAACCATCCCGGGTCAGGCGTGGAAAAAGGGAGTGGCCACCCTCTACCACCGCTTAACGGGCCATCGCCACTACCCGGAACGCACCATAAAGGCCTCCCGGCACTTTGCCCGATGCATCCAAAAACGGCTGAATCAAGAGGCCTACGATCTTATCTTCGCACCGGCGGCAAGCGTGGAGGTGGCTCATATGAAAAGCCATATCCCCATCATCTATCTCTCCGATGCCACCTTTGCCCTCATGCAGGAGATCTATCCCATCTTCTCCTCCATGGGAAAAAAGGCCACCCAAACGGAGCACGAAATGGAAGATGCCGTGCTCCACCGGGCCTCCCTTCTCGTCTACCCCTCTCACTGGGCCGCTCGCTCGGCCATGAGTACCTACGGCGCTCCCGAAAAGAGAGTCCGGGTCCTCCCCTTCGGTGCCAACCTGGACAACCCCCCTCTCCGGCATACCGCCCTGGGGCGATGCATAGACGGCCCGGTGGAGATGCTCTTTCTTGCCAAAGAGTGGGAGAGAAAGGGGGGAGAAATCGCCTTTGAGACCTTGGTAGCCCTTACCAAGGCAGGCGTGGATGCCCGCCTCACCATCTGTGGCACCGTGCCTCCGGCCCCCTTTCGTCACCCCAAGATGACCGTCGTCCCCTATCTCAATAAGAATCGTTCCGACGAACGACAACGATTCGAAGAGATCCTGCATCGAAGCCACCTCCTCTTGCTGCCCACACGGGCCGAATGCTACGGGGTGGTCTTCTGTGAAGCCGCCGCCTATGGCCTCCCCGTCTTTGCCAAAGATGTGGGAGGCATCGCCACCATCGTAGAGAACGGAGCCACCGGCCACCTCCTTGCCATAGATGCCACCGGTGCCGACTTTGCCCACCTGATTCAAGAGACCATTTTAGATCCCAACACCTACTTACGCCTCAACACAGAGAGCCGAAGACGCTATGAAGAGCGCCTCAACTGGGATGCCTGGGGGCAATCCATGGCCGGCGAGATCCACGAACTACTGAAGAGCACCGACAAGAAATAATCGGATGACCTCTTTATTCGCAGCCATGGTTAAGGCCGGGGCAAAAATAAAATAGAGAAAAAGCGAAGCCTCCGGCGGTGAGGTGAGCCACCTCGCCGCCGGAGGCCCCGCTTTTCACGTCCACTGTAACCATAGAAGGCACCGCTTTTTAATCCGCCGTACATGAAGGCCACCCCACAAAAAAAGGCCCTTAATTATGGAGATAGATGAGAAGGAGAACCTGACACGGACCATCTCCAGAAACTCACTTTTTACCCTGGTCTACAACCTGTGGTATCTGGGAAGCCGTCTGGTACTCACCCCCTTAATTCTTTCGTATATCACCATCGAGGAGTACGGGCTCTGGGCCTACTGCTTTGTCATCCTCTCCTACCTGGCCCTCACCGCCTTCGGCTTCAACAACACCTATATACGGTACACCGCCGACTATCGCTCCCGGGGAGAAGATGAGAAGGTAAACCAGCTCCTCTCCACGGGAATTTTCTCCATGCTGGGCTTAGGGCTCATCCTTTTCTTGCTCTTCTGGCTGATCCTGCCCTCATTAATTCCCATCCTGGGCATCGATCCAGAGCTCACCGCCACAGCCCATGGTCTCTTTGTGGGAACCGCCGCCATATTTGTTCTTAACTTCAGCCTGGCAGGCTACCAGTGCATCATGGAAGGAGAGCAAAAAATCGCCCTGGTCCGCAAGATCCACCTATTCGCCTCGGTGGTGGAGATCGCCCTTCTCCTCCTCTTTTTTCGCATGGGCCTGGGGGTCTTCTCCCTTCTCTGGGCGTACGGTATCCGCTTTGGGCTCATTATCTGTCTCTCCCTCTTCTTCGCCCATCGCGTCTTTCCCTTCCTCTCCGTACGCATCCATCACCTGCGCATGGAGGCCTTAAAAAAATTCGCCGATTTTGGCAGCAAGATGAGCTTTTTAGGGCTCCTCTCCCTTCTCATCAACTCCATGGACCGCATCTTCATCACCCGCATTCTCCACTTAGAGTCGGCGGGACTCTATGAGATCGGTCGCAAGCTCCCCAATATCGGCATGATGCTCCCATCGTCGGTGGCCGGTACTCTGATGCCAGCAGCTTCCCACCTGGAGGGGAGCCAGCAACACGAGAGACTCCGCGGTATCTACCTTCAATCCACCCGCTACATCATGCTCTTAGCCACTCTCCCCTATCTATTTCTCATATTTTTTGCACCCCAGCTCATCGAGGTATGGATAGGACCCGGATACGCTATCTCGGCCCGTGTCATGCAAATCCTGGCCCTGGGCACCCTGATAAATCTCTTCACCGCCTCCGGTACCGCCTGCGTGCGGGGTATGGGGCGCCCCGGCTACGAGATCCAGTACATGGGAATCTCTGCCCTCCTGCTCCTTCTTCTCGCCCCCTTTCTCATCCACAGATCCGGACTTCAAGGGGCCGCATGGTCCTACACCATTGCCCAAAGTGTTGGCTCCCTCTACTTCCTGCACCGTGCAAACGGCCTCTTCGCCATCCCCTGGTTCCGCTTCCTCCGCATGACCACATCACCGGTATTCATCGCCTGTATCGCTGGACTCCCCCTACTTCTCCTCTGCAACGCCATCTGGATCCCCCTGGCCCCATCCCGGTGGATCGGACTGGCCCTCCTGGCCCTTTTGGGCCTTCTCCACCTCCTCCTCGCCCTGCTTCTCATGATCGTCTTACGAACCCACCTCTTTACAGCCGAAGAGATTCAAAAACTGGCGGCACTCTCCCTGCCTGCCCCCATCTCCCCTTTCTGGAGACGACTATGGACGCCTTCATGAAAACCAGCCTAATCCGCGTTTCTCTGATCCTCTTACAGGGCATGTTTCGCGCGCTTCTCCCCATGAGCCGTATCGTCCGGCGACTTATCTACACCGCCCGATTCATGAGCCAGATAAAAAACATCGACGCCTCCACCCAATGCGATGGCCCCATCCGCGTCATCGGCACCGCGCGCATCACCTTAGGCAAAGAGTGCCGCCTCGGCCGAGAGTGCGAACTCACCACGGAAGAAGACGGAAAAATCATCCTGGGAGACAAGATCCGCATCAACCGAGGGGTGACCCTCACCAGCTACGCCCAAATCCGCATCGGTGCCTTTACCATCATCGGAGAGTTCGCCTCCATACGGGATGCCAACCACGGCATGGAAACGGGCACCCCCATGCGTCTTCAGCCCCACACCAGCGCTCCCATCCGCATCGGAAACGACGTCTGGATCGGCCGGGGCAGCTGCATCCTCCCCGGTATCACCATCGGCGACGGCGCCGTCATCGGAGCCAACAGCGTCGTCACCCGAGACATCCCCCCGTATGCTATAGCCGCCGGCGCCCCAGCCCGGTTCCTTCGCCAACGAGGGGAGACCATGGAAGAGCTGGAAAAAGATTTGCCTCCGGCGGCGAGGTGAGCCACCTCGAAAGCAGATTGCGGATGCGCAGTGCCCCGCTCCGCGAGGCACATCACATCCGCTTTTGATGGGGGGTTAAATCAAAGTCATAACCCCCAGTAAAACTGGGGGCCTGACTGTTAACCGCTCAAAACGGTATATTTTGGCCTTGATCCCTGGCGCGCCGCACTCCGGTGCGGCATGAGTAGCGACGGACTAAAAAGCCGCACAGGAGTGCGGCGCACCGTTTCAGTGCGTATCACTTCATTTTATAAACCGTTAATATGTATAAAAAGTTGCCGACGCCTACTGATGGAACTGTCAAACGTTAGGAGCCCCCCATCAGATATGTGGGGTTACCATTTTGACGATATCTGTTTGGCAAACCCAGCTCATAAAAATTAGCAAAAGCGTGGCCTCCGGCAGGACCAACCGAGGCATATTTAACCCGACGGCCTCCGGCCACGAAACTGGGTTTTGTCATACAAGGTAAAACTCAGCGGCTCAGCGTGAAATTTATGGAGGCGCTGACACCGGCTGCAAGGAGAATAGAAGGGTCGCAACCAAAGGCCCCTCGTCCCTCACAGCCATGAATAGGTTATGCATAATATTAGGCGAAAATAATGGCTACAGGTAGGAGTACAAAATTAACGGGCTCAGTGGGGGAATTCTTGGTCGCGGCAGAGCTGTGCAGAAGGGGATTAATCGCAACCCCTTTCTCTGGAAATGTACCTCACTACGATATAGTTGCATCCGATGAATATGGTGGGCATCTATTGATACAGGTAAAAACCATAAACAAAACAAACTGGCAATTTGACGTTAGCAAGTTCGTTGATATTTCCATGGATGGAGATCGTCAAGTTTTAGAAAATGAAGTCAAAGAGCCATTTCCAAATCTATACTGTGTCTTTGTAGCATTGGGAAACTCCAATACAAAAGATAGGTATTTTATTTTTACTTGGAATGAGTTGCGTACAACTATAGTAAACCATCACAATGCCTATCTTAAAAAGTGTGGAGGTGTAAGGCCGAAGGCGCCAAAATCTATGCACTGTTCAATTAATATTGAAGAGGTAGAACAATATGAGGGTCAATGGCAGAAAATACAGGACGCAATAGTTAAAACAAGGCAATGAACTCGACATTTTACATGGCACTCATATGTGTAAATGTTCGTGCCTCTCATTCTTTCACACATATTTTTGCCGCTACAAACGCAAATTATTGCGGCGTTAGGCCTTAAAATGACGTTCCCACAAATACTTTTAGATCGTATTTGGCACTCAACATCGCCAGAAAGATTTGAATCAATAATTCAAACTAAAGCGATTTTGCCAAAT
>JABXKT010000040.1 GCA_013619155.1 Desulfobacteraceae bacterium
CCACAAGATAGGCGATGATCCGATCCCAGCTTAAATCGGGAAGGGGGGTACCAAAAAGGGCCTGCCAGCTTTTCGTGAGCCGCGATATATGGTGGCCTAAAAAAGGGGCACGGCCCCTCTCCACACGCAGGGTCTCAAACACTCCGGCCCCATACTGGACCATTGGGCTCATCACGGAAACGGCGGAAGATCCCGCCGCCTTCAGGCACCCGTCCAGCCAGACCATGGCCTCCGGCGTATCCACAGAGTGTCCCCCGGTGAAGGCATTGATCAGCGTCTCACCCTTATGAAGGGTTTCGTGATACTCCGACTCTGGATCCGAATCGTAGACCACCGCGCCCCCCACCGAGAAGCTCACCCGGCCCTTGGCAATGGTCGCCGTACGAATGGCAATGGAGAGATCCATGGTATCATGAAAACTCACGTACCCGATGGACCCCGTGTAGATATGCCGGCGATCACTCTCCAGCTCATCGATAATCTCCATGGAGCGAATCTTCGGGCATCCGGTGATGGAGCCTCCGGGAAAGGTGGCCCGAAGCAGGTCCACCGCATCGGCACTTGCATCCATCTCCCCTTCCACAATGGAGACGAGGTGAAAGACATTTTGATAGGCCTCGACCTCTTTATGGTGGGTCACCGACACCGTACCGGCCCGGCACACCTTGCCGATATCATTCCGCATCAGGTCCACAATCATGGAGAGCTCTGCATCGTCTTTGGGGCTCATGGAGAGCTCCCCTCTTAAGGCTTCATCCTCCTCCGGACTCTTCCCCCGGGGACGGGTCCCCTTGATGGGACGCGCCTCCACAGACTTTCCGTCCATCTTTAAAAATCGTTCCGGTGAGGTGGAGACGATCTGATGGGAACCGGCATGCACATAGGCGAAGAAGGGGGCCGGATTGGCGGCGAAGAGGCTTAAAAAAAGAGCGTATGGGTCCCCGGAAAAGCCCCCTTCAAAACGCTGGGACATATTCACCTGGTAGATATCCCCGGCACGAATATACTCTTTAATACGCTCGATGGAGGCCATGTACCCGGGCATATCGAAATTGGAGACAAAGCCCCCCTCCCCTCGAAAATGTCCGGGGGCGGGCAAGGGTTCCCCGCACCGTGCCATGAATGCGGCCGTTATACGGTCCACCTCAGCATCATCCGCCCCCGTCACCCAGAGGGTGACCTCCTGGGAGAAGCGATCCTCCACAACCAGGGCCCCGGGGGCCGAGAACCAGAGCTGCGGAAGCTGCCAGTGATCCATGGTGGTCTGGGGAAGAGACTCCACGGCATCTTTCAGATCGTAGGCGAGATAACCGAACAGACCCGATGCCACAGGTCCCCAACTCTCATCGGCCGACAGGGAGAGACGGGATATCACTTCCCGCACCGCATCAAAGGGATCGGCCACAAGATGCATCTGTCGATCCCCCCACGTTAGCGTCATGGCCTCCCCATGCCCGGCGAGGGTGAGCCATGGCATCGTGGCCAGCATGTTGTATCGGGCGGAGTCAAAATCGCCCCCACTCAAGAGAACCACCGTCCCCTCATCCTGGGCAAATCGCGATGCAAATGCCTCAAAGGATTCAGACAGAACCAGATTTTGTCGTTTTACCGTGAGGCCGTTTGGCCATGCATCAAAGATATGATCCACCATCATTATGCCCTCCGCGTTCCAAGGGGTCCGAGATTGAGAAAATTGCTTACCATGCGCTGCCCATGCTCGGTCATAAAACTCTCCGGATGAAACTGCACACCCCACAAGGGGTAATCTCGATGGGCGAGGCCCATGATCACCCCATCGTCGGAGTGGGCGGTCACCTCCAGAGGGGCCGCATCGGCGATCTCCACCATCAAAGAGTGGTACCTCGCCACACGAAACGGTGTGGGAATACCGCCAAAAACGCCCTCCCCGGCATGGACCACCGGACTCTGTTTCCCATGAATCGGGACAGGCGCCCTTACGGTGGTGCCTCCAAAGGCCTCATTGATGGCCTGCATACCCAGGCAGACCCCTAAAATCGGGATCCTCTCAAAAAAAGTACGAATCATGGAAATAGAGATCCCGGCATGCTCCGGTGATTTAGGGCCGGGGCTGATAAGAATGTAATCGGGCCCCAGCACCTCCGCCTGCCGAAGGGAGATGGCGTCACTTCGAAACACCTTGATGGTGAGCCCCTCAATCCCCTTAAACATCTGGACTAGGTTGTAGGTAAAGGAATCATAGTTATCGATAACAAGCAGTGTGGCCACATCCACCTCTTTCACAAAGTTATGCGTTCGGGGGTTGCCAGAGAGAAGCCCGGAGTGAACTCGTCGAACGAGGCCACCCTCAGAATCAAAGGGCATGCGCCAATACATCACAAAAAACGACCCCCAGAGGCATTTTCTACATGATGACGCTGTTGATAAAGTCTATACTGCCATAAAAAAAGCCACCCGAAGAGAATTTCGAGTGGCCTAAAGCTTACCCCACGCCCCCCGCCCTTTGTCAATAGTCCTATGGGCAAACGATGGAGAAAAAACAGTAAAATAAAAGAGGAATAATATTATATCGGTGCAGAGTCTCGGTAGACAAACTGCATCGAGGTGGACCCAATCTCGATGGTATCAAAGTCTCGAAGCCTCACCGAATCCCTTAAGGGCACTCCATTCACCCTCGGACGTCTGAGCCCACCGATATAGTTGGCCTGAAACCCGTTGGTTCCCTTACGAATAGTCAAGGAGACCCGGCCCACCCAAAATCCACGCACCACAATATCACAGGTGGGCGCCTTTCCAATCTGGAGCTCCGCCATGGTCAGGGAGATCTCTCCATCCCCCCCCGTCACCAGGGAGAGATAGGCGGTAACCTCAGGACTCGGAATCCGGCATCTCGAGGCACCCGACGTCATCGTCTTCGGGGTGGCTCTTGCCGGGCGAGACTCCCCCTTGGCATACCCAAAAATCAGTCGATGACGGCCAATACGAATGATATCTCCATGCCGTAATTGAGAGGTTGATATCACCATACCGTTAAGGACAGTACCATTGGTGCTCTCCAAGTCGGTGATAAAATAGCCCTCTTCCAGGGCGTCAATCCGCGCATGATGCTCCGAGACGGCCCCACTATCTATCACCACATCGCTGCCTGAATGGCGCCCGATGACAAGGCCACACCCTACCTCCACCCGATGTCGGCTAATCACCTGGCCGTCATATTGCAATTGCACTACCGGCATCGTTTCATCCTTATCACTCTATTCTATGGGGGCGATCCCGACATCGCATCGTCCCCGCCCCCACTTTAAGAGAAGTAGGTCATGGAGGTCTTCTTCAACTCACGCTTACTAAAGAGAACCCGGTAGATAGAGACACCCGTCTTTTTGGAGATAGACTCCGCCGTCTCAATACACGCATCCCGACTGGTGGCATGGACCATGGTGTAGAGGTTGTACGGCCACTCGAGAACCGGGTTCCGACGGTAACAGTGGGAGACCTCGGAAAAGGCAGCCATGATAGACCCCACCTCTTCCACATCACTCTCCGCCACCTGCCAGGCCACCATGGCATTGTCGGTGAACCCCGACTTCTGATGCCGCAAGGTGGCCCCAAAACGTCGGATCATCCCCTTATCATCCAGCCCCTTTAAGAGCTCAAGAAAGGTCGCCTCCGTCATATTCACGCCCTGGGCCAGGGCCGCGTATGGAGACTCTGTCACCGGGATATCCCCCTGAATGGCCGATATAACCTGCTTCTCTTCATCGCTTAACTGCATAGTGCCTCCTTCCCCTTCTCAGGGAAAAGACCGAGGACGCCCTCACGACTGGCCACACATCGCCCCCGCTCAGTAATAAAACCCGTGACGAGCCGAGCCGGCGTCACATCAAAAGCGTGATTCTCACAGGCCGATCCCAACGGAGGCACAAGTACCTGCACCGTTTTTCCATCCAATCGACCCTGAACATAACGAATCTCATCGGGGTCTCTCACCTCAATGGGAATATCGGTGACCCCGTCATCCATCGTCCAGTCAAAGGTGGAGGAGGGCAGGGCCACCCAGAAGGGGATCCCATTGTCCTTGGCCGCCAATGCCTTCAGATAGGTGCCTATTTTATTGGCCACATCTCCGGTCCATGTGGTGCGATCCGTCCCGGTGATGACGATATCCACCATGCCCTGCTGCATGAGATGCCCCCCGGCGTTGTCGGTGATGACGGTATGCTTGACCCCATACTTTCCCAACTCCCAGGCCGTAAGACGGGCCCCCTGGTTCAAGGGCCGGGTCTCATCCACCCAGACGTGAAGGTCCACACCGCGATTGAAGGCCTCATAGATAGGGGCCGTGGCGGTGCCATACTCCACACATGCCAACCACCCGGCATTGCAGTGGGTGAGAATATGCACCGTCTCCCCCTTCTTCTTCCGAGCGATCGCCTCGATGAGGGGGGCGCCAAATTCACCGATACGGCGACAGTTCTCCGCCTCTTCATCGGCGATACCTAAGGCTTCATCACGGGCGGCACGCACCCGAGCGCCATCCCCCTCGATGGGTGTCACTACTGCCATCATACGATCCACGGCCCAGGCGAGATTCACCGCTGTGGGGCGGGAGGCTTTGAGGCGCTCGGCTTGATGGGTGAGCCATGCATCGCTAACCCGTCCTTCCGGTGCGGTCACACAGGCGAGGTACATCCCCCAGGCACCGGTGGCACCAATGAGGGGGGCACCCCTCACCCACATCTCACCGATGGCACGGATGGTATCATCCACTCCCCTTAACGAGGCAATGACCAGGTCATGGGGAAGCATCCGCTGATCAATCACCTGAACTTCCAATGGGTTTTCACTGCTCAGCCAGATGGGTCGCATCTCTTTGCCGTCTACCTTCATAGGGACCTCGTCGTTATCGTTTGACTCCTTACCGTGACGTGTAAGAGCACAGGAGCCAAAACAAAAATATTGTCTCATATCACACATTAACGTATAAGCCTTATTATCATAATTAGAAGGTCTCGTATAGCGGTTATCCAGAAGGTTCCCAGCCGAAGAGAGGCGCCCGACAAGGCGTATCACCATCCCGGGCCAACACCTACAAAAGGACCCGCTTACCGCTCGCTCTATCAAGCGACATGAGCCATCGGCACCCCTATAGAACACTCTTTTAAGGAAATTATATATGATTCAGGTGGGCATCATTGGTGGGTCGGGACTCGACGACCCCAATATTCTAGCCGAAGCAGAAGAGATCACCCTCACCACCCCCTATGGGGAGCCATCATCTCCCATCACCAAGGGGGTCATCGAAGGCACCCCGGTTTTACTCTTGGCCCGGCACGGAAAAAACCATCAGTACAGCCCCAGTCAGGTGAACTATCGCGCCAATATTCACGCCTTAAAAGAGCTGGGTGCCACCCATATCGTGGCCACCACAGCCTGCGGCAGCCTGCGTGAGGAGATCGATCGGGGCCACGTGGTGATCCTCGATCAGTTCATCGACTTCACCCGCAAACGGGCCAATACCTTTCATGATGACTTTTCAAACGGCAGCGTCCATACCGGTATGGCCGACCCCTTCGATGCCCATCTTCGAAGGATCCTCTTCGAGACCAGCAAGGCCCATGGGAACCACACCCACGAAACGGGGACGGTCGTGACCATCGAGGGCCCCCGCTTCTCCACCCGTGCCGAGTCTAAGATGTTTCGCAGCTGGGGAGCCGATGTCATCAACATGAGCGTGGCCACCGAGGCCGCCCTGGCCAATGAGGCGGCGATTCCTTACGCGGCCGTGGCCATGAGTACCGATTATGACTGCTGGAAGAGTGACGAGGCTCCGGTATCCTGGGATGATATCCTCACGGTCTTCCACCAGAATACCGATAGAGTCAAAGGGGTACTTGTAAATGCCATCCCCAGGATCGGCAAGGCCTAACAAAAACATCCGTCATGGATACATATTTTTTAGGATTTTACGTGATGAATATTAAAGAGACAATCCGATCCATCCCAGGGTGGCCCATAGAAGGGGTGACATTCCGAGATATCACCACCCTCATGCAGGACCCAGCGGCCTACCGCATGACCTGTGATATGTTCCACAATCGTTACAAGGACAAAGGCATTCAAAAAGTCGTGGGCATCGATGCCCGGGGCTTCGTCTTCGGTGCCGTCCTCGCCTACCACCTCGGCGTCGGCTTTGTCCCCGTGCGGAAAAAAGGGAAATTGCCCTGGCACACCATCGAAGAGTCTTACGCCTTGGAGTATGGTGAGGCCGAGATGGAGATCCACGATGACGCCATTAAAGTGGGAGAGAAGGTGGTCATTATCGATGATCTCATCGCCACCGGAGGCACCATCGAAGCGGCCATCAAGCTGGTAACACGCCTCGGCGGAGAGATTGTGGAGTGCGGATTTATTGTAGAGTTACCGGAGCTCAAGGGCCGCAGTAAAACCGGAGATACCCCCATCTACGCCATGTGTGAATTTGAGGGCGATTAGTCGCAAAACCACCCAGCGGAGGGCCCCTTGCCGTCAAAAAGATCCGACTCTCGAGGCGGCTCTCCCGTCCCTTTGCACCCAATGCTTAGGGAGCAGGACGAGAAGAGGGGGCATTCCTCTTGCAGGCACCGATGAAAACTGTGCTAAGGAGAGGCCATCCCAACCCCCTGACCTTTCAGCTCAATTTAGGGGCACCCGCCCCGTCCCATCTGGCCATTTCCGCCACCCGCGGAGCTAAAGACCGCGTCTTCCCTATCTCCCTTCGCCTTGACACCACCTTTCAAAACAAGTACAACCGTCCATGCATTTTCACCCGTAACAACTCTCAATTTTTTCAAGGAGATGACCACCATGTTTGGAATGGGGATGCCCGAAATCATCCTGATCATGGCCGTGGCGCTCATCGTCATCGGCCCCAAAAAATTGCCTGAGCTGGCGAAGACCCTCGGCAAAGCCTTTGGAGAATTCCGCAAGGCGACCAGTGATCTCAAGGATACATTTACGGTGGATATAGAGACTCCACCTGCCGAAAAAAAAAGCGGCGAGATAAAAAAAGTGGTCTTGGCTGCTGCCGATACCCCTGAATCCGACACCTCGAAAGACAAGCCCATTGCCCCCGAGACACCGGATCAGAAAGAGACGTGATGCCCTTTCCCTTTCACGTTTACCGTCTATTGAGCGTGAAAGAGGGCCATCATCGATGACACCAACCCCCCGTCGCCACACTCGCGGATCCACCCAATAAAAAGAGACCGAGCCATGCAGGAAGAGGACAAACTCCCGTTTACCGATCATTTAGAGGAACTGAGAACCCGACTCATTCGATGCTTTATTGCCGTCGCCATCGGAGCGGGGGCGGCCTACGGCTTCAAGGAGGTGATCTTCTCTCTCCTCACCCAGCCCCTCATCGATGCCCTTCCCAAAGGGGACACCATTGTCTTTACGGGCCTTCCCGAAGCCTTTTTTACCTATCTCAGGGTATCTCTCCTGGCCGGGTTGCTCCTGGCGAGTCCGGTGATCATCTTCGAAATCTGGATGTTCATCGCCCCGGGTCTCTACAAAAAAGAGAAGTGGGTCATGGCACCGGCCATCTTGCTCTCCGTCCTCTTCTTTACCGGCGGGGCTCTCTTCGGCTATTTTCTCGTCTTCCCCTTCGGCTTCAAATTTTTCTTGGGCTTCGCCTCGGAATCTATCAGGGCCCTGCCCACCATGCGGGAGTATCTCTCCTTTGCCTCCAAACTCCTCATGGCCTTTGGCCTCGCCTTTGAGCTACCTATTTTCCTCACCCTGCTTGCCATCATGGGCCTGGTCACCCCCGCTTTCTTGCGGAAAAACCGTAAATACGCCGTGGTCTTCTTCTTCATCTTCGGCGCCATCCTCACCCCACCGGATGTGGTGACCCAGATCCTCTTGGCCACCCCCATGATCCTCCTCTACGAACTCAGTATCTTCGGTGCCATGGCCTTTGGCAGACGCCCCTTAGGAACCACTGATCCGGAGGAAGAGGAAGAGGAAGATGGGGATACACGCCTTCCCACCGTGAAAGACGATAAAGAGGCGTAACAAAAAATGACCCGCCCGATGGGGGAAAAGAGCCCTTTTCCCCCATCGAAATCACCGCCCAAATCCTTTTTGAGCCCCTTAACTAACGCCACATCTCACCCTCGGCATCGATGAGCGCCTCGTGAATGGCATCGGCAACCTGGGAAGGGGAGAGGCCATCGGTGGAGATCACCACATGGGCCCGGTTCATATAGAGGGGATGGCGCTCCCGATAGAGCCCCTCGACCCCCATGCCCGGGGCGATCACCACGCCGCGGGCTGCCAGATCACTGAGCCTCTCCATAAGCACAGAAAGGGGGGTATCGAGATAGACAATGATACCCCGATGCGCCAGATGGGCCATGGCACGCCCGCCATAAATCACACTCCCACCGGTGGCGATGACTGTCGCCTGAACCTCCAGATCACAAAGATGCCCCTCCTCAATTTTTTTAAAGCGATCCAGCCCCTCCGCCTCTATAATCTGAGAGAGACGTCGCCCCTCTCGTGTCTGGATATAGACATCACTATCGATAAAATTTAGGCCCAGACGCTTGGCCAGGAGCACTCCAACGGTGCTCTTCCCCGTGGCCGGCATACCGGTAAGCACAACATTTTTCTTCATAAATCAACACAGTCCTTCTTCTATACACACCGGTATTGTACCGGAAGATGCCCCACGATAACGCATCGCATCCCCCCTTTCAAATACTCCCTCAAAAAGGAACATCTGTGCTTGTCTCATCTCTACACTAAAAGAGCATGTTTTGAGGGATCATTTGCCTTGACAAGGCCAAAGCCGATCCCATAGTGTATCGGTGCCTATCCCCGTCAAAGACGGCATGATTCAACCCCTTTAAACAAGGACCATACGCCATGACAGTCACTCTCTCCATCGTGGGAAAATCGGGATCAGGAAAAACCACCCTGATCACCCGTCTCATTCCTCTCCTGCAAAAAAAAGGATATCGAGTGGGAGTCATCAAGCACACCGGCCACGGATTTGAGATGGACCATAAAGGAAAGGATAGCTGGAAACATCAGCAAGCGGGGGCTGATGCGGTCATGGTCGCCTCAGACTCGGCCTATGCCTTGATTAAAAAGGTCACACCGGTCAGCCTGGACGAATTGGTGACACAACTCGGGGATCTGGATCTCATTATCACCGAAGGGTATAAAAACTCCCATTTTCCCAAAATCGATGTGCATCGAAGTGCCACGGGCAAGTCCCCCTTAACCGGGCTCGCTCATCTGGTGGGACACATCACCGACACCCCTCAAGAGGATGGTCTCCCATCCATAGACATAGACGATACCCAAGGAGTCGCCGATTTTATCATCGCCACGTTCCTTTAGTGAGCAAAAAAAGAGGTGTTTTAAGGACGACTCTCCGCATCCCCCCCTTGAACCATAGGGCCAGGCGGTAGGTTGCCTCGGATGAGGAGACTCCTCTTTAAAGATTGCACCACATCATCGGCGTGACCGACCCCCACGCGAATCTCTTCAATCCCCCGGGCCGTTGTCTCGGCCAGGGCGGGTACCTTCCGGCTCCCCTTTTCCACATTGGCGAGAATCTCTTTTAAAGCGTCGAGATTCCGCTCGATCTCCACCCCGATCTCGTAGACCTTCTTCAAATCCCTATCCATTAAATCCACGGTACGGGGAACCTTGTCCACCGTGACGGCAAGGCTGTCTAAAATTACCCCCACCCGCACCTCCACCGCCGTCAAGGAGTGATTGATACTGGTCAATGCCGAAAAAAGAGGCCCGTCGGGATCTTTAAGAAGGGTGGCCACGTCGGAAACATCCTGCACGGCCCGAATCACCTTCTTGGCCGTCTTCTCCACCTCAAACTCCGCCAGAATATCTGAGACGGACTGCTGTTCCTGGGAGACCACCTCCCCGCCCTCAAAAATCTGGGGTGATATAGGGGTCCCGGGCTTAATGGCGATATATTTATTCCCGATATAGTTGACGCTCTGAACGGTGGCGATGGAGTCTTGGCGAATACGCGGGGCATACTCGGCAAAGACCGACATCTTTACATGCACCATATTACCCACCAGACTCACCGCCTCGACCTTGCCGATATCGGCATTAAAGAGCTTGACCGCCGCATTTTTCTCCAGATTGTAGCTCTCTTTAAAATTGGTGTAGTAGGTGACCTTTTCCCGAAACCAGTCCTTACTGCGGCCAATAGCCACAACGCTAAAGACCAACAAGACCAGAATGGCGAGCATAAAGGCCCCCACCACTTTCTCCCGGGTATCATAGCGTACAATCATAGAGCCTGCTCCTTGCACAGGTGGCCCTCTTCGAGACGAAGCCCCACCGGTGCCAACTCTTTTGCGAACCCCTTGAAATTTGTGATATAGACAAAGGCCCCACCCTTATAAAGTATCTTCTGAACCTCGGCCATAAACGCCGCCAGGTATCCATGCCCCACGAACTCTTCCGGGTATTCGGCCAACAGGAGAGAGGGGCCCTTGAGGAGTTCACGCACCAGAATCGCTCGCCGCTGCGCCATGGCGCCCACCCTCTCTGGAGATAAGAGAAGGGTATCCTCGATGGAAAAATCGGCCACCAGGGCCTCTTTGCGGACCCGGTGTGCCTCCAGATCAATGTCATCAAAGTAGTGTGCCTGATAGTCCAGATTCTCCGCCACGGTCCGATTTCTCACCATGGCCGCCATGGGATAGAGGTATCCGATACGACGTTTGGTGGCCAGGAGCCTCTCATATCGAGAAAAAGACAAGGGGTCACCCTGAAAGAGGTAGCGTCCCTTAAGGGGCCAATCCAGGGTGGCTAAGCACCGCATGAGGAGATGAGCCGTTGCCGGGTTATCCGACGAGAGGTGAAATGCCCGCCCCGGGGAGAGGCTCAAAGAGATATCATGGAGCGAGGCCCTCTTCCAGGGATCATCCAGACCGATGGATTCCAGCAGGACCACCGGCCTTGACCTTGGGAGCGTGTCTCCCGAATCCGAGATAGCTGATGGCATCATAATGCCCCTTATTGATAAAAGACGAGAGAGACGAAGACGTTGACAATCATGCAGACAAAAAAACTCTCCACCGAGGCGTTGGAGACACTAACAGGGATGCGGGATACTTTATGGCTGGTGGTATAACCGTGAAAGAGGCTCACCACGGTGATGATAAGCCCAAAGAGGGTCGCCTTCACAAGGCTCACCACCAGATCGGTGCCATTGATCGCCCGGGCCACCTGGAAGAGAAAGGTACCGCTGACCTGATGAGTGGTCACCCAAGTGACCATTTGCCCCCCACACAAGGCGGCGAGATCAAACACCACAAAGAGACAGACCACCGCCGAGGTGATACCCGTCAGACGGGAGAAGGAGAGCACCCACATGGGATCCACCCCGGCCATCTCCAGGGCTTCAATTTCATTGAAGACGGTCATACAGCTGATCTCTGCGGTCACGGCCGTGGCCGAACGAAGGATCACCACCAAGGCGGTGATGAGGGGACCAATCTCACGGATGATGAGGATCACTGCCGCCTTCCCGAGTTCAAACTCCCCGGAAAGCTTGGTGAACTGAATAATCATGGCACTTCCCACCAGGAGGGCGAGGGGCACAATCAAGGAGAGAGCCTGGACTGCGGTAAAGTAAATCTGCTCCACCACAGCCCGCTTCACCGCTTCCCGGCCATAGGGAGGGCGCCTGGTCAATAGGGCCATAATACGTAAGGTAAAGGCGGCTCGTACGCATGCCTTCCCCACCAAATCAAAGGTTATTCTCCCGACATAGCCGCATACACGCCCGATCCAGTGCAATGGAACCCCCCGTGGATTGGTTGTCAATAGGATGAATATCCGGTACTCTGATACCGCCGGAAAAGTATAGTCAATTCAATGAAAAAAGACCAACCGATTTTAACCTTGCCACCCCGAAGGAAACCCGTTCCATGAGTCGTCTGAGATACCTTATCATCCTCTGCCTTTTGATTTGCCCCATATCAAGCCTCCACGCAGAGCCAGACGCCCATTCCGGCCTCTTTGATACCGCCGCCACCCGCCTTGAACAGGGATCCCCTTTAGAGGCAGCCGCCCTTTATCGGCGCATATTGGAGGAGAGCACCGACCCCGAACTGCGGGCACGGGCCCTCCTCTTTCTCTCCACCCTCTACAGTCGTGATCTCCACCTTCCCGATACGGCGATGGCATGCCTCGAGCAGATTGAGACCACCTACACCGATACCTCGGTGATCACCGATGCCCGATTTGCACGAGGGGTTGTCCCTTACCGCATCGGCCGTTTTCACCTGGCCGCCACCCACTTTAAACGGTTCATCACACTCTACCCCAATCACATGCGCAGTTCATCGGCACGGGCCTGGCTGCGAAAGGCCGAAGAGTTGGCGGGAAGCGACCGGGGTGACGAGATGACGGTCCAGGCCATGGACAAACTCCCCGATACGATTCGAGTTCTCATTCGAAATAAGGTGCCCCAGGTTGTGCTGGGGGCTCCCGACGACGCCATGGCCCTGATCCGCCAGGAAAAAAGCCTCTTCGACGGCACGGGTACCATAACGGTGACCGCCAGGAAGGGGGAACTGTTCATCAACGAGGTGGCCGCCGGCACCCAGCCCCTCTCCCTTCGCACCCCGGGCCACCGCCCCCGGGTGGATGGAATCGGCTATCGGGGGAAGATCACCCTCTGGCCTAAGGAAAATGGAATCTACGTGGTCAACACCCTCGGCATCGAGCCCTATCTCTACGGGGTTCTCCCCAAGGAGATGAGCCAACTCTGGCCGGAAGAGGCCTTAAAGGCCCAGGCCATTGCCTCCCGAAGCTACACCTACCACACCCTGCTCTCTCGAAGGGGCACCCCTAAATTTGACTTAGAGGCCACCACCGCCTTTCAGGTCTATGGCGGCGCCGATGCAGAGACGCCCGAGACGACCCGGGCCGTGGATATCACCCGAGGGGCCTACCTCGCCTTTCAGGGGCGTCCCATCATCGCCTGTTTTCATGCCAATAGCGGCGGCATCACCGAGAGTGCCGATGCCGTATGGGGGGCCGCCCTCCCCTACCTTCAAGGGGTGAAGGACAGCTTCAGCCGCCTCACCCCCGAGGTATGCTGGACGCAGAGTGTGAAACCAGACACACTGGTCAAACGACTCTGGGAAAAAGGGTACAAACCGGGGGGCGTTATCTCCATTTCAACCACGGATCCCACACCCTCGGGCCGTATTGGACGAATCATCGTTAATACCACACGAGGGCGCATCGAACTCACAGGCAACGAGTTCAGACTCGCCATGGGCCCTTCGGTCATTAAAAGCACCCATTTTACCGTCACGAAAATGGGGAAGGCGTATCTCTTTGAAGGGTGTGGCTACGGGCATGGCGTTGGTATGAGCCAGTGGGGCGCGCGAAAAATGGCCTCCATCGGCTTCACCTTCGATACGATTCTGCACCATTATTACAAAAATGTCTCATTACTCGGCATTGACAAAAAATGATACCCCTGATATCGGATTTTTGCACCATCACTCCCCATGAAGGGGGAGTGACGTATCCTTCGATTACCCTACCCACAGATGATGCCGCCTCACACGAGAGCCCCCTGTACGTGGATCAATCACGCCCCAGGGGGTTCACCTGAAGGGTGATGCGTATGATTTTGTGCCGAGACATGTGGGTATTTTTTTTACAAACGCATCATCCAAGGGCCCGTCATGACACGCCGCCTGATGACCTGTCTCCTTCTTGGAGTCTTAATACTCCTGCCCTCAGCCCCTCTCTTTGCGGGCAGCGGACGGGGGGTGTCAGAAACCTTCCATAAGGGGTGGATCGACTGGAGCACCGGCACAGTGGGGGTCTATGGGATCCATACACCGAAGACCCATAGCAGACATCGCGCCTCCCCTGAAGCCCGGGAGTACTACGTCAACCGAGCGGTACACGATGCCAAGGCGCGACTCTTCCAGATGCTCCAAAAACTCACCATCCACGGAGAGACCGTGGGAGACGATATCATCGGCCCCGACACCGAGATCCGAGCCCAGATAGACCTCATGTTCCTCTCCACCCCGATCACAGAGAAACGATTTTTAACGGACGGTTCGGTGGAGGTCACCTTGCATTTCCCTCTGAAAGGGGCCTTTTCTCAACTCATTTTGCCCCAGGAGATCCGGCAGATCGATCCCATCATCCCCCTCTTCCCCTCACCTAAGGAGGAGATGGAGCCCAGAATCTCCTATACCGGCCTCATTGTCGATGCCCGCGGCATCGAGACGAAACCCTGCCTGGCCCCGCGTGTGGTCTCCGAATCCGGTGAAGAGGTCTACGGCCCCACCATCATCAGCCGGGAGTACGCCGTACAACGGGGCGTGACCACCTACGAAAAAAACCTCACCCGTGCCGGACAGGGCCTCTTTGCCGGTGAAAACCCCCTCATGGTCACCGGTATCGGCACCACGGCCCGTGCCCGCACCGATATCATTATCAGCAATGAAGATGCGGCCCGCATCCGCTCCGATGCGGGGCACACGACCTTTCTCAGTCAATGCCGGGTGGTCATCGTCATCGATGCCCCTTGACCCCAGAGAAAAAAGAACCCGTTCCCCCCAATAAAAAAAGGGCCCCCTTCCTTATATAAAGGGGGCCCTTTTTTTAAACTAACCGGTGTACGGATACCTCACAAGGACGCTTTAGATCCCTGCTTTTTCACGAAGAATCGCCACCTTATCGGTTCGTTCCCAGGTAAAGCCATAATCATCCGTGCGCCCAAAATGACCGTATGCCGAAGTCATCTTATAGATAGGCCGGAGGAGGTCAAGTTGATCGATGATGGCCGCAGGCCGCAGGTCAAACACCTCACGTACGATTTCGGCAATGCGATTCTTATCGATCACCCCGGTCCCCTTGGTATCCACGAGAACGGAGACAGGCTCGGCTACGCCGATGGCGTAGGCCACCTGAACCTCACACTCTTTGGCAAGACCTGCCGCCACAATATTCTTGGCAATATAGCGTCCCATGTAGGAGGCGCTACGGTCCACCTTGGAGGGATCTTTTCCGGAGAAGCATCCACCGCCATGGCTTCCACGCCCCCCATAGGTATCGACAATGATCTTGCGCCCGGTGAGACCACAGTCCCCCATGGGACCGCCCACCACAAATCGACCGGTGGGGTTGATGAGGAATCGGGTCTTATCATCGATCATCTCGGCAGGAATGACATGCATCACCACCTCTTTGATAATTCCCTCCTGAAGATCCTCATGGCTCACCTCCGGGGCATGCTGGGATGAGACCACCACGGTGTCTACACGCTGGGCCACGCCATTATTATACTCAATGGTGACCTGTGCCTTTCCATCGGGGCGCAGGTAGGGAAGCACTCCGGTCTTCCGCGCGTCGGCAAGACGTTTGGTCAGCTTATGGGCAAACACAGCCGTCATGGGCATCAACTCAGGGGTCTCATCGATGGCATAGCCAAACATCAACCCCTGGTCTCCCGCCCCCTGATCCTTATAGAGGCCTTCACCTTCGTTGACACCCTGGGCAATATCATCGGACTGCTTATCAATGCTTGAAATGACGGCACAGGTCTGCCAGTCAAAGCCCATATCCGAGGAGTCGTAACCGATCTCGCGAATGGTATCCCGCACGATCTGGGTCATATCGACATAACAGTTTGTGGTAATTTCGCCAGCAATAAAGGCCATACCGGTGGTCACTAAGGTCTCACACGCAACCCGGCACTTGGGATCCTGGGCCATGATGGCATCTAAAATAGAGTCAGAAATAGCGTCGGCCACCTTGTCGGGGTGACCCTCCGTTACGGACTCCGAAGTAAAAAAATAGTTCTCGTTGTTCATTCTCAGCTCCTTTGAAACACTTGAAATCTGAATCGCTTCACGTCAATCGTTCGGTGTCTGTCGGGCGGAGTCAGATAGGCAAAACCGTTGCATAGGTCTCTTATCGATTATCTCATCACTCTTACCAACATTCTTTTTCTTTTGCAAAGGTTTGACGCACCGAATCTACAATGCACCCCCCGGCGGCCAGGGCCGTCTCCTCAAGGGTTTCGTCGGCGGCGACGTGAATTGTCTTAAACGCGTAGTGATCTCGTAAATAGTTCAGATTTTCATTGCGGAGCCCCCGCATGCGGGAGATACTTCTGGGGTGGACACGAACCCACCACTCCTCTCCCGAAGAGGGGCAGCATTCGGCGATTTGCTTTGCCATATCGAGGAACCGTTCACTATGGACGAGATGGCCGAAGGCAGGGTGATGAGGCCCCGCACAGATCCCCTCGAGGCGCATCTCCTCACTCTCCTGAAGTCCCATACGAATCACCTGAATCCCCCGTCTTGTGGCGGATATCCACGCCTCTTTACTTCGGGAGACCGCCTCTGAAAGAGTCAACGGGTGATACATCCCCTGCCTCCAGATGGACTCCAAGCCGCTCCCCACCAGAACCACCGTCGGGTAGATACGAAGACTATGGGGAGAGAGATCCAGCATACGCGAGAGAGAGGTATCAAAGAGTGCACGGGTCTCACCGGGAAGCCCCACCATCATCTGGAGCACCGTTCGGTATCCACGCTCTTTGAGGCGTGCCATGGCCGCTTCGGTATCGGCCGCACAATGGCCACGCGTACTGGCCGTAAGCACAGAATCCTCCATGGACTGAGCACCAAGCTCCACCGTCGTGACGGGATATGCGGCGAGAAGGGCCAGGGTCTCTTCCGTGACTGTATCGGGTCGGGTGGAGAATCGAATCCCTCTGACCCGCCCCGCCTTCACATAGCGATGGGCCAGATCCAGACACTCGCTCATCACCGCCAGGGGCAGGCCGAGAAAGGTCCCCCCGTAAAAAGAGATCTCCACAGAATCACGATGGGAACTCCAGCCAAGCCAGCGCTCGATCTCCGCCTCCATCTCGGCAAGAGTGGGAAGGGCAGGGGACGTAAAGCTCCCCTGTCCGGTAACGGCATGTTGATTGCAAAAAATACAGTGGTGGGGGCATCCCGCATGGGGGATAAAGAGGGGAATAATCAACTCTCGGAAGGGGGAGGGAACCATAATTTAACAAAGAGACCTGGGAGCCATCGTTACTGCCCCCGTGCCTTCAATATCTCGAGGGCAATCCGTGCGGCATCCTGCTCGGCGGTCTTCTTGCTCTTTCCGTAACCCATAGTTTCGATATCACTGGTTTTCAGGCAGATCTGAAAGGTCTTATCATGATCCGGACCCATCTCCGAAACCACCTTATAGCGGGGGATCTCCTTCAGATGAATCTGGGAGTACTCCTGCAGCAAGCTCTTGCTATCAGAGTTAAGACGTGTGGGGCGTACACCACTTAAGAGATGTTTAAAATGGCGACTGATCAACTTGTAGGCGGCATCAAAGCCTCCATCTAAGTAGACTGCGGCGATAACGGCTTCAAGGACATCCGAGAGGATGGAATTTTTATCCCGCCCATTGGTCTGGTTCTCCCCTTTGCCCAGGCGAATAAAAAAACCAAGGTTCAACTGACGTGCAATCTCAGCGAGTTGGGTCTCATTCACCAAGTTGGATCGCATGCGTGATAGGTTGCCCTCATTCAACTCGGGGAAATTATGCATCAGTGCATCCCCGATGACCAAGTTCAATACCGCATCCCCCAGGAACTCAAGACGTTCATTGTCCTCCAAGATATCATCTCCCTGTTCATTGACATAGGAGCTGTGCATCAAGGCTGTGGACAAGAAGTTTCGGTCGCCAAAGGTGTAGTTGAGGTTGGTCTCCAACTGTAACAAGTCTTCAATGTGGTTCATAGCAACGCAGCGGTTAAATTGGCGTAACAATCAAAGGGTACGTGGAGATCGCCTTGCCCCACGCCCACGTGTATACCGGCTTTGTACTTTCCGTGAAAGTCCGACCCTCCGGTAACCAAAAGCCCCAGAGACTCTGCGCACCGAATTAAAAATTGGGTCAGCTCGAGAGAATGAGTGGAGTAGTATGCCTCAACACCGGCCAACCCCTGACTCGCCAGGTCCGCAAGGAGTCCTTGAAGATCATGAGGGGTCAGGCCCACAGTCACGGGGTGCGCCAAAACAGGAAGTCCCCCGGCGGCGCGAATCAGACTTACCGCATTTTTAAAATCAATGCGACCCTTTTCTACATAGGCAGGAGCGCCCTTTGCCAGGAAGCCTTGAAAGGCCTCCTGCACCGAAGCCACCTGCTTTTTCCGCACCATGACAGCGGCCATATGGGGGCGCCCCACCACGGCTCCGCCTGCCACAGACTCTACCTCAGCCAAGGTGATGGAGAGTCCCATGTCGTTTAACCGGGCGATTATTTTGGGATTTCGACTCTGCCTGGCCTGGCGTAAGCCCTCCAGGGCCTCGCCCAAAACAGGGGATTCTGGATCGATACCATATCCAAGAATATGAAAACTGCCTTTGCTGACATAGGGATCCGGTGCCATGGAGCTGATCTCGATCCCGGCAATCATCTTCATATCGGAAGGAACACCCACCGATAAAATCTCCCGGACCCCATCTACCGTATCGTGATCGGTAATGGAGAGCGCTGCAAGGCCCGCTTCACGGGCAAGCTGAACCACCTCCCAAGGGGAGCATGAGCCATCCGATGCGGTGGTATGAATATGCAAATCGACCCCGGGCGGTATGATCTTACAGGCCAAGGGCTTTTTCTCTGGCTTCCGCACGGGTTTTGCAATCAATGCACTGCGTGGTGACGGGGCGTGCCTTGAGTCGTTCCACCGTGATATACTCTTCACAGGTTTCACAGACACCAAAAACCCCGTTATCGATACGCTCCAGGGCCTCTTTTATCTTCTTAATCAACTTGTGTTCGCGGTCGCGAATACGAAGCATGAAGTTCCTATTTTCCTCGTGTGAGGCTCTGTCTGTGGGATCGGGGAAGCTCTCCTTCTGGACTGTCATACCTTCAACGGTACTGTCAGCCTGTTCCAGAAGGTCATTAAGCCGGTCAGTTAAAAACTCTCTGAAATATTCCAGTGTTTCCTGATCCATACTCAAACCTCTCCTCTGAGCTTACTTAAATTGGGGAATTTTTAAACTTTTGTTTAACCTCGCTACTGTAAACGCAATTTTCACTTTTGTAAAGCGATATTGACTTATATCCCCCCGTCACAGAAGGCAATACGGCGGCAAAAGAGATCCCCCCAAGCCGATGTTATCACACCTAAAAATCCGATTACTGCAGAGTATTCATCCACGATTCGAGTCCCTTCATTGAGGATATGTTCACCACCTCACACGGGCCCTTCGGGGGGACTATTTTTCGAGCAATACCCGACAGAACCTTACCGGGCCCCACCTCCACAAACCGCGTCACCCCATCATGAAGAAGTCGCATCATGATCTCATACCACCGTACCGGAGAGACAAGTTGAGAGGCCATATTCTCCTTCATGAGCTCCGGCTTGACTTCAGAGTCTGCCGTCACATTAAAGAGAAGTGGCCGCGTGGGCTCATTAAAGGTGATGGCGTCAAGAGCCTTACGGAATGGAGCTTCTGCCCCTTGAATCAATGGGCTATGCCAGGCACCACTCACCCGAAGGGCGATGGCACGCCCCCCATGCTCCCGAGCCACCTGCCCCAGACGCGTCACCGAGTCGGGGTCACCGCTCACCACCACCTGTTTTTCACCATTGTGATTGGCGGCCCACACCCCTTTATAGTGAGGATCTCCCGGCATGCGTATCCCTTCAGCCAGGGCCTCCACCGTAGGGAAATCAAGGTTCAGCACAGCGGACATAGCCCCTTTAAACTGCCTGGCCTCTCCATCCATCAACTCACCCCGACACGTCACAAGGCGCAAGGCGTCAGAGGGGGTCACCACCCCGGCCGCGGAGAGGGCGGCATACTCCCCCAGGCTATGACCACAGGCGACATCGAAACGATCTCCGCCCACCGACATGAGGGCGGCCATAAAGGCGAGATTCACGGCGGTAACGGCTGGCTGGAGCTTGCAGGTCTGGGTAAGTTCCTCCATGGGCCCCTTGAAACAGAGGCGAGAGAGATGGGATTTCGTGATCTCATCGGCCATCTCAAAGACCTCACGTACCACGCCAAACTCCTGGTAGATATCCTCCCCCATGCCCAGAGCCTGAGAGCCCTGGCCGGGAAAGAGAAATGCGGTCTTCATCATGAAAAAACCTCCCTTAAATCATGCACGATCGTGTCGTACAGCAATAAAAAACAAAACGCCCCTTGATCGATTGCGATTAAGGAGCGTCACCATGTTTTAAAAAAAAATTTACCCTTAAGGGCCTATTCATCCAGATTAAAGATACTGCGAGCATAACTTAAAACGTGGGATTCATCACGATTGTGACACCCCTCCTTGATAAAACGAATGGGGTCGTGCACCACCTTAGTCACGATAGCCTGCCCCATACGCCGGATGGCGGCCCGCTCCGCATCGGAAAGGCCCGATAGGCCCGATAGGGTCTTCTCCACTTCATCCACGGCAATGGTCTCCACCTTGGAGCGCATCGCCTTGATGGTGGGCACAGTACTCAGCCCCTCCATCCAGTGGGAGAAGCCCACAACCCCTTCCTCCACAATACGTGTTGCCTTCACCGCTTCGGCATTGCGGGAGACAATATTGCCGTCAATCACCTCTTTCAGATCGTCAATATCGTAGACATAGGCATTGGAGAGGCGGTTAATGGCCGGATCGATGTCCCGAGGCACGGCAATATCGATAAAAAAGATGGAGCGTCCTTTGCGGCTCTTGATCACCTGTTTCACCATATCATTGGTAATCACATAGGCGGTGGAACCGGTGGAGCTGATGATGATATCCACCTCTTTCAAGGCCTCGGGGATCTCCTCTAAGGAGATGGCGCTGCCATGAAATCTCTCAGCCAGCTTCACCCCACGCTCAAGGGTCCGGTTGGCCACCAAAATATCACCGGCATGGTGATGAATCAGGTGCTCCACGGCAAGCTCTGCCATCTCTCCGGCCCCCACAAGCAAAATCTTTCGCCCGTCTAAGTCCCCAAAGATCTTTCTGGCCAGCTCGATGGCCGCATAGCTGATGGAGACCGCACTGTCACCGATGCCCGTTTCACTCCTCACCCGCTTGGCCATATGAAAGGTTCGGTGCATCAAGCGATTGAGAAGAGGGCCCGAGGCCTTCTTGGATGCCGTGAGATAATAGGCATCCTTCACCTGCCCCAAAATTTGGGGTTCCCCCACCACCATGGAGTCAAGGCTTGAGGCAACACTGAACATATGACGCACCGCCTCTTCTCGGTGGTGCACATAGAGGCTCGACTCAAACTGCTCCACAGGCAACCCTTTGAGGTCAGAGATATATGCCTTGGCAGCAGTCACGGCAGCATCGCCATCCTTCGCTGCCATGAGTACCTCCACTCGATTGCAGGTAGAAAAAAGCAATACTTCATCCACATGGGGATGCGCGCGAAGGGCATCAATGGCTTCCATGCACTCCTGCCGATTCATGGCAAGACGCTCCCGTATCTCCACCGGAGCTGTCTTGTGGTTCAGACCTGTCAGTACAATTTCTCGCATAACGCCATATCTCTCGTTCCAGGCGGACAACGCCTTGTCCTTGGAGGTACTCTATTCTGTTCACACTCAGATAGAGCACCCTAAAATTGGGTAAACTCCCCGTGATGACCGTCCATAAAAAAATTAACCCCGAAGAGGGTGAACAGCAGAACGGCAAATCCGGTAATAGCCAGCCAAGCGGCCTTACGGCCACGCATTCCCCCCACAAGTCGTTCGTGAATAAGCACCGCATAAATCAACCAAGAGATACCCGACCAGACCTCTTTGGGATCCCAGCTGATAAACCGGTGCCAAATAAGCTTGGAATAGAGAAGCCCGGTAACCAACCCCAGGGTCAGGGCGGAAAAACCGACAACGATACTGGTGTACCCCATGCCATCGAGTTGCTCAAGGGAGGGGAGACGGCGGTAAAAAAAACCCCGCTTCTTCTCCTTAATCGCATTCTCCTGAAGAAGATAAAGAATACCGGCACCACAGGCCATGGCCAGGGCGGCTTCCCCCAGAAAAATCGTAATCACATGGGCAAAAAACCAAAAATTGGTGTACACCGCTTCGGGCTGAGTCGGTGGCAGATCGGGGACCTGCATCGCCGCCACATAGGCCAGAAGCGCCAGGGGCGCCGCATAGACCCCCATGATCTTGATGCGGTAACGCTGCCTCAAGAAAAGAAATACCAGAGCCACGGCCCATGCGGCAAGGCCCAGGGTCTCATGCAGGTTGTGCACCGGTAGATAACCGGTCCGTATCGAGGCCATAATGAGTGTCAGGGTGTGGCAGAGAAAGCCCCCCCCAAAAAAAAGATACCCCGACTCCTGAAATCGCTCTTTCTGAAAAAAAAGATAGAGCATATAGGCCACCGCACTCGCCAGATAAAAGAGCCCTGTCACTATATCCATCATCGCCCATCTCCTTTGGTTGATGCCGATCTCACAACGGTGCCATCACTTTAAAAACAAAAACCCAAGGCATCGCAGGTGTACCCCGTGCCCAGTACCTCCATGAGACGATCATCGGTCCCTTCCATGTCACCGTCCTTCACTGTGTCCAGAAGACCGGCCATGATAAGGGCCTCAAAGAGAGGTTTATGGGCCTCGGGCTCATGGGATTCGGCCAGTAATTTTTCTCTCACCAACCCCATCAAGTGCAAAAATTCGCCATACTCTTCACCGAAGTCAGACTCCAGTTTACGCCGCATCCACTTAGCAAAGGCGGGGCTCTTGCCGGAGGTCGAGATGGAAAGAGTCATGTCCCCCCGCTGCACCACGGCGGGAAGAACGAAGTTACACGCCTTCGGATAATCGGCCACATTGCACAATATGCCCACTTCTTCTGCGTCACGACTCACCCTCACATTAAAGGCCGAATCATCGGTGGCGACAATCACGAGAAATTTTCCATCGAGATCCGAAGGGGTATACGGCCTCCCCTCTAAATCGATGGTCGTTGTCTTGGCTAGGTGCCTCAAGCTATCGGTGAACATATGGCTCACCACGGTCACATGGGCACCACAACTCACAAGGGTCTTTACCTTACGGGTACCGACGGCACCGCCCCCCACCACCAGGCATGATTTGCCTTTAATATCAAGATTTACAGGATAGTATCTCATGGTACAGCCCACTTTCAGTCTGTGATGCACACTGAAGAGTGCCAGTGTAAATCATCTTAAAGCTCAAATAGTTCCAAGTCCTTCCCGAGGACCAATTTCCCATCATATGTTCTGCGGCACTCTTTTTCAATATCAACTTTGTCACATGAGGGGTAAAAATGAGTCAATACAAGCCTCCCAACCTGTGCCTCTGTTGCCATTTTACCGGCCAGGGAGGGAGTCAGGTGACCCGAAACGGGCTCATCATCGGGGGTTGAACATTCACAGACAAAAAGATCGACCCCCCGCACCAGGTCCACGAGGGCCGAACAGGGTCCGGTATCTCCCGAGAACGCCACCGATCGCCCCGACGGGAGGCTTACGCGACAGGCCACACTCTCGGGACGATGATTCACAGGCACCGTCGACACCGCCAACTCTCCATGGGTAAAGCGATCCCGGCCGGAGACGGAGAGCTCCTCACACCGGACCAATCCCGGGCCAGGATTCAGCCACTCACCATATACCGCCTTCAACCTATTAAAAAAGGCCAAAAATCCCTGACCACCATAGAGGGTAAGGGGCTGACGACGATGACACTGGGGGTACTTCGTGGCAAAGAGCAGGGGGACCAGTTCGGCGGTGTGATCTGGGTGTATATGGGTGTAAAAAATAGCGGTCAGATCATCGATGGAGACCCCCGCCTCCAGAAGCCGGTGCAGGGTACCAGGCCCTGAGTCAACGAGAAGGGTCTCGCTCTTCGTCTGGACCAGAGCCGCCGAGGCGCTTCGCACCAGAGACGGCACACAGGTCCCCGTGCCAAGAAGTGTAATTCGGGCCATGGGGATTTCTCCTTATAATTTTAAGGCATCTCTTATGGGGAGAAGGTGACTGTCACCCTTTTTCAGCAAAGGATCTGCCCCAAAAAAGCGGCTCCCACCCACCCCGACAGAGATCTCGATCATCATCTTCACTAGGTGATCTGGGTAGCAATAGGGATATTTCCCCAGAAAAATAAAGGAGTGCCCCTATATACGAGAGATCCCTTACCCCCTATAATGATATTCAATTGTTTACCCCCCACACACCCTTCCGCTATACAATCG
>JABXKT010000216.1 GCA_013619155.1 Desulfobacteraceae bacterium
TGGTGGCCACGGACTGTTCTTCCACGGCGGTGGCGATGGTGGAGACGATGTCGTTTACCTCGGTGATGACCTTGGTCACCTCTTCGATGTCTGTGACGGTCTCGCCGGTGACGCTCTGAATACCGTCCACGCGTTCCTTGATATCCCGGGTCGCCTCGGCGGTCTGGTTGGCCAGGGCCTTGATCTCGCCCGCAACGACGGCAAAGCCTTTTCCCGCCTCCCCTGCCCGCGCCGCCTCGATGGTGGCATTTAAGGCCAGAAGATTGGTCTGCTCGGAGATCTCGCTGATGGCTTCGGTGACGGAGCCAATGGCCGCGGCGGCTTCGCCAAGGCGGGCCATTTTCTGGGACGCATTGCCGGCTCGATTCACCGCTTTTTCTGAGATGACCCGGGCCGTCTCGGACTGCTTGGCCACTTCGCCGATGGTGGCGGTCATCTCTTCGGCGGCGGTGGCCACCATGTCGCTGTTGCTGGAGGCCTGTTCCATGGAGGCGGCCACGCCATTTATATTGACCGTCATCTCCTCGGCGGCACCGGAAACGGACGTGGAGCGCTCGGAGGTGTTGTCCGCGCGAGTGGAGAGGTCTCCGGCCACCTCAAGAAGTGACCGGGAAGAGCCCTCCATGGCGGCTGCCTGCTTCGTAAGATCACCGATAATGCCCTGCAGCTTCTCTATAAAGGTGTTGAACCAGGTAGAGAGCGCCCCAATTTCATCCTGGGTATTCACAGGGAGACGCAAGGTGAGATCACCCTCGCCTTCGGCGATATCGCGAAGACTCTCCACAACGATATTGATGGGGCGAACAACCAGGAATATTGAGATAAACCAGACAACCCCCACCAACACAAGGAATCCGACGATACCGATGACGATGCTGGTATTTCGCAGACGATGGGCACCCTCTAACACCTTTTCAAGGGGAACCACAATACCGATGGACCACGGTGTATCGGTATTTCCAACCCGGATGGGAGCCAGAATCTGATAGGTGGCCATACCCCCGTTTATCGCCTCCCTCACCATAGAGAAGGAGGTGCCATTTTTCAATGCCCCCATGAATCCGTCGCGATCTTTGCCTGTGATCACATCACGAGCGTTCTTTCCAATGATATCTTTTCTCGGGTGCGTCACCGTATACCCTTCGTTGGATAGCAGATAGCCGTATCCCGTTTCAAAGGGTTTCACCTTTTCCATCATAGACCCAAAGGTATCCAGGGCAATATCCACAGCCACCATACCCAGAAATTGACCATTCACCTTGATGGGTGCCACCACGGTGGTCATGAGCACATCCACCCCACCCACAGGGTAAACATAGGGCTCGGTGATAATCTCTTTGCCGGTGGTTTTTGGCACCTGATACCAGCTCTCGGTATCGAAATTGATCAGGGGCTCGACCTCTATGGCTCCGCTTCCGCGGTTCCAGTACGGAACAAAGCGCCCCGTGTCATCGTGTCCTTGGGCACCGATGAACTCTGCATCCCGACCATCCAGGGCATTGGGTTCCCAACAGGTGTCGATGGCAATAAAATCCGGGTTCTGCCGGAGGACGTTCTTCAGCATGGCGTTGATCTGCTCTCGATCCGGCGCCTTGCCACTCATCTTCACCCCCTCAAGGGTGTGGGCCACTGTGCGGGCGATATCCATAGCATTGTTCAGTACAGCCTGCACTCTCTGGCTCTGGATGAGCGCGATATCCAGGGCCTTATCCTCCGCTTCCAGGCGTGCCATTTTCGATGCGTTGTATGTAATATAGGAAATACTCACCGCATAGGAGAGCAACACAACCCCACATATCGTCAAAAGCATTTTTCCGCGCAGACCTATTTTTCCTAACATATTTCATTCTCCTGAAGTCAATTCAAGCCACTATTCATGCATATTGTTCCTTTATCTATCGTCATATCAATGCCAGGACTGAACACTTTTTCGCAAAAAAATAACGTTTAATGGTTCGGTTGTATCGTTGATGTAAAACTATGAAACATGAGGCAGTTAATGGAACATTAATCACCACGTCTCACAAACAGATCCTATTCAAATCATTTACCGCCGAGTCCCAAAAAAGCAAAAAAAAATCCGCCCCCTTTTCAAGAAGAGAAAGGGGGCGGAGGCATGGGGCATGGCGATGGTGTTCCGACAGATAAGAAGGGCCGGAGAAGCGGGGCCAGAGGCGTGACCGACCCTGACCTATAAATGGACATCGTGCCCTTGAGGATTGGTTTTTCGACTATCTTCAATCATGGGCATTTCAGCGAGGCCAAGCCCTTAGAAAAAAAAGCCGCGACGGTTCCACCACACCACTATCAAGCCCTGGCATGGGTTTCCGTTCTGAGGTGAAACACACCCACCCATCCCTGGTGCGCCGCACTCCCGTGCGGCATGGGTCACGACGGACTAAAAAGCCGCACAGGAGTGCGGCGCGCCGTTTCAGTGCATCTTGCTTCATATTATGGACCGTTCATATTTATAAAAAGTGACCTACCTCTACTGAGAGAACTGGGAGCCCCCCACCAAAGGTGGGGTTTACCTTCTAAATGCGGTTCGAGGATGTCCGTGGGATGATTGAAATGGTAATAAAACAAGGCGGGTGTTCAGAAGAGAAACGGGACTCGGTTTTTGGCGATATTCAATAATGATCATTTCAGCGGGGCCAAGCCCTTAGGCAAAAAAGCCGCAACGAAACGCGACGCGCCCAGGAGGATGCTCCACCCCACTGTCAAAGCCCTGGTATGGCTTTCCGTTCGGGGGTGGAATACAATCAAGAGGATAAAGGGGATCGTAAATCGTCAATATGTTCTTGATTTGTTATGAAAATCATGATCTTATTCAAAATAATTAGTCTGTAAGTTCGGTAGTATGCCCCCCTCATATTTTTCAATTTCCCCCTTGAATATTCGATATCCGATCCAAAAGCCCCGTCTATAAGGGTGATACATGGAAAAATGGACGGGTTATTCACACGTTGAGCCTGTAGAATAAGTCTGTTTTTAAAAATACAGCGTTATTTTAAATTCTGGCAAAGTAACAGCCAAAAATAGAGCCAGATTTTACACAGCCGGCAATTTTTTGACTAATTTTAGTAGAAAATAAACCATGAAATTTCAGCGGGGACTTATTCTACAGCCTCGTTAGGCTTAGTCTAAAATTTGGAATGAAATTAAACTATAAATTTCGTAAAGGAGTTTGTTTTGAGCTTAACAAATTGGACAATTAGATTCCTTCATAGTGAAGAAGAGAAAGAAATGACTATTCCATTTGAAATGAAACCAACTATTGAATTGGCGTTAACAGAAGCTCGTAACCTATGTTTTCCGAATACTACTATTCCACAAACCAATGTTAACGAACCTATAGTAGATTTTTTTGAAAGAACATACGGTTTAAAAATCATATCTATCGATAGTTGATTTTTCACCCCAAACCTTTAACTATAACAGGACAACCAAAAAAAGCTTAACAATGCAAATGCACTCGGCGGCAAAAGCCGCTTCGCTCTGCAACTTTTGCCGCCGGTAATTTGCAGCGTTAAGTGTCTCAATTATATGGCACTGTTTTATCAAAAAGATAATTTTGGGTGAATTATGAAAAAGGCGTATGTTGTTTTAATAATGTTGTTATTTTATTTCAACGTAAATTCTATTGTAAATGCAGATATTAATTATGATACTTGCCCTATTGCTATCTTACTGGAAAAAGTTGCCTCAGAAACAACAAAATTTTTACCAAAAAAGATTAACGGGAATAGTACAATGGTTAGCTGTATTGCTTTCGGAAATAGGATTATTTATACAAATATTCTTGATTTTACCAAAAAAGACTTTCATCAATACGCAAAACAAGTCGGTAGCACCACCAAAGCATTGATTGAAAAAGAAGAAAAAATGATTGTAAAGATGTCATGTAGTTCAAAAATAAAGCAAAATACCCTGCGTAGGGGGGCTATATATGAATATCAAACACTTTTCTCTGATGGTGAAATCTATACGGACTTAATCGTCGATAAAAATACCAGCTGTTTATAAATATTGCACTTAACAAACGGGGGTTGATCATAAGACCGGCCTACATGCGTGGCGTTAAGTGATGTACGGAATGATTTGAAAGTATAAGAATGATCAATATTTGGGAGGCTAATCGTGTTGAGTTTTTTAAGTCGTAAAGCATCCACTTTGGTGGATAGGGGGCGCGTAGCTGACTTTCTATTAACCAATTACAATATAGCTTATCCAACAACCGATAGTGAAGAAATCAAGAATAGAGAGATTATAATTCATGATATTGTTTCCAAGCACAAGCATATTTTTGAGGGGGTAGCCCGACAGTCCCATTGGCGAAAGACCAATATGAACTATCGATGTGCTTTTTTGGTATACCATATAATCGAGAGCATTTTTAAATGTAAAAACAAAAAGATATTTTTTATTGTATTACCCGGTTATTTGGCCTCAATTGATACCATGGTACAAACGGCACCTCAGTGGGCTACTGACTATACAGAGCACGCAACTACAATTGCAGAGGAAATGATAAAATGTATTGAACAAAAGACTGAAGACTTAGCTCTTAAACCAGAGCTTAATTATTCTCCTCATGAACAAAAGGAAAATTTTCAAGATCCAAAAAGATCAACGTCAGGTTTAGTTGTTTTCATTTTAGTATTAGGTTTTATATTTGCAATATCTATTTTATCTAATAATACAGGTTACTAAATTTCACTTAATCGGGTAGCCGGGGGTTTCTCCCCCCCTCGGCATTCAGGTCTACCACGGGCTCTTCCGTCGGGCACGCACCGGGCGGTTCACAAAGATTACCGGGCCGTATCGTACCCACGCATCTTTAATGGAGATCACGCCCTATTTCACCAGCCATTCGCGGTTCATAATGCTTGCTA
>JABXKT010000041.1 GCA_013619155.1 Desulfobacteraceae bacterium
GGAATCCATCGATCAGGGTCTGAACGGATCGGAATACATTAAGGTAACTGGCCCCGATATTCTGTTTACCCTGGCTGTGATTGTAATAGAGAAGGGCGAGGCGTTTTTCCGCATTGGCCTTAACGCGCAGGGCAATCCATCGCTTGATACGGGGCATCATGCGGTCCAGATTCTCATCGATGGGGACGGTGGCAAAGAGAGGTTTCCCGTTTCCGCCGTCCTTAATAGACACCTTACCCTCTAAAGGTGTCGGCTCAATTAAACCGGAGATCTCAGGGTTACCCACCGCCCACATCAAATCGGTGGTGGGAATGCCCACCGCCCCTTTCCGCCAGGCGTCGATCTGAGTGGAGTAGAGGGTGACGGCGTTAATCACCGGCACATCCAGATCCTTTAGGCCCTTTCGCGTAGGCTCGGAGAGGGCCGAGTAAAATTTCATAGAGAAGGCCAGGACAAGGTCCACCCGGGATTTACGATGTGCATCGAGAAGAAAGTCCGCGAAGAGCACCGCCTCCCGCCCGAAGCAGGGCAGCACATTGAATCCCTCCTCTTCGAGGCGGCGCACAATCTTGGCCGCAGACTCCTCCGGGCTTCGAAGCACCGCCGGCGTGTAGAAAGTAATTCCGATCCACGGAGCACCGGGAACCGCTTTGTACCACGCCCGATAGTCATCCCAGGAGACAAAGCGATGGGGGGCGTCCGGATGATAGATGCCGCTCTCTATGCGTGCCGGTGCCCCCGTGCAGGCCTCCGGCCGATCCTGGGAGATAGCCACGGCGCATCGCACCATCTGGCCGACATGCGCCCGAGTCAACACAGAGTACCACGCCCGAATCGTATCGCTAAACCGATATCCTCTCTTCTCCAGCTGCCCCTTATCCCGGGATCCCCGCAAGGCAAAAACGGCCTTACCGGAGAGATCGATATGGGTATCTAAAAATCGGGTATGTTCCCGATGCATCACATCCACGAGAATCACATCCGAGGCGCGCAGAAAGGTACGCGCCATATCCTGGCTCTCCAGTTCGGCATGGGTGAAGTAGCGGGCCTCGATATCTTCGGTATCGGCAATATCCGAGAGACCCCGGCTCACCACCCCCGTATCCGACTCACTGATCACCAGGGAGACCGTGGTGGCCCCCAGAGGGGCCGCGAAAAAAAACAAAAGGATCATCACGCACTCAATCAATTTTGCCATAACACCACGTTTTCCATTGGGAGATCATTAAGAGCTTAAAAGCAGCCTCCGGCGGCCCTGCCGGGAGCCAACCTTTTAAAAAGGTTGCCAAACAGGTATTTTCAAATCATGCCGATTTAACCAAAAAATCAAAGGCGTATGTGATTTGACTCGAGGTACGAGGGGCAAAGTGCATATGCCACCTGCTTTCGAGGTATGTTTGCCTCACGTGGCTTCGCCACCCTCGCTGCCAAGAGCCAATCTTTTGCCTTATTTTATCAAGGCGGGTTTACCACACAGTCTTTTATAGTAACCATGACGGGCCAAAGGCCCGTCATGGTTACTAAATTGGGGTCCAGGGGCCCAGTCCCTGGCTGCCGGAGGCCCTTTTTCTGGTCACTTTAATCATAAAAGACTCTACCCCTCGCCATCTATTTCCGGTATTCGAGGCCCGTTAAGAGTGCGTTAAAGGCCAGGGCCAGGGGCCGGGGAATATCCGGATCGGTGATGAAATTCACCTCGGGCACGGGGCCGCCGGCGATCTCGCGAGCCAGGGTGGCGCACCACCCTCTGTAGGCCGAGATATCTGTCACCAGTCCCCGCTCATAGGCATCGGAGAGGGCCATGGCCGTTTCGATGAAGGCGGCATAGCGGGCATCCAAGAGGAGAGTCTCCACCTCTACGCCGATCCCCTTGCCCGTGGCGGTGCAGGGGCAGGTGCTCTCGCCGATGAGGCCGGAGATGGTGATCTTCCGATCTTTCAGCCGCCTGAAGAGACTTCGGTCTGCCGTGAGACCGTTTTGCTTGAAGATCGCTTCGGTGACGGCCTCATAGACCCCCTTGGCGATGAGCTCACCCATCTTGGTGTGCCCCCCGGCATTGTCGATCAAGGGGCCCTCCCCTTCGACGATGAGGATATTATCCGTGCCCGTGCCCGTAGCAGGATTCACGAGCGGGGTATAGCTGCTTCGTACGTCCAGATCTTGCAAAGCGGCTGTCTTTCCTTCGGTGGCCGAAATGATGGCGCGGCTCATGGCGCGATGAGAGAGGTGCATATGGGGCAGAATCATCACGTTAATGGTACCGGGTTCGTAATAGTCCCCCCTGTCTATGCCCATGCGCATGGCGTTGGAGCAGACCCCGGCCGTGGCCAAAATCGTCACCGACATCTCCCGGAACGAGATGGTCTTCATGCTGTAGTTGTCCATGTCCGCTCCGGTGAAGAGAAAACTCGTGGTCGCCGCATCTTTACCCAGCATGGCAAAGATATCTTTTTTCATCGTCTCAAACCCCCCTTCATGGGCCAGACGCCAGCACTGGGGCGGCATATAGTTATTGCCAATGGTGATGATATTCTCCCGCCATCCGTCCAGGGTCGACAAGATGGTCTTTGGAGAGGTGAAGGTCAGCGTCAGGCTTTTGGAGGGGAAATCATAGAGGGTGGCGTGGTTCAGCTGCACGGTGTCCACATAGGAGAGATCCACGGGCAGAGGGGTCTGGGAGTTCACGGCATTTGCATGAATCTGATCTTTACGAATTGAGAACGCCTCGAAGTAAAGATGTGATGCAAGCCAGGACACAAAATACCCCATGTGGGTAGAGGCCCTGCAGGTGAGCTCGCAGGGGAAGCTATCGTAGCGCCTATTTTTTATGGCGGGAATCCCCTGGAGGAAGGGGTTGTCGAAGAGCGCCTCGGTAATCGCCTTGTCCCCCCCACAACCGTAAAGCACATCCGGGTTCAAGGCGATGAGCTCGGCCTCGCTCATATCGATGATAGCGCCGTCCCTGGAAACCGTGTGGGTAATCCCCCCCGCCATCTGGATCAACTCCTGCTGAAAGGAGTCGGCACCGGAGGTCATGAGTTGCTTTCGGCCCATGACCCGCAACACGCGTTTTCGCTCTGAGCGGGGGATCTTCGCCACTTTTTTTTGAATATCACCCAGGATGCGCCGATTATCGGCGATGATTTTTTCGGCCCCCGCCTCACAATCCATTATCGTTCCCAGGATGCGCATCTGCTCAAAGGCCGCCGCAACGGACGAGGCATCGAATTGCACGAGGGGGACGGTGCCCCGAAGCGCTGCGATGACCTCCTTCTGAATGGAGGAGACGATGACAAGATCGGGATGAAGGGCGCGCACCTTGGCTATCGAGGGCTTTAAGAAACCACCCACCACAGTTTTGGTGGTGGCCTCGGCAGGCCAGGTATCATGGAGGGTCACCCCCACCACCCGATCCCCGGCCCCCATGATAAAGAGAGCCTCGGTAACAGAGGGAACCAAAGAGACCACCCGTTTCGGCGGAGTCTCAATCTCAATGCGCAGACCTGCCGAATCAGTCACAGTAACGGCTCCCCCCGACTCTGCAGAGCAGAGGAGTAAAAGGGTCATAATTATCCATATACATCTATTTTTCATCATAAATCCTTCAAAAATAAAATATACAAAAGCAGATGCCTTCTCTAAGCCTCCGGCGGCCCTGCCGGGAGCCACCAACCTTTTGAAAAGGTTGCCAAACAGGTTTTTATCGTGACTGTGATGGGCCTTTGGCCCGTCACAGTCACTCACATGGGGTCCAGGGCCCCTGTCCCTGGCCGCCGGAGGCCCGCTTTTAAGGCTCTTTCTTTGTTACTTTAAGGCAGAGTCATCAGGCACATAGACCATGGAGCCGTCCTCCATGCGATAGGCCACCCCCATGCGGTGGCCCTCCCCCTTTCCCATGGTCCGAGTGACCTTAAGGGCCTCCACCTTTTTCCGGGTCTTTGTGATAATTTCCATCTCCCCGTTTTTACTCTTCTTAAGGATGGTCATCTCGGACTCGGCGTTAAAGAGATCGTGAAGGCGATAGGTGGAAAAGAGGGTGACGATCAGCCCCACGATAAAGACCAGACCGATATCGAAGAGGTTCGCCACGCCCTCCATGGGATCGGATGCCAGCCCTCGGTCTGCCTCTGGGCCAAGGGCTCGGCGTCGTTTTTTTATATACCTCATGCCGCCTCCTCTCCTAATAGCTTCAATCCTGAGGCGTGTGTCTGTTCAATCGCTTGGGCAAGGGCTTCGGTGGCCGCCTCCATCTCCAGAATATCTTCATCCACCCACCGGCTCTTCACAACCAGAAAGAGAAAGGCACAGAGCCCCACGGCAAGGCCCACCACCGTGGTGGTAAAGGCGATCACCAGTTCCGAAGAGAGCATGGAGAGGTCGCCCTGGCCCAGGGCGGCGAGCCCGGTGCCCATGGGGATCAGGGTGCCGATGAGCCCTAAGCCGGGCCCCACGCGTACCACCAGCCGATATATATCGAGGGAGGAGATGAGACGACGCGTACTTTTTTGAAGGTGACATTCCACTTCTAGGGGAGATGGCTCTTTTTCTTCGAGGATCTTTTTTAATAAAATAACATACTGACCGACTCGATACCTTGTATATCGAGTGTGCTCCGAGGCCGAAAAGAGCTCTGTTATCTCGTGGATGGAGCGAGTCTCCACCCGATGGCGTCCGACCCATTCGGAGAAGATAGATCCCCCGCATACGATTATCCATAAGGTCAAGAGAGCCAACAGGACCAGAACGGGATAGAGAAGAGACGAAGAGATCACATAGATATAACTCTTGATTAAAGCGTCCATCTGCATATTACATTCCTTCATTCATCGATGAGTATGAAAAAAACGGGCCTGGTTCAAAATAGCCTAAAATAGGGTAACACTATAACTATTCAGCTTGCGCCTCAGGCGGCCCTGCCGGGGGCCAACCTTTTGCCAATTTTTATGAGATGGGCTTGCCACACAGGTTTTTATGGTGACGGTGATGGGCCAAAGGCCCGTCACCGTCACCAACCTGGGGTCCAGGGGTGGCAAAGCCACTTAGGCAAAAATTCCCTGGCCACCGAAGGCTTCTTTTTGATTTGAAGTGTTACCTTGATTTGAACCAGGCCAAAAAACGGTCCGAAACTACGCCGGCACAGAAAAGGCATAGCGAAGAGATAACCGGCCAGAAGGGGCCATCCGCTGCTTTCTCATTTAAAACCGATCCATGGGATGCCATGGCAAAGACATCGGGCAGTTCCGAGATATGGGGCACCACCAGCACCGAGAGGAGAAACCAGAGCGCGGTAAGGACCATCACCAACCCCAGAAGGTACTGCGAGCGCTGAAACCCAGTGTCCATCCTCCTGGCCATGGCAAAACTTAAGCTGGCCACAACGACGAAGACGATCCAGGCCACCGATGTGATCTCAAGGGCTCTCTCGGGAGAAAAACCCATGAGAACGGCGATGATTAATAGGATGACGCCCATACAGATGGGGCTCGGCAGGAGAAAAAGCCATCCTCCCCTCATGGATTTCCCCTCGTCTATCGGCTGTTTAAGGATGGAGCTCCCCCCGGTAAGAAGGAGAGTGGCCAAAAGCAGATGAACGGTCATAAACCACCGGGCCATCTCTTGAGCCCTCAGATATTGATTCAAGAGATCCACACGGGTAAGCACGAGATAACTTCCGCCAAACACCAGGGTGTGGGTGATAAGGGCCCCTGCAAAGATAAGGGATTGCCCCCGTTTTTCATGACCAACGACACCTTCGGCGAGACCGATACCACATTTGACCGCGTACATGCCCAGGGTAAAAACCAATCCGGCAATCAGGATCTTCCACTCCATAGGGTCTATGACTCCTCTTCATCTGCGGCACCTTGAACGTGCCTTTTGGGTGAACCCGGATGAAAAAAAGGGGGGAGACCCGTGCGAAAAATGGACAAAAAAAATCCCCACACCTCAATTTTTTGAGGTGTGGGGATCCGTATTTTCCCACACAAGCGTTACCATGGGTACTTCGAAAAGCACACGGTAAACAATCTCAGCCTTTACCACGGGCGTTGACCTATTTTTCATCCAGGCAGGTCTTCTGACTTTCGGATTACCCCATCTGGTGCACCTTCCCAGGTACGTTAACGTATCCAGTGGCATCATGGCCAGACAGTCCCCGATTACAGCGGCGGGTCCGTTCCCGAATTTAACGGGATTCCCTATTCTTCTTATTTATTTGCTCTGAAGAGCAAAAACATAAGACACCTGAATTTCTCGTTTACTATTTCATAGAAATATCTTATGTCAAGGTTAATTCCAAATGAATCATAAAAAAACAGGTGACTATTCAGCTCACAAAGAAGTCTCCGGCGGCATGGGTGGCGACGCCACGTGAGGCAAACACACCCGAAAAACCAAATGGCAGATGCGCCTTGCTTTATAAACGCCCAACGCCCGGCAGGATCGCAAAACAGGCAAACACACTCACCCGCCATAAGGAGGCGCGCCATGAGAATAGCACCAATACTGGGTCCTTAAATGGGGCGCTTCCACAATAAAAACCCTTTATGTCCTTCATCTCTTCGTGGAAAAAATCGTACAATCCTTACGCCTAAAGGTACGAATACATGACACCCATAAAATACCGATCCGGTATCCTATCCCTCGTGATCGCCATGGTCCTTCTCTTTTCGGGGGCCCCTTTTTGTTTCGGTGAGAGCCGGAGCTTCACCGACACCATGGGGGTCACCGTTACCCTGCCAAAACGCCCTTTACGTGTGGTCTCCATGGCCCCCAGCATTACCGAGATCATCTTCTCCCTGGGGCAGGGAGCCTGTCTGTGCGGTGTCACCCGGTACAGCGATTACCCCAGGGAAGCGGCCCTCTTGCCTCGCATCGGAAGCTATATTCGCCCCGAGCTGGAGACCATCATCGAGCTTCAGCCCGACCTCTGCCTGGCCGTCAAGGATGGAAATCCGGACAAAACTATCCAGCAATTAAAGGCGTTCGGTATTTCTGTCTACACAGTGGATCCCAAAAATATTGCCAGTATCCTCCGGTCGATTAAGGAAATCGGCCACCTCTTAGATGTCACCGATACGGCCATGGCCCTTACAAAAAAAATGGGCGAACAGCTGGCCGCCATCGATGCGGCGGTCTCCAAAGCGCCCCACACACCGACTCTTTTTTTTCAAATTGGCATCTCACCCATCGTCTCTGTGGGGAAAAACACCTTCTTAGATGAGATGATTACACGGGCCGGCGGTAAAAATGTGGTCACCAGCCATACGCCCTACCCCCGGTTCTCACGGGAACAGGTCCTGGCCCTGGCCCCTGAGATCATCATCATCACCTCCATGGCCCGAAACGATATTTTTGATGTGGTCAAAAAAGAGTGGGAGAGTTGGCCATCGCTTCCGGCCGTAAGCACCCACCGCATCTATATTACGGATTCCGATATTTTGGATCGACCCACACCCCGGGTGATCCAGGGACTGGCCATGCTCACCACTCTCATTCACCCCACCCTCTTCCCGGAGGGCGCCCATGAGTGAATCACCGTTTAGAAACAGATCACTTTATCGGCGCAACTTAAGTATCGCCATCCTCCTTATCCTCCTCCTGGCTCTGGCCCTTATTATGGGTCTTGCCACGGGCCCTTCGGGCATGGACCTCACCCCGGTCTGGGATCTTCTCTCGGGAAATCCTGCAGGCGATGCGCTTCATATCGCCATTATCGAGCGCATCCGCCTTCCCCGGGTGCTCATGGCCCTCTTCTGCGGGGCGGTTCTCTCCCTGGGCGGGCTGGTCTTCCAGGCGCTCCTGGGCAACCCCTTAGCAGAGCCCTATATTCTGGGGATCTCAGGGGGTGCCGCCACGGGCGCCATCCTGGGTATTCTCGCCGGTTTCGCACGTATCCCGGGGATCAGTCTCACCGCCTTTGGCGGTAGCATGGTCACCCTCTTTCTCGTTCTTATCCTCGCCAAGGGGGAGAGCCGAGTCAACCGGGATGCCATGCTCCTGTCCGGTGTCATGGTCAACGCCTTCTGCTCGGCGGCAATTATGTTTCTCATCTCCATCTCCGAGGAGAACAAGCTTCATGACATCATGTTCTGGCTCATGGGCGATCTCTCATCGGCGGATATGACCCAGGTGGGCATGGTTGCCCTTCTCATCACCCCCTGTTTTGTGATTATTTTCCTTTACTCTCACAAGATGAACCTCATGCTCATGGGACGCGATATGGCCCGGTCCATGGGGGTCTCCATCCGGAAAACCACCCTAATTCTCTTGATCACCACCTCATTTATGGTCAGTGCCATGGTCTGCCAGAGCGGTCTCATGGGCTTTGTCGGATTGGTGGTCCCCCATATCCTGCGCCAACTCCTGGGATCCGATCACCGCATTCTGGTTCCGGCCACCATCATCGGCGGTGGTTTCTTTATGGTGGTCTGTGACCTTCTCGCCCGCTGGCTACCCCGGGAGGGAGAGATCCCTGTGGGGGTCATCACCGCCATCGTCGGTGCCCCGCTTTTTATTCTCCTGCTTAAGAGGAGACGTACCTCATGATGGCTGACTCGCCCACACCGACGCCCTATTTTTCCATCACTCACCTCTCCACGGGATACGGAGATCATACGGTGCTCTCCGATATCTCCCTAGCCGTTCATCCGGGCTCTTTTTTTATCATCGCAGGCCCCAACGGAACGGGAAAAACGACCCTTTTAAGATGTCTGGCCGGATTGTCCCGTCCCCAAAAGGGGACCATCCAGATAAACGGGACCCTTATCTCTAAATTGAATCGAAAATCCCTGGCACGTCGCATCGCCTTCCTCCCCCAATCGGTGGAGATGGCCTTCTCCCTCACCGTTTGCGAGGTGGTTCTCATGGGCCGGTCACCGCATCTGGGTATCCTGGGGGTTCATAAGGAGGCGGACCTGGCCCTGGCCGAGGAGGCCATGGCCTTTACCGATGTCCTCCCCCTGGCCCACCGAAGCATCGATTCCTTAAGTGGCGGTGAGCGACAACGGGTCTTCATCTCCCGAGCCGTGTGCCAGCAGCCGGAGTTTATCCTCCTGGATGAACCCACCTCCGCCTTGGATCTTGCCCACCAGGTTCGCGTCATGGATTTGATGGAACGACTAAAAGAGGAGCGCGGCATGGGAGTGATCATGGTCTCCCACGATCTCAACCTGGCCGCCATGTACGCCGATACCTTATGTCTCATCCACCAAGGCGAGGTGGCGGCCCTCGGGGCGCCCTCAGATGTCCTCGAAAAAAAACGCTTAGAGGACGTTTACGGATGCCCCCTCTTCGTGGAGAAGAGCCCGGTAACCGGGGCCCTGCACGTGATGCCGATACCGGCGAGGCTCAAGGGTCCGTCTGGATAAAGGAAAGTCGCTTTTTCTGAAAAAGCGCCGCAAAAACTTTTTTGATTACCTTAGACACCATGGTGTCTAAGGTGGCATGGAACGGACCCGAGAAATGAGGGTAAGGGCTCAGGCAAAAAATAAATGCACACGTGTAAGAAAAATACCGCTATGATTTAACCCGAGGAGCGGTGCAAAATGCAGCGGTAACCCACTTTCGAGGTGTATTTGCCTAAGCTCACCGCCGGAGGCCCTTTTTCTGGTCACTTTGGACCTATAAGGCATTACTTTTTTTGATTACCATCCTTTTACAGCCCCACGTGCGGTAAGCGAGCCCATCCCAAAATAAAATATATGCCTCCGGTGGGTCGCTTTTTAAAAAGCTCTGCAAAATTTTTTAGATTACCGCCACAGCAATGCTGTGGCGATGGCGTTCTTTTTGACAGCCAATGTGACGGACCCGAGGAACGAGGGGACTAAAAAGCATTCGCGAACCTGGGTTCCAAGGGCACAGCCCTTGGCCGCCGGAGGCATGCCCTTTTTTTAAATAAAAGCCTCTCTTGCCTGATCGCATTCATCAGATTACTTTTTGTCTATTTTATTTTTGCTCCGGCCATAGCCCCTTAAAGGGCATGGCCACTCTGCCGTCTCCACGCATCCACCAACTCAGAGGGCATCTCATGCCTGTATCGTGTGTGGTAGGGACTGCAGGTGACAGGAATCCCCCACGTCCGGTCACGGCTCTCCCGTTCAATTTCTAAGGAGAGCATCAGCTCAAAGGGGTTGAGATGGGACCAGGGCACATCTGGTATGGGGTGGGGGTGGGCCAAAACGTCCATAAAATGGGCATCGGCACCCAATCGGCCCACAGACCATCGGGTGAGTTCCTCTTCGGGATGGGTATGACCATGGGGAAAGGCGCCATAGTGGATGGGGCACAGATGCCCAAAGGGCGTCACAAAAATCTTGTAGCCCACCTGCTTCACGGCATCACACACCCCGCTCCACGATCGCCAGTAGAGGTGCTCACGCCACATGGACCCGGCAAAATGGACATAGAGTCCCTTCCATCGGGCATCTTTGCTGAGGGCCATGGCCCTTTTTACCGTCGTCATAATCGTGGCCTGTTCCGCCTCACTCACGGTGCCGAAGTAATCGGGTTTAAAATCGATATAATCGAGCCCCAGGTCTCGGGCCATCTCCATCAAAGGGATCACCTGCTCCGTGTTGTCGGGCATGATAATGCTGTTAAACCCGATCTTCGTGCCAGATCCGCTCCGATCCCTCATCTGCACCAGATTCCGTAAATTTTCCTTCAGATGATCAAAGCGCATACGAGGGCGAGGGGTACGCCTCCCAAAATTAATGGTTTCGTATTGATCGGCGACTGAAGTGCTGAGGCTGACACGGATATCTCCGACCATCAATGCCGCACGGCGCCTCTTATCCGTATTAAGAAGAATCCCATTGGTAAAAAGTTTAACGGGGACGCCAAGGTCCTTTGCGCGACGGGCGATATGGGTCAGGGTCTCCACGTCTGTCATGGGCTCGAGCCCCCCTGAAATCTTCACCAGCAACCCGGTCCCGTCGATTTTCAAGCGCTCCAGCTCCCGGAACATCGTATCGATGGTGGATTCATCCATAAGGGGCATACCACGCCCGTAACCGGTGAGAGTCCGGTGGCCATCGCTATGCACCGTTACATTGGGACAAAAAACACATCGACTGGGACAAGTGGTCCCGACAAAGAAGACCAGGGTGTAAAAGGGGGTATTAAAATAGTGACGGATTACATTGTAATAGTCGCTATGAATACTCTCTTTAAAGCGTCCGGAAAGACCCTTAGCTCCTTGCATACACTTATAGGCGAGCAGAAGACGATCCCGGCCAAACCCCAGCTCTCGAGCAAGTTCTTGAGCCGGCATCCAGGGTGTATCGGCCAGGGCATGGAAGACACGCTCCGCATCGACGACCGGTTGGAGAGACGAGTGGCCCCTTCTCTTGGGAGCCAGTTCAACCCCTAAGGTCTGCCATGCATCCATCAACGCTTTTTTAACATCTAATTTGTCCATGATTCCCTCCTTGCAGAACTATCGGTATTTGACAAAATACTCAGACAGGAAATAGATAGAAAACAGCGTCATAGGAGCATGTCGGTCTCTGAGACAATAGAAATGTAAGAGGCATTGAGAATTGACGAAGACCGCCAGCCATGGCGGTAAAACCGGAGGAGATCAAATGAAAACACTTGAGGATTCACATCTATGACACCCACGTACCCTATGAATATCACATTATTTACGACATTTACGATAGATTAAAACCACTCGATCCATTATAGTATAATCATTAACATAACAGATCGGATATGGAATATACATCGCTTGATTATCATCAGATAATAATTGATATATCCTGACAATTCGCCCTCCCTTCGATTCATACTGCATCCACGCCTGCCCCCCCCCCCGCTTCACCATGCGGCTCGATATATCACACCGGAAATTGGATAAAATCAGTCATTATTTCAGCCCATTGGAAAAATAGTCACTAAAATCATTCCTTTTTACACAACACCCCGGAAGCCATGATGAACCCACCAAGCGAGAAATTATTGGACACAGGCCCGCCTCTTCCGGTGTGGCCCATCGCCCTCATTCTTTGCGGAATGGGCCATTGGGCGAGCGCCGTCCTGGTATCGGCTGAAAATATTCCCCCTTACGCCGTGGATATGGGTATCGGACTTCTTCTTGTTCACTGGTGGGGATACCGCATCCTGCCCTGTTATCTCTTCTCGGCTCTTATCTTGAAGATCGGTCTCTCATGGGACATGGGGACCACCCTCTTCATGAACACAGCATTTCTTGCCCTTGCCCGATGGCTTTTTCAACGCAAGGGGCTCGGAAAATACTGGCTGCCCGATCTCCATCAGAACAAGCGATTCATTATAGATAGCCTCCTGGTGCCATATGGGATAACCCATATATTGGGACGATTACTTATCCCTGGGTCCAACTCACACATCGATGCCCTCGAGTTTTTCCAACAGATACAATTGGATCTTTTTTCCGTGGGCGGTGCCGTTTTTATAATCACCATCCCGGGACTTCTCCTGCTGACCGGTGTCATGGAAAAAATGGGGTGGATCCATACATCAGGGGCATCCTTCCCACCATTCTTCAAAAAAACAAAGGAGACGATTTTAAGCCGTGGCGAGTTGACTCTGTTTTTAAGCTACCTTCTCTTCATCCCCATCATCGCCCCGTTTACAACGGGGTGGTATTTTGCCCTCATCATTCCCTTATGGGCGGCTCTCTCCTATACACCCGTTGTTGTCATTCTCTCTACGGCCTGGATCCTTTCCACCAGCTTTATGGCCACTCGGCTTCTCCCCTTTACACCGACTCTTTATGACGCCCCATCCCTTGGATTCATGCTCATAGGCCTTGTCTCCTATCTTTTTGCGATCAGTATTCAGGCCACCGCGACGGACAACCATTCTAAAAAACAGTTTTATACCGACCTTAAATCTCGTAAAAAAGACTTTAATTTAGTGCAGCAAGCCTTCCTCTCTTCCCCCGAAGCCACCCTGATTTCACGCTTCTCCGATGGCATGGTCATGGCTGCCAATCCCATCATTGAAAAGATCCTCGGGTACTCCTGGAAAGATATGATAGGAACAAAAACCGATACCATAATGTGGGTTCATACAAATAATCGCACAAAATGGCTGAAGCTCCTGGCCACCCAAGATAGTATTGATGCTTATGAGACAGAATTTCGTCACAAATCAGGAAGGATCATCCCTTGCATCATTTCAGCCAGAAAATTTCCCTTAGACAATGAGATGTGCATTATCGCCTCCGTTCGCCCCAATTATGCCTCCAAAAAGATGGAAAAGGAGCTGAAACGAAACCAAGAACTCTACCGCGAAGCCCAAAAAATAGCCCATATGGGGCACTGGGAACTCGATATTTTATCCAACAAACTTCGATGGGCCGATGAAATCTACACCATTTTCGAGGTAAATCCAGCGATACAGGCCCCTTCCTACGACCTCTTTTTCAGCCTGATCCATCCCGATGATCGAGAGATGGTTCGCCATGAATTCAACCAATCGGTCACCAGTCACACCCCATATGAAATCATCCACCGCTTGCAAATACGCAATGGACACGTCAAATATGTCCATGAAAAAGGGTGCACGGAATACGATGAGAGGGGAACGCCCTTACGCACCATTGGAACCGTTCAAGATATCACGACATACAAAGAGATGGAGCTTGAAAAAGAGAAGGCCTTAATCCAGCTTTGGCAATCCCAAAAATTGGAGTCTGTGGGCATCTTGGCCAGTGGAATCGCCCACGATTTCAACAATATCCTCTCGGCCATCTTAGGCTATGCGGAGATCTCCTTGGACTGCCTCTCCCAGGACGACCCGCAGCACGAAAATATTCAACAAATTTACAATGCGGGCAACCGTGCTCGAAGTCTTGTGCATCAGCTGCTCACCTTCAATGGCAAGACCACCCAGAAAAAGGAGCCCATTTTAATAAAACCCATTATCGAAGAGACAATCAAATTTCTCCGGGCCTCACTTCCCGCCACCATTCACATCAAAGAGAATATCTCGTCTAAGGCGAGGATCATGGGAGACACCACACAGATCCATCAAGTCATCATGAACCTGTGCACCAATTCGGCCCATGCCATGAAAAATAACGGCGGCAGTTTGACCATCGATCTTCGGGACACCTTCATCGAAAAGGATTTTTCCCGGCGTTTTGTCGACATGCCGACCGGAACTTATATAAAACTCATCGTGGAAGATACAGGCCACGGCATCGATACCGAAACCCAAAGTTGTATTTTTGATCCCTTCTTCACCACAAAAAAAGAGGGCGAGGGGACGGGCCTCGGCCTCTCCGTGGTCCATGGCATTGTCACCTCCCATGGGGGACAAATCATGGTCTACAGCGAGCCCAATATCGGCACCTCATTTACCCTCTTTTTCCCCATCATCCAGGAGGAGGCTGAACGTGTCACAGAAGAGATGCCATCTCCCCTTCCCCGAGGCACAGAACATATTCTTGTGGTGGATGACGAATCGTCTCTTGTGATGCTCCTAAAACTGATGCTCACCTCCATGGGATACCAGGTGACCACCACCACCTCACCACTCGAGGCCTTGGCCCTATTCCAAGAAGGCCCCCACCATTTTCAGGCTCTTATCACCGATCTGATGATGCCAGAAATGACGGGCATCGCATTGGCCGAAGAGATTCAAACGATATGCCCCCAATTTCCCATCATCATCTGCTCTGGATTTTTCGATGGTCTCAATCAAGATATTTTAAACTCGAAAATATACGTCAAAACCCTTCTCAAACCCTTGAGCAGACGAACCATCACCACCACACTTCGCGAACTCCTCGATTCTGCACCGAGGCCATAAAAAAATCGATCACCTCTTATTCTCAGCTTACACGCACGTGTGGCTGTAAAAGGATGGTAATCCGGTAAAAAAATGCCCGATAAAAGAGGACTGCAGCACGTTACAATCCCTTCTCTGTCACATCACAGCGGTATGTCGATAAAAACCGAAGATCTCTCTCCTTCCAGCCCTCCATATTGTTATTGCCATTCCCGTTCACTTTGTTTAATGTCTGCCCCAAAGGGGGGCAAGGCCTTAAATACCCTCGCAACCCCCTGGCTGTATTTCATTTTTTCATGTGTCAACCCCGCCATCTCCGGAGGCATAAATGGAGATAGAACAGAAGCACGGCTTCAACAGGACGCAATTTGTCTTTGATCGTGATCACCTGAGCTACACCCGAAAACATAGTGGAGGCTCTCTCTCTTTTGATCTGAATTACGTCGATATTCCCATGGAAAATGGGGATATCGAAGAGCGCTCGCCATGGTTCTGCTATGCGGGAATCGTGTTGATGATTATCTGGTTCTGCCATACAATGGCAGGGTTCATCACCCCGTTTCCCTCATCTGGTCCCCTCTGGCCCTGGCTTCTATCCGCCATCGCTTGCCTGGGTATCTATCGATATACCGCTACCCATTTTACAGTCTTTGAGACAGATAAAGGGACCCTATACCTGATCTTTAATCATCAGCACGAGACGGTCATGGATGAAATCACCTCCCGCCGAAAGAGTCAGCTCCTCTCGTGGTATGGGGAGATCGATTATACCAATGACCCCAATGAAGAGATTCAAAAATTTCACTGGTTAAAAGAGCAGGGGGTGATTGGTGATAAGGAGTTTGAATCGATCTGTACCCGCATTCACATCTTCCATGGCCCCATGCAGGAGACCGATTTCATGGAGGGGCCAAGTATCAACTAAATTTAGATGATGCCCCCTTTTAAATTTTTTCCGTGAAGTGGATGACGATGAAATAAAAAAAGGCGCCCTCAAAATAAAATATGGGGGCGCCTCTCCTATTTTTGGTCTCTCTCTTATCGGCCTCCTATACTTTGAACCGTGAGACCATAGTCGTCAACGATTCGGAAAGCCGGGAGAGCGCTTCTACGTTGGAACTCACCTGGGTACTGCTTACCGCGATCTCACCACTCGTGACATTCACCGCACCAATCTCCTCTGCGATACTTGAAGAGACCGTAGAGCTCTCCACGACATTGCCGTTCACCTCATCGATCCCCTGGGCAGCCTGGGCCACATTTCCAGCTATCTCCCGAGTCGTTACCGCCTGCTCCTCCACGGATGCTGCAATGGCCGCCACAATATCGTTCACTTCGATGATCACATCTGAGATGGCCCGAATTTCAGAGACTGTCTCCTGGGTGGCGCCTTGAATCTCCGCCACCTGTCTCTTAATCTCACGCGTGGCCTCCGACGTTTGAGCGGCAAGAACCTTAATCTCATTGGCCACCACGGCAAAACCCTTGCCTGCGTCTCCGGCTCGTGCCGCCTCGATGGTGGCATTTAAGGCGAGAAGATTGGTCTGTTCGGAGATATCGGTGATTGCCTCCGTGACCTTACTGATCTCATGGGCGGACACGCCGAGAAGATCCACCTTCTCCCGGGCTAATTTTGCCTTGATCACCGCTTTTTGAGTGATGCCACTCGCCTTCTCGGAGTTGCCGGCAATCTCTTCCACCGTTACGCTCATCTCCTCTGAGGCCGCGGCCACCATCCCCACATTTGTGGCCGCCTGCTCACTCGCGGCGGCAATGGATATCATACTCACGCTCATCTCTTCACTTGCCGCCGCCACACTGTCACACTTGGAGGCGGCCTGATCCGCCCCGTGCGAGAGTTGGGTGGCCACAGCCGATAATGACGCCGAGGCACCGTTGAGCCCCACGGCATTTTCCGTCACATCGCGCACGATGGTCTGAAGATTTTCAATAAAGACGTTGATCCACGTTGCCAGCTCTCCGGTTTCATCCTCCGATGCGATGGTAAGCCGTGTGGTGAGATCCCCGTCTCCTTCGGCAATCTCTTTTAATCCATCGATGGCCTGCTTAAGGGAGCGGGTAATGGCAAACGCCATAACAAGGGTGACCGGAAGGATCATCATGAGAAAAAAAGCACCGGCAATTCCTGCAACCAAGGTCACCCCCTTAGAGACATCCGAGGCGATAATCGCTTCAATAGCAGCTTTCTTCTCGTCTATATGGTCGATATAGACACCGGTTCCCACCCAGAGCGACGTGCCGGGAATCCCTTCTGCGTAAGCGATCTTGGGTTGAGCCCCTTTCCCCGGCTTCTTGTATCTATAATGAACAAAATCACCGCCTGATTCGGCGGCATTCACAAGTGCCTTAATATAATAAACCCCATCAGGATCCCTGGCATCCCGCCTGTCTTTCCCCGACATGGAGAGATCGGACGCATTGCACACGACCTTCGAGCCATCATACACAAAGAAATAGCCGGATTTGTCCTCTTCAAAGCGAATGGGCTCAATGTACATCTGGATAAGCCCCGCGATCTCTTCCGGATCCGATCCCCCTTCAAGGGCTTTGCCCAGAACCACGGCCATGGCGTGAGTGACTACCTTCAGCTTCTCTTTCTGGCCCTCCAGCATCACCTCCGCCGATTGGTGGATGCCGACCTCCTTTGCCAGCCCGCCAATTTTAAACGACCCAAACAGCATACCGATGAACAGAAGGAAAATCATACCGATAATGATATATATGCGTGCCTTTATTGAGACCTTTTTAAACATGTCAACTCCTTATCTGTTTTTGGTGTGCCATCCTCTTCACCGCAGCGTGAGGCGGTCGATCAAACTTTTGAGTGATCCCTGCCAAGGGATTCCAGGCGAACCATTCAAAACCTCAGCCCCAGTTAAACACTCACGCTTATTTCTTTTCCCTTTCCTCGTTTCTCAATAAAAAATCGCCCTTTCACCACAGAGGGCCGCCTGAAAAAAGGCCCCCCATCACACCTGTTTCTTAAGGGCCCATGAGATACGAAATGTAAAATCAAAAATAAGTAACAGTCTCCATTATCTATCGGCAGATTAAGGGGACAATTTAATAAAAATAAGACTATTTCAAGTGTCTAAATTGTTTCAGCCAAAAAAACAGGTGATTGAGATCGTCCCCTTTAAGGGAACGGCTTGTATAGGCAACCCGTACCGAAAATATTCGACACCTCTTTATTTAAAAAACCCGCATGAGAGGGTTCCAAGTCCAGTGGAGAGGCGATCTATTTATCTTACCCGATTCATATTTTACTCGCCTTACAGGTGTCGCAGACGAACCAGACGAAATGAACACGATTCCAATACTCCGAAGAGTGCGTGTACGCAAACAAAGGGCTTGGAACTGGAGGCGGGAGATAATTTATATCCCCGATATACCCCCTTTAAAGTATCGAATATTTCTATTTGACACATTTAATATGCCTATATATCTATGGGGGCAAGAATGAACGGTTGTTCATCGTCTGTCTGGAGATATGGATCTTCCAAAAGACGGCCACACACTAGGTACAGGAGATTTCATGTTTTTTTCTTCCGGGTACAACTGACGGAGCTCGATGATTCACCCGTGACTGGTGAATTGCCGCAACTCCTAAAAGGCCGCGCCCTAAATCATAAAAAAGAGGCGCACGTCAGGTGATACCTGGAAATGGCTCCTTAAAAGAGTCCCGCAAAAGTTGAAACCACATCCTCTGGCAAACGTATAGCCAGTAACCATGTTTTCCCTGCCAATTTAATGAACAGGCCGGTTTGATTTTTTTGCGCACCCCTTTCATAAACAAAAGGGCCATTTCCTTCTACGCCATACCTGCCAAACCTTTACGGTAAAGCAGGCTCTTTTATTTTAAGGAGATTCGTCCCGTATCTATCCACCAGGGACGAAAACATCCCCTTACGCCGTGGGTGAAAAACCTGTGGCGTTGGGAAGAGATGCGTTGAAGAGGAGAAGATGAAATATGACTGAAGCATTGGAAGTCACCGGGAACCCTTCCCGTATTCGGGACAAGGCACTGGCCCTTATTCCCGACGGTAATCTCAGTGCCTGCCTGACCTGTGGCACCTGTACCAGCGGTTGCCCCGCCACGGGTCAGATGGATATGGATCCCCGCAAATTTTTACGCATGGCCGTCCTCGGCATGGATGAAACGATAGAACGCCACCCCTGGGTCTGGGTCTGTACCATGTGCAAGCGCTGCTATGACGTCTGCCCCATGAGCATCAACATTCCTCAGTTGATCTATGATCTGAGGGCAGAGTGGCCCCGAGAGGAGCGCCCCAAAGGTATCCTCGGCTCCTGCGACCATCACATTAAATCGTGCGGAGGGGCCATGGGCGTCTCCCTGGAGGATTTTAAATTTACCATCGAGGACTTGGCCGAGGAGTGCCGTGAGCAGCCTGGCTTCAAAGCGCTTAAAGCAGATTTGGATCGTCAAGGGGCCTTTTTTGCCTTGAACCAGAACTCCCGCGAGCCGGTCACCGAACCGGATGAGATGCTCCCCTTATGGAAGATCCTCCACACGGTCGGGGCGGACTGGACCTACTACTCCAAGATGTGGGGTGGCGAAAATTACTGCATGTTCCTGGCCGATGATCCCTCCTGGGAGACGATCATCCGTACCCAGGTGGAGCACATCGAAAAGCTCGGCTGCAAGGTCTTCATCAACACCGAGTGTGGCCACTCCTTCTACGCCGTCTGGCAGGGGCTCCAGAGATTTAACATCCCCCACACCTTCGAATTCAAGAGCATCATCGAGTATTACGCCCAGTGGATCCGCGAAGGAAAACTGCCCGTCAACGCCGACTGGAACACCCACGGCATAAAATTCACCGTCCAGGACCCCTGCAACCTCATCCGTAAATCCTTAGGGGATACCATGGCCGACGAGCTGCGCTTTGTGGTGAAATCGGTGGTGGGTGAGGACAATTTCATCGATATGACCCCCAACCACTCCATGAATTTTTGCTGCGGAGGCGGGGGCGGCTCTCTTCAGGCGGGTTTCACCGAGGAACGCCATGCCTACGGCACGGTAAAATTCAATCAGATCATGGCCACCGGCGCCGACTACGTCATCACCCCCTGCCATAATTGCCATGCCCAGGTAGAGGATATCGGTCATCACTTCGAGGCGACATACCATACCGTGCATCTGTGGACCCTCATCTGCCTCTCCCTTGGGAGCTTAGGCGAGAACGAACGTACCTACCTGGGGCCGGATCTGGCCGAATACGGGCTGTAAGGAGAATCGAAATGAGTGTAAAAGAAACCCTAGGATCGGTACTCATCGCAGGGGGGGGCATCGGGGGCATTCAGGCGGCCCTCGACCTGGCCAACTCCGGGTACTATGTCTATCTGGTCGAAAAATCCCCCTCCATCGGTGGCGTCATGGCCCAGCTGGACAAAACCTTTCCCACCAACGACTGCTCCATGTGCATTATGTCCCCCAAACTCGTGGAGGTGGGACGCCATTTGAATATTGAGCTCCTCACCCTCGCAGAGATTCAAGGCGTATCGGGGGAGAAGGGCAATTTCGAGGTGGCGCTCTTTCAAAAGGCCCGCTACGTGGACATGGATAAGTGCATCGCCTGCGGCGCCTGCACGGAAAAATGCCCCGTCAAGGTAGAGGATGTCTACAATGAGGGGCTGGTGACACGCAAGGCGATCTACGCCCTCTACCCCCAGGCCGTCCCCTTAAAGTACAGTATCGATGCCGACAAGTGCCTGAAACTCACCAAGGGCAAATGCGGAATCTGCGCAAAAAAATGCCCAGCCGGGGCCATTAATTATGAGGATACCGACAAGACCCTCGCCATAAACGTAGGCGCCATCATCCTCTCTCCAGGTTTCAAGGCCTACGACCCCAGCGGTAAGGATATCTACAACTACGATGGCAGCCCCGACGTGGTGACGTCCTTAGAGTTTGAACGGCTTCTCTCCGCCTCGGGCCCCAACCAGGGCCATGTAGTGCGTATGAGCGATCACGGCAAACCCAAAAAAATCGCCTGGCTTCAGTGCGTGGGTTCCAGGGACATCAACACCTGTAACAATGCCCACTGCTCCAGTGTCTGCTGTATGTACGCCATCAAGCAGGCCATCATCGCCAAAGAGCACGACCCGAGCCTCGAGTGTACTATTTTTTACATGGACATGCGCACCCACGGAAAAGGGTTTGAGAGCTGCTACAACGAAGCGAAAGAGAAACATGGGATCCGTTTTGTCCGGTGCCGGGTTCACTCGGTTTTCGGACAGGCCACAGGAGAGGTGGGCCAGATCATCGACTATCTGGACGAGACCACGGGAAAAGTAACCCGCGAGATTTATGATATCGTGGTCCTCTCCGTCGGGATGGAGATCTCCCCGGAGGTGAAAGCCCTGGCCCAAAATATGGGCGTCGCGCTCACCCCCGGCGGATTTGCAAAGACAGACTCCTTCAACCCCGTGGCCACCACCCGGGAAGGGATCTATGTATGCGGGGCACTTCAGGGCCCCAAAGATATTCCCCAGTCGGTGATCGAAGCCGGATCGGCGGCTCTCTCTGCCGGCGCTTCCCTGACTACAGCCCGCGGGACCCTGACCCGTGCCCTCACCCCAGTCCAGGAGAATGACATCACCGGCGAACGTCCCCGCGTGGGGGTCTTTGTCTGCCACTGCGGCATTAACATCGGCAGTGTGGTGGATGTCCCCGGGGTTCGGGATTTCGCCAAGGGACTTCCCTTCGTCGAGTACGTGGCGGATAACCTCTACTCCTGCTCCCAGGATACCCAGGATGCCATCACCAAGGTGATTAAAGAGCAGAAGCTGAACCGCATCGTGGTGGCGGCCTGCTCCCCTCGGACCCACGACCCCCTCTTCCAGGAGACCCTCTTAAATGCGGGCCTTAACAAGTACCTCTTTGAGATGGTCAATATCAGAAACCATAACTCCTGGGTGCACAAAGACCAGCCCCTTGAAGCCACCATTAAAGCCCAGGAGATGGTCCGTATGGCCGTGGCCAAGGTGGCCCTCTTCACCCCCCTTACCGAAGCGGAACTCTCCATCGACCAGAACGCCCTGGTAATCGGCGGGGGCCTCTCGGGAATGGCGGCGGCCAAGGCCCTCTCCAGTCAGGGGTACCACGTCTCCATCGTGGAGAAGGATCAAACGCTCGGAGGACAGGCCACCCATCTATTCACCACCGCCAAGGGAGAGTCCATTCAAAAAGGGCTTCAAGAGCTGGTCTCCGATGTGACCCGTGATGAGAACATCGACCTCTTCCTCGGAGCCGAGCTCTCCGAGGTGGATGGCTTTGTGGGTAGCTTTCACTCCACGATCACACAAAAAGAGCACACCACATCCACCACCCATGGGGTCACCATCATCGCCACCGGTGCCACCGAGTATCAACCCGATGAGTACCTCTACGGAAAGGACCCGAGGGTTCTCACAGGCCTGGATCTCGACCGGAAGTTCATCGCCGAGGATCCGGCCCTTAACACGGTTCAGAGCGCCGTCTTTATCCAGTGCGTGGGCTCCCGTGAACCCGGCCGTCCCTACTGCTCACGCATATGCTGCACCCACACCGTGGTCTCGGCCCTGCACCTGAAAGAGAAGAATCCCTCGATGCAGATCTTTGTCCTCTACCGGGATATCCGAACCTACGGGGAGCGCGAAGCCCTCTACCAGGAGGCCCGCGAGAAAGGGGTGATCTTTATCCGCTACAGCACCGATGACAAACCCGTGGTGGAAGATGGGGGCGAGCATCTCACCATCACCGTCACCGACCACGTACTTAAAAGACCCCTGGCCATCCAGGCGGATCTCCTCACCCTGGCCACGGCCGTGGTGCCCTACCGTGACGAGAAACTCGCCCAGTTCTTCAAGGTGCCCATCAACGATGAGGGATTCTTTGCCGAGGCCCACGTCAAGCTGGCACCCTCGAATTTTGCCGTGGACGGTGTCTTTCTATGCGGCCTGGCCCACTACCCCAAGCCCGTGGACGAATCCATCGCCCAGGCCCAGGCGGCCGCATCCAGCGCCACGCGCCTCCTCTCCGGCAAGACCATCAATACCAGCGGCAATGTCGCGGCGGTGAACCCCGCCCTGTGCAGCGGCTGCGGCGTATGCGAGGCGATCTGTCCCTATAACGCACCGAGCCTCATAACCGACGGCAGAGATGCGGGCAAGGCACGCATCAACCCCGTGATCTGCAAGGGATGCGGTGCCTGCGTCGCCTCCTGTAGAAGCGGCGCCCTGCAGCTCAAGGGCTTTGAAGAGGGTCAGCTTATGGCCATGATCGACAACATATAGATCGTAAATGCCTCGGGCGGCCCTGCCGGGAGCCTTTGCTTTTGAAAAGGTTGCCAAACAAACTTTTATTGTAATGGTGACGGACCAAAGGTCCGTCACCATTACAAACCTGGGGTCCAGGGGCCCCGTCCCTGGCCGCCGGAGGCCCTTTTTCTGGTCACTTTGACCATAGAAGGCATGGTCTTTCTAAGGAGATATATCAATGAGTTCTTTTGAACCAAAAATCATCACCTTTCTCTGCAACTGGTGCAGCTACGGTGCCGCTGATTTAGCTGGCGTCAGCCGTTTTCAATATCCGCCCAACATGAGGATAATCCGTGTCCCCTGTTCGGGCCGCATCTCCCCGAAGATGGTTCTGGCAGCCCTTCGCAAAGGCGCCGACGGAGTGTGGATCTCCGGGTGTCACCCCGGAGACTGCCACTATATTGAGGGAAACTACTACGCCCGACGTAAATTCACCCTTTTAAAAGAGATGCTGGAGTTCAACGGCATCGAGCCGGGACGACTGCACTTCTCATGGATCTCCTCGGCAGAAGGGGTAAAATTTGCAGAGGTGGCCAATACGGTGATCGACGAGGTGAGGCAACTCGGACCCGCCACCATGTTTATCAAGAAAGGTCCCGAGGAGAGCGCCGCATGAACCGATACACAGAGACAATAAAAGCCATGGCAAAAGAGCTCCTCGAAAGGGGCGAGGTAACGGGTGTTCTAGGTTTTAAAAAAGGCGCCCGTCCCCTCTCCACAGAACCCTTTCTCGCCACCACCCCAGAGGAGGCTGACGCACTCTTCTGGGACGTGAACTGCCGCCTCAACCTGGCCGCGTACTTAAAAAAAGAGATGGGTAAGGTGGCCATTGTGGCCAAGGGGTGTGATTCACGAAATATCGTGACCCATATTGTGGAAAACCGGATCAATCGTCAGGATCTGGTGATCATCGGCGTTCCATGCACCGGCATGATCGATGAGAAAAAAGCGGCGCAGCGCGCCGAAGGCGAGATCCGACCGCTATGCCGATATTCGAGAGATCGAGACGAAGTCCAGCCCAGAGAAATGGGCCTTCTTTGACGAGGCTCTCAAAGCCTGCACGCGATGCTACGCCTGCAGAAATGCCTGCCCCTTATGCTACTGCCCCACCTGCTTCGTGGATGAATCCCGTCCCCAATGGGTGGGCAAAGGCACAGATCCCGTGGATATACGCACCTACCACGTGCTTCGTGCCATCCACTGCGCGGGCCGCTGCACCGAGTGCGGCGCCTGTGAATCGGCATGTCCCATGGGCGTGCCGGTGCGCCTGCTCACCCGCAAGATGGAGAAAACCGTGGGCGAACGATGGGACTTAGAAGCGGGCCTCACCATAAAGAACCGCCCGGCCCAGGACACCTTCCGCACCAACGACCCGGAGGCGTTCATTCTATAGGCAGGCGATAAGGGCCGGAGGCCGTGCGGCAAAAGTATCGCCTCCGGCGGCCCTGCCGGGAGCCAACCTTTTACAAAAGGTTGCCAAACAGGTTTTTATCGTGACCATAACGGGCCAAAGGCCCGTTATGGTCACACACCTGGGTCCAGGGACGGCAAAGCCGCTTAGGTAAAAATTCCCTGGCCACCGGAGGTCCATTTTTTGGTCACCTTAACCATAGAGTGCCTTTTCCAAAGAGAGCCATCACCCAAACGATTCCCGGGATGCGAAGCGCCCGGATACTATATTTTGAGGATTTCTCATGACCATATTAACCATCGACAAAAAATGCTGGGAAGAGGGGCTGGATCGCGCACGAAGCGCCTACACCCTCGTGGGACCGGCACCAGAGGCAGAGGCCTTAGGGTTCAGGGAACTCTGTGCCACTGAATACCCCGTCATGGACGGTTCCCAGACCCGTCTCTCCCCAAAAAGCGTGGTCTTTCCACCCTCCCAGGTGATGATGAGCTGTCCCCTTAAAGAGGGGGATGCGAAACAGAACATCTACGAATCGGTAGAGATCGGTACCTCCCCACGGGCCGTTGTGGGCATTCGCCCCAACGACGCCAAAGCCATCGCCCTTCTGCAGCTCAACTTCGATACCGACGAATATAAGGACCCATACGTCATGGCGGCGTTTGAGGCCTGCACCTTCATCGGCCTTGCCGTCTCCACCCCATCGGCCACCGATTTCTCCATCAGCTGCGGCACCGGCCCCTTCGATGAATCGGCCCTGGATATTCTCCTCATAGACGACAACGATCGCTACCTAACCACGGTGATCACCGACAAAGGAGCGGCCTGGGCGGCCGCTGCGGGATTTTGCACTGAGGCGGAAGATGGGGCCGAAGGCCTTATCCAGGCAAAAAAAGAGGCGGCGGAAAGTGCCATCACGACCACCATCGCCTTTAACCGCATTAAAGAGAAAACTGTTTTAGATCTCTACAACGCGGATCACTGGGAAAAAACCACCTTTGCCTGCCTGAACTGCGGCGCATGCACCTATGCCTGTCCCACCTGCTGGTGCTTCGACATCCAGGACGAGGTGCACGACGGCACGAGCTACCGCATCCGACACTGGGACTCCTGCATGAGCTCCCTCTTCACCCTGCATGGCTCCGGCCACAACCCCCGTGAAACGTCCACACAACGCATCCGCCAGCGCTTTATGCACAAACTGAAATACTTTCAAGATAAATATGACCACGGCATTATGTGCGTCGGATGCGGCCGGTGCATCGAGCAGTGCCCGGCTGGCATCGATATTCGAAATATCTGCGACACCATGAACCGTGAAGGCATAAGGGGATAAGATTATGCAGAACCCATACCTACCCTACCCGGTCCGTATCGATGCCATCGACGTGGCCACGGAAGACAAGAGTCTCAAAACCTTTCGGTTCAGCTTTCTTGATTCCGAAGATGAAAAAAAATTCAATTACAAATCCGGTCAATTTGCCGAACTCTCCATTCCAGGCGTGGGAGAGATTCCCATCGGCATCGCCTCCTCCCCCACGGAAAAAGGGTTTCTCACCTTTACCGTATTCAAGACGGGCAAGGTAACCAGTTACCTTCATGAGATGAAATCAGGCGATATCATGGGGATTCGTGGCCCCTTAGGAAATTGGTACCCCTGGGAGACCCTTGCCGGAAAAAACGTCCTGATCGTGGGAGGCGGGTTCGCCTTTACCACCCTTCGCTCCTCCATCAAGATGATGTTAGCACCGGAAAATCGATCTAAATTCGGCGCCATCGACGTCGTCTACGGGGCCCGAAGTCCCGGCATGCTGCTCTATAAAGAGGAGCTCACCGCCTGGGAAAAACGAGACGATATCAATATGCACATCACCGTAGACGCCACAGAGGATTCCACGTGGGCCTACCACACCGGATTTGTACCGGCCCTCACGGAGACAGCCGCCCCTGCCGCCTCAGACGACACCTACGCCATCGTCTGCGGCCCTCCGGTAATGATTAAATTCACCCTGCCGGTGCTGGAAAAACTCGGCTACCGGCACGACCACATCATCATGAGCTTAGAGAATCGCATGAAGTGCGGCATCGGCATGTGCGGCCGCTGCAACATCGGGACAGAGCTGGTCTGCAAAGATGGGCCGGTCTTTACCCTGGCCGATATCAATCTCACGCCCAGCGAATTTTAATGAATAGTCAGACAAAAAAAAGGGCCTCTTCGGGTTAAAGTAACCAAGAAACATGCCTCGGTTGGCCAGGAGATAAATCCCCTGGACCCAGGTATGTGAGCATGAGGGGCCTTTGGCCCGTCATGCTCACGATAAAAACCTGTTTGGCAACCGTTACAAAAGGTTGGCCCCCGGCAGGGCCACCGGAGGTAAGCATTCACGGCCCGACCTCCGGCGGTCGGGCGTGTCGATTGAATCGGAAAAACGCCTATTTTAGCAATATATGGCAGTTACAAAATGAGAGATACAGTGGATCGTCCCTGCCATAATAAGCATCCGAATGTCATAAGAATACCGCTGTGATTTATCCCGAGGAACGAGGGGTAAATCACAGCGGTCACTCGCTTTCGAGGTGGCTCACCTCGCCACCGGAGGTAAGCGTTCGTCGCCTATCCTCCGAAAGGTATAAATCAATATATATTCAATGCATTAAGAATGCATGATTCACCCAATACTTTAAAAATGAAGGAGTACAAAAAATGTTTACCGTTACCGAAGCAGCCCAAAAAGAGATCGCCAAATTCTTTGAAAACCGACCTGTATCCACCATCCGCGTCTTTTTAAACTCCGGAGGATGCGGCGGTCCCCAATTGGCCATGGCCTTGGATGAGCCTAAGGATGGAGATACCCACTATACTGTGGCCGGCATGGAGTATATTGTGGAGACCGAATTCCTCAACAATGCCCAGCCCCTGGTGGTGGATTTTAAAGAGACCGGCTTTGCCATTGACTCAAGCTTAAAACTCCAGAGTGCATGCTCATCCTGCGGGACTCAGGGCTCTTGCTGCTCGTAAATAGTTTTTCGCTAAATTTAAAGATTTAAAACCTAAAAATTGCAAGCGTCCTTTGGCTGGATATGCAAGGCGCCGGACATGCAGCTGTAGTATTTTACCGCAATTGTCTGGTAACGCGGCAGATCCTGTCAAAGGGCGTTCCCGAAGGGTGAGCCCACTTCTGTATTTTCGGCTGCCGTAACTTTGATGGCCAGCAGAACACATCATAAATACTTGTAATAGTAGCGTTTTGGCCATAAAAAACAAGGCGGTGAATGCAATTTTAGGTAAAAGGTGTCCTGTCTGACCCGGGAGCCGAGGGCTGAAGGCTTACAGTCATCGGCCCCCGGGAACGACGCCATAGCCCTCTCATATCAATATAGGAGATTCTACCATGATCTATTTCATTCATCTCACCCACCGCTTCGAAAAACAGTTAGGCGCCATGCGACACGCAGAGAAAATGGCGGTTTCTGCCACACACAAGGCCGACGGTATCATCACCCGGATCATGGGAAGCGGGCACCGCCCCCTTCATGAAGCGGGCAAACTCAGCCGTCATGGGGAGTGTCGTATCCAAAATGCCGTGAAATATGATATCGGAAAGGGCTACCGTATGTTTGGCGTCAAAGAGGACAACAGCCTCTATCTGCTCTTTATCGGACACCACGACGCCTGTTCGACCTGGATTGAAAACAATCGGGGCCTGGAAAGACCCGGTGAGTTAACGCGTATACGCACCATAAAAACCTGCAATACGGCGCAGACGGCGGAAGACATTGGCAACATGACTGCCAAAGATCCCGCGGTAAAC
>JABXKT010000217.1 GCA_013619155.1 Desulfobacteraceae bacterium
GCCACACGAAATATAGGCGTCCTTGGCACCATCAAACCGACGCATATCAACCACACCGTGCAGTCAGCTGCGATTAAGCGAACTGACTGCCATATGGGGTGCAGGGGATTATCTCCTGCCCGCCGGAGGCGAGCCTTTAAAATGCCTGAGACCCTTTGCGGTGAGATCGTCCGCACCACATTTATGAGTGAAGAGACGGGCTTTACCATTGCCAAGGTAAGAGTGGCGGGCCGGGGGGAGGTGACGGTGGTGGGGCCTCTCATGGGACCGCCTGACGGCACCTTTATTGAAGCGGTGGGGCGGTTTGAGAACCATTCCCAGTATGGGGTGCAGTTCAAGGTGGAGACATTTTCCAGCGCCCTTCCCGTAACCGCCGAGGGGATCAAGCGATACCTGTCGTCCAAGGCGATCCACGGCATCGGTCCGAAAATGGCGGAGCGGTTGGTGGAAGCCTTCGGAAACGAGACTCTCACTGTCATCGACAGAGAGCCGGAACGGCTTCTCGATGTGGAGGGGATCGGGAAGAAGAAGGCGGAGCAGATCCTCACCGGCTGGGAAGCGCAGATGGATGTGCGTCAGGTGATGGTCTTTCTCCACTCCCACGGGGTGGGCAACGCCTTTGCCAGCCGTATCGTCAAGGCCTTTGGGAAAAAGGCGGTCTCGGTGGTGACAAGAAACCCGTACGCCCTGGCCACGGAGGTGGCGGGCATCGGGTTTTTGACGGCGGATCGCATCGCACGCTCCACGGGCTTTGCCCTGGACTCGCCCCAACGCATTCACGCGGGGCTCCTCTACGCCCTCTCTAAGGCGACGGATGAGGGGCATCTGTTTCTGCCCCTCGAGCAACTGGTGCAAAAATCCGTGGAGCTGCTCCAGCTTCCCCACGGGCCCCTTCGGGAAGGAATAACCGCCCTCGTGCAAGACAAGAAGGTGATCACCACGCCTGTGGACGATCCACAGATCGTTGAGGCGGTCTACCTCCCCTGGCTCTTTCACTCGGAGCGGGGCATTGCCCACACCCTCGCCCAGATTGCCTCGGGAGCTAAGTTTCCCCTCTTTGACGATGCCTTAGGGGAAGTGACGGCCATGGAGAAACGCCTGGCCATGCGCCTGGCGCCCCGGCAGCGCGATGCCGTGCGAGGGGCCCTCACCGCCAAGGCCATGGTGATCACCGGGGGTCCCGGTACCGGCAAGACCACCATCATCAAGGCCATCTTGAAGATCTACCACAAGGCAGAGGCCCGTATGCTCCTGGCCGCCCCCACGGGACGGGCCGCCAAACGCATGACCGAATCCACCGGCTTTCCCGCCAAGACCATCCACCGTCTCTTAGAGTTCAGTTTTCAGAAAGGGGGATTCCAGAAGAACCGGGAGAATCCTCTGGCCTGTGATCTTCTCGTGGTGGATGAGGCCTCCATGATCGACGTCCCCTTGATGTTCACCCTCTTAAAGGCCGTTCCCGATACTGCCACCTTGATCCTCGTGGGCGACGTCCACCAGTTGCCCCCCGTGGGCCCCGGTAATGTACTGAGGGACATCATCGCCTCGGGCTGCATCCCCGTCACTACCCTCACCGATATCTTCCGCCAGGCGGAGAAGAGCCTCATCGTGGTCAACGCCCACCGTATCAACCAGGGCCAGAGCCCCTTCTCCGGATCGAGGGAGCCCGGAGGGGATTTTTTCATCATCGAGAGAAACGACCCCGACGCCGTGACCCGAACCATTATCGAACTCATCGCCCGCCGCATTCCGAGACGATTTAACTTAAATCCCATGACGGATATTCAGCTCCTCACCCCCATGCACCGGGGCTCATTGGGGGGAGAGCGCCTGAACCTCCTCCTTCAGGAGAGCTTAAACCCCCTCCCCCCTGGGGCACATCCAGAGGCGAACTTTAAATTCCGCGCCGGCGACAAGGTGATGCAGCTTAAAAACAACTACGACAAGGATGTATTCAACGGGGATATCGGCCGCATCGTCACCGCCGATCCGGCCGCCCGTTGCGTCATCGTCCGGTTTGATGAGAGTCAGGTGAGCTACGAGGCCGCCGAACTGGAGGAGCTCACCCTCGCCTACGCCATCTCCATCCACAAATCCCAGGGTTCAGAGTATCCGGCCGTTATCATACCCGTCTCCACCCAGCACCAGATCATGCTCCAACGAAACCTCATCTACACCGCCATCACCCGGGGCAGAGAGCTTGTCATCCTCGTGGGCTCCTACAAGGCCCTGGCCATCGCCGTGAAAAACAACAAGACCACCCGTCGTTTTACCCGGCTGAAGGGTCTGCTGCAGCAAAAAAGATAAAAAAAAGGGCCCCCAGATGGGGGCCCCGTTCACAAAACCGATGATCTCTGATGCGCCACCATAATCCTGGTGGCATCCAAGCTAAAGATGCCTCCGGCGGCCCTGCCGGGAGCCAGCCTTTTGCCAATTTTTATAAGATGGGCTTGCCAAACAGACGTTTATAGTGACCATGGCGGGCATTTGGACCGTCATGGTCACAAACCTGGGGTCCAGAGGATTTATCTCCTGGCCGGGCGTATCGATTTAATCGGAAAAAGGCCTATTTTAGCCGTTTGCAGCCCAATATATTGCAGTCACTGTTTACAAAAATAAGACATACAGCGGATCGTTCCCACCCCACTATTTTAGGGCTCTGGCAAAAAATAGATAGACGAATTTCATAAGAATACCACTGTGATTTGCCCCGAGGAACGAGGAGCAAAGCGCAGCGGTCACTTACTTTCGAGGTGGCTCACCTCGCCGCCGGAGGCTCAATTTTTTGGCCCCTTTACCCTCCCACGATGCGATATCTTGTTTTTCCGAGGTCTTTAATCGACGGCCCAATCAGATCCGGAACCGGCTCACCATCTCATTTAAGTGGGCGGCAAGGGTTGAGAGCTCTTCGGAGTTGATATTCACCTCCTGGGCACTCCCGGCCATCTCATCGGCGGCTCGGTTGACCACGGCAATATTTTCAGAAATATCCTGGGATACGAGAGAGGACTCGGCCACGTTCTGGTTCACCTCCTGGACCCCTTGGGATGCCTGCCCCACGTTATCGGCAATCTCTCGGGTGGTGGCCGACTGCTCATCGATGGCCGAAGAGATCACCGAGATGATGGTATTCACCTCACCAATGGTCCCGGCAATAGTCTCGATATAACCGATGGTGGTATCTGTAGAGTTCTGAATGCCCTCGATGCGCCCCTTGATCTCTTCGGTGGCGACGGCCGTCTGCTTGGCCAGCTCCTTGATCTCATTGGCGACGACGGCAAATCCCTTACCCACCTCACCGGCCCGAGCGGCCTCGATGGTGGCGTTTAAGGCCAGAAGGTTGGTTTGCTGAGAAATTCCGGCGATGGCCTCCGTCACCTTGCTAATCTCCCGGGCGGCGGACCCCAGCTCCTTCATCTGCTCTGAGGTGCGATCCGACTGGGCCACGGCCTCCATGGAGATCCCCTTGGCGCGTTCTGAGTTCTGAGCAATGTCACCCATGGTGGCGGTCATCTGGACCGTGGCCGCCGCCATCATATTGATATTAGAGGTCGCCTGCGCCATGGTGGCCGCCACGGACGTCATCTGCCCACTCATCTCCTCGGAGGCCGCTGCCACTGTACTTGACTGGGTAGAGGTCTCCTGGGCTCCCTTCACCATCTGTAAGGAGACCCCAGAGAGTTTTTCAGAGGAGTGGCCCAGGACATCAGAGCTCTCCGTGACCTTCCGGAGCATGGCCCCCAGCCCCTGGGAGATCTCATTGAGAGCCATGGCCAGTGCTCCCACCTCGTCATGATTTCGTACCTCCAGATGCCGGGTCATATCCCCTTTAGCGATGGCGCCTGCAATCTCCACCGCCTCGCCCATGGGACGGGTAATGCTGTTTATCAGGCGATAGGAAATCACAAAAGAGAGCAGACCGATGATGAGGGTCCCTATCCAGATCACGGCCGTGGCCATGGCTGCCGTCTTGTCTGCGGCGTGGGTCCGGGAGGTCAAGAGGGCCTCCTCCCGGCCGATAAAGGTGGCAATATATCCCCTGAAGGTATCAAAATATCGTTTCCCCCTCGCCTCGGCAACGAGGGTGACCATATCATCCATGCTCTTTGTCTGCCCCACCTCGCGCCGAAGGGCGATGGCTGGCTCGGTGACATCCTTTCGCCAGTTGACGATGGTTGACTCCATCTCGCCCAAGAGTGTCATCTGGCCGGGGTTATCGTTAACCATCTTCTTGAGACCCTCCACACTCGCCTGGAAAGCGGTATACCCCGATTTGTAGGGATCTAAAAAACTCTCCTCACCCGCCAGAAGGTAGCCGCGCACCCCCGTCTCCATATCCACCGCCGAGGAGAGGAGTTCCATGGCCCCCTCGATCACCTGATGGGTATGATTGACCATCCGACTCTCCTCTAGAAGAGATCCGATACTTTTATAACTGACCAGGCATAAAATCAGAAGTAGCACCAGGGGAACGCAGTTTCCAAGCATCATCTTGGACTTAATCTTCAGCTGTCCGAATCTCATAGTAATTTCCTATAGATACCCGCAAAAAAAGGCTAAAAAAACCTACAAAAAAAGGTATCTCAGCCATAGTTTGGGTCTCTTTTTTGTCATACATTAATGGTAATCCGGCCATCTTTATTTAAAGACCCGTGATTTTCCGTCCCCGCCTCACGGCAGGTTTGGCTTTTTCATTCGAGATACCCCATAAAAAAAATCGAACATTGGTGTCAAGTATTTTTATGGATAGAAGATTTTTCGGAAAAAAAGGCGGATAGTCGGCCTGGTTCAAAAAAAATAGGGGGGCATTTTGGGCTGGCGACAAAAAACAAAAAAAGGCCTGCAGCGTGTGC
>JABXKT010000042.1 GCA_013619155.1 Desulfobacteraceae bacterium
TTTGCAATGCCAAAGGGAATATGGACCGAGGGTAAAACCTTCGAGGCCGGTTCCAGATGAAGCCTCTGGTCGTCAAAAAAAATATGGGGCTTCAGCACTTCTAATACGTTTATCTTTTCGACGCCTCCCAAGAAGAAGGCTTCGTTCACAATAATACCCCAGTGTCTCATGGAGTTTATCATACGCGCATGGGATGGCGCATTACGAGCCGTTACAATAGAAATTCTCAGCTTGGGGGAGTAGGACCCATCCTCTTTTAATTTTTCTTTCTCCATTTTTTGAATATTTGAGATTTTTTTCAAGAACTCTTTCAATGGCCCGGGGTTATGGGGCACATCAACATTTTTCTGCTCATAGGCTTGAAATTTTTTCAAATTATTGGATTCCTGATAGATTGTCTCGGATTCGTCATCTGCGATGACACCATCAAAATCGAAAGCGACTCTCAATTCAGTATCACTGGGCTCATCGTCAATATTTGAAGGAAGCACCTGACCTGCAGGAAAACCGGCGGAGATGGCCTCCCTTACGTCCACTTCATTCGCCGATAAAAAGAGACTAATATTCAAGGCATCAATATATTGATGGGGGGATCGCCCTTGAAGAAAAATAGCGCGTGTTATCTCTAAATGATGAAATTCAATAGATTTCATCACTCGCATACCTGTGTCTGGATCATTTTTTGATAAAAGAACGACCTCAACGGGTGGGTCCGACGGATTTAAATCATTAAGGGATAGCAGCCGTTTAATAAAAGGGAAGGCGACCCCCGGATCTAAAGGTATATGCTGCCTTTCAAGCTGGAATTCTCTATAAATATCCTCACCCTTTTCAGTGAAAATTCTATCTGATTCTTCAAGGTTGAATAGAGCACTTGACGCCAAACCAATGACCAGTCTGTTTTTCAAATCGTATGACATATTTATTCCTTATGGCCATTAAAGGTAAGATTCACTGGCGTAACGCCTGGCTCTTCAGGGGCCATATTTTTAATGCCTGTTGCGACGTATCCCCCATACCGCATCCGATACTGGAGCCACCTCACACCACGCGACTCAAAATTATCAGAGATCTCTTCTTCGAGAACCTTTTTTAAATTTTAGCCTCTCCCCGTTTATCTATGGCCCCTGGTAAAAATACTCCCGCAGAGTGTTTCAGCCCCTGGTCATTGTCAACGCAAAACGCCACGTATCCATAATCAAAAATCACAGCACATCCACGCATAAACCATGAAAAATAGCCAGACCACACGAATAGACGCATCTTTTTTTCATATCTATAGAGGGAAGTCTCTCCAGCGACGTACAGATGATCACATGCTATACACATCTATAGACTGAACCGGCACTGGCCATAGAGAAAATACGGGGCACGGCTCTTCCTTTTGGACCTTTTGACAATGGTATGAGGAGCTTAAAGGTAGGATTTTATTTAAATTAAAGCAGATTGAGCACTCAGGTAATCATTTCACGGGGCCATGACAATCTGGGACATAGGGAGTATGGACCCTATTTTTCTACTGTGATGCAATTTTTATCGGCGCCACATGTGAAGGGGATATTACGTTGATAATATAGGTACTTCGATGTACAGTTTATCAAATATGCGGGCTACCTTGGTGCGGATTTTTTATCCATCCAGCCTCATTTCCAGGAGGGGCCCCTTCCATCGATTTTGGCCTTCCCAAGGAAACGGAAGGCCAAAATAGTGAATTATCATTCGAATTGAAGGGGTAAAGAGACATTATTCACATATTCATTTTATATGTTCGAGTTCAATTTTTTTTGTCGTGTTCTTCTGATACTGAACAATGCTTTCTGTAACGATTGTATTTTTGCTTCCATCCGGAGCAATTTGTTCGGTATAACTTTTTGTAACCGTAGAATTTGAAGCACATCCGACGGCCAAACATGACGAGAATAAAAGGGCACAAAACATCATACGAATGTTCATAAAATGATCTCCTTTAATTTATTTTAATGTGCGTAAATGTTCCATCGATTTCATTGGGACGTATGCTGTACTTTCTTTGGTGTTCTGCCAATAGCTCTCCGGAAGGGGAGCGCGTCTCCGCCCATAACTGCACATCTATCTCCCCAATACCATATTTCCATAAAAAAATAGATAACCACTGTTCGTAAGACTTTTTTTGAGAAATACTGTACTCTTCCCCTATTTCATCTCCATTTTTATATCCATCGAAGTCGGGTAAGGCCGTACCAGAGACCAATCTACATTTGTTTACCCGATGGCGATCAAAAGGTGGCAGCAAGGATTCCCCGACATTGCGAGGGGTAATATCGATGTCATCAGCCATATCAGAAGCCGCCCTCTCCCAGACAAAATCAAATACATCATCCACATAGTCGTAAGATGACAAGGCCTCGGCAATCATCATGGGATTTTTCAGTCTCATCTTCAACGTCACTTCCACTGAAGAGGTGTTTTCAATCTCGTCCGTTGATGAATAATGAATCACCACTTTTTTTTGTGCGGCCTCGAAGGTATCGGACCAGGGACCGGTAGTCGTAATTAAAGGGAAAATAGTGAGATTAAGAAGAGGCCAGGCCGTGGTTATCATGGGGCCTGAACATGTCGTCATGGATTCAGAGTACCAACCTCCCCTTGCCTCTACCTGACCCGAAATCTTTTCATTTACAGATACGTATTTTTTTATGAGCCGAGTGGAGTGATTCGCACATGCAGAACAGAGAACCAAGAGTACGAGTGCCCCAAAAAACTGACGGTGCCGCATATTTGGGTGTAGGGTCATCATGCTTCCTTCCTCATAAATGCCATGCCCACGGATACAGAGACAAGGCATCGTAAATTAAAAAATTTTAAGATTACGAATACGTGTGATTTTTCCCTTCCCGGACAGTAAAGCGTTGCCAACAATAAGCCCTTCCTTCCCTATTTTGACGCTCAAGATATACTTTTTTATATCCAAAATTATATCAGAACAATAAATACCAATTGGCTTTATAAGCAGGCTCTTATCAAGTCGCAAATCCTTAAAAATAAATTATCATACCCACCATGTTTTGCGCAAACACTATTTAAAAAAGAGCAATTGAGTAATTAGAGTCGTCTCTCCCAAAATTAAAAAAGGAGACCCCGCCACCTCGTCATCCGAAATAGTCCTCCCTCCAAACGCCTCGCCTGTCGGGTCATACTTACCGGGGAGACGGCCCCCTCATCCCCCCAAGTAAGAGAGCGCGTTACTTCAAAATTCAAGGGAAGAGGGGCAATCCCGGTACCAAATTTTCGAGCACCTTCGTCCACAGCCCTGTTCGCAAAGCAACATAAATTTTCGAATTTGAAAACCGAAGAGAGGCGCTCCATGCCTATCAGAAGCGCATAATATCGCTTGAAAAAAAGGGATTACGATGCTATCACACTCGTACACAGCCAAGGTTCGTTCTGGAAAAAAAATGAAAAGGGAGTGTAGAGGTGAACATTGGAGATCGGGGATACAATGCAGCGGACGTCATCCAGACCCTGCCGAGACGACAAAAAGCGATCTATGACATGGTTCTCGATAAAGGGTTTGTCTCCATCGAAGCACTCTCCCAACACTTCTCCGTCACCCCCCAAACCATTCGCCGGGACATAAAGAACCTCTGCAACGCCAAACTGCTCCAGAGGTACCATGGGGGCGCCGGCCTCCTGAACAGCGTGGAGAACTTTACCTACTCCACCCGAAAATCCCTCTGCTCAGAAGAGAAGGTACGGGTGGCAAAGCACGTGGCCCAATTCATCCCCAATAACGCCTCCCTCTTCTTGGACATCGGCACCTCCACCGAAGAGGTAGCCCGGGCTCTCCTCGAAAAAACCGGCCTACGCATCATCACCAATAACTTAAACGTTGCCTCCATCCTCGGTCAGAATCGGGGGTTTGAGATCCTCGTCTCAGGCGGGGTGGTGCGAAACCACGACCTGGGCATCACCGGCGAGGCGGCCATCGACTTTATCAGTCAGTTCAAGGTGGACTTCGGCATCATCTCCGTGGCGGGCATCGATCCCGACGGCACCCTCATCGACTTCGACTACAACGAAGTGCGCATCGCCCGGGCCATCATGGGCAACTCCCGCCAGGTCTTCCTCGTGGCCGACCACTCCAAATTCAATCGAAGTGCCATGGTACGCATCGGCAACTTAAAAGAGGTGGATGCACTCTTCACCGACCGCACCCCTCCGGCCAAATTCCTCGATATCATCAAGCACGGTGAGGTCTCCCTCCATGTAGCCCCCCACGATAAGCCATAATGCCCTAAAAACGCATCGCCGACGGCCTCTCTCGAGGCAGTCCCCCACGATAAAAGGCCACCCCATAAAGGTGGCCTTTTTTTTATCTGATTACTGCTTATTCTCAGCCATCACTGTGGTCATCACGACAATGGTGTGCTTATACATCCTCTCTTGACAACTATCTCAGTGTGTAAGGGGAAAAAGCCTCCGGCGGCCCTGCCGGGGGCCACCCTTTTACAAAAGGTTGCCACACAGGTTTTAATAGTGACCATGACGGGCCTTTGGCCCGTCATGGTCACTCACTTGGGGTCCAGGGGATTTATTCCCTGGCCGCCGGAGGCTTAGTTTTTAAGCCCACTTTAACCATAGAAGGCCTATATTTTGTTTTCAGATGAACTCGCTTACCTCACGTGTGACTGTAAAAGGATGGTAATCAGGTTTTTTTATGACAATGGGGGCGGGAGGAGGCATACCCTCCCTTCTTTAAAAAACGTCACCCCTCTTTATACCGGCGGAGAGGCCCAGGGGGAGGGCTCTTCGATCCGAGCAAAGATCTCCCGATACTGAATCGCTTCGGCAACGTGGGAGGTAGCAATCGCATCCACGCCATCCAAATCGGCGATGGTACGGGCCATCTTCAGACAGCGCATCCAGGCACGCGCCGATAAGCCCAGACGATTAATGGCCGCCTCCAGAAGCGCCTGAGAATCAGACCCCACATCACAAAACATCCGCACCTCACGGGTGCCCATCTGCCCATTAAACCGCACGGGAAGTGCCTTAAACCGCCGGGACTGGCGGGCCACGGCGGCGACCACCCGATCCCTCACCACCGATGAGGCCTCGACAGATCCCGTGGCACGACCCGACAGTTCGGCAAAGGAGACGGCCGGAACCTCCACATGAAGATCGATGCGATCCAGGAGTGGCCCGGAGACGCGCCCCTGGTACCGCTCTACCTGAACGGCAGAGCAGATACACTCCCGGGTTGGATGGGTGGCATACCCACAGGGACAGGGGTTCATAGCACAGACGAGGAGGGTATCACTGGGGTAGGTCACCTTGAAACGGGCCCGGGCGATATGCACACATCCATCCTCCAGGGGCTGACGCAGCACATCCAGCACCCGCTTCTTAAATTCCGGCAGTTCATCCAAAAAGAGGACCCCGTTGTGGGCCAGACTCACCTCCCCCGGCATGGGGCTGTGGCCACCGCCGGTAAGACCGGCATCGGAGATGGTGTGATGGGGGGAACGCATGGGCCGGGCAACGACGAGGGGGGCGTCCCTCGCCAGAAGCCCCGATACCGAGTGGACCCGGGTGGTCTCCAGGGCCTCCGCAAAGGAGAGGGGCGGCAAGATCGATGGGAGGGCGCGGGCGAGCATGGTCTTGCCTGAGCCCGGTGGCCCGTTCATCAAGATATTGTGCCATCCGGCGGCGGCAATCTCCAAGGCCCGCTTCACATGATTCTGCCCGGCGACATCGGAAAAATCGATGGGGTAGGAGACCAACCCGGGGGTGAGCCCCGTAAAGGGAGGTTCCGGAGTGAGGGGGTGGATACCCCGTAAAAACCCCACCGCCTCGGAGAGACTCTTCACCGCATAGACCGTCAGCCCGTCCACCACCGAGGCCTCGAGGCGGTTATCATAGGGAACCAGAACCCCATGCATCCCACGACGCTTCGCTTCCATGGCCAGGGCAAGGACACCGCGCACCGCCTTCACCCGCCCATCCAAGGCGAGCTCTCCACAGATGAGAAATCCCGCCGTAATCGCTTCTGGCACCATACCGGTGGCCATGAGCACCCCCAGGGCGATGGGCAGATCAAATCCTGTCCCCTCCTTGCGCATATCCGCCGGAGCCAAATTCACGGTGATGCGATCCGTGGGAAACTGAAAACCCGAGTTGGACACCGCCGCCTTCACCCGCTCCCGGCTCTCCCGTACGGCGATCTCGGCAAGCCCCACGGTGGTAAAGGCAGGAAGCCCACGGGCAATATCCACCTCTACATCCACCACCCGGGCCTCCACCCCCACCAACGCACTGCTGTAAACCCTGGCCAGCACACCGCCTCCTTTTCCATGACTCGGCACCTACAAGGAGGGGCAGACCATGACAATGGTTTTGATATTTCATGGTATTTGATATATAAACCAGCTAAAAAGTCAGGCATTCATGAGGCACGATTCAAACGACGACACGGGGTGGGCATAACAGGCTGAACCCATTATGATATGGTGATGATAATTTACATGAAACAGCGCACCTTAGCAAAACCTTTTTCATGCTCAGGAGTGGGCGTCCACTCCGGCATTCTGGTCAATCTGACCATCCAGCCGGCCCCTGCCAACCACGGCATTCGCTTCCGGCGGAGTGACCTGCCGGATAGCCCCACCATACGGGCACTCTTCCGGAATGTGGTCGATACAAGCCTGGCCACAGTCATCGGCCAAGAGGGTGTCATCGTCTCCACCATTGAACATCTGATGGCCACCTTCTGCGGCTTCTCCATCGATAACGCCCTGGTGACCATTGACGGGTATGAGATGCCCATCATGGACGGCAGCGCCCATCTTTTTGCCCAAGGGATCATGGACGCAGGGATTGTGGAGATGGCCGCCCCCCGAAGTTTCTTGGCCATCACCGAAACCATCGAGATCGTGGACGGGGACAAATGGGTAAGAGCCGTCCCATGCGATCACTTCTCCATCACCTGTGATATCGCCTTCAACCACCCCATGATCCACGAACAGAGCTACACCTTGGATCTTCGGGACGGCTCCTTCCTCGAGGCCATCAGCCCGGCACGTACCTTTGGATTCTATCGAGATATCAAGATGCTCAAACTTTACGGGTTGGGACGGGGGGCCGATCTCGGGTCGGGCATTGCCCTCACCGAGGAGGGCATCATGAACGAGGGGGGCCTTCGGTTTCCCGATGAGTTTGTCCGCCACAAACTCCTCGACTGCCTGGGTGATTTCTCTCTTTTGGGTATGCCCCTTTTGGCCAAAATCACCACAAACAAATCTGGCCACGCCTTTAACCACGCCTTTTTGGAGCACCTATTCAAGCACAAAGAGGCATGGGAAACCCGCACACTGGAACCCGAGTCCCTATGAGCATTGGATACACACGCATTGCATGCCTCATGGCCATATCATTTCTCCTGATCATTCCCGGGACGGGGACAGCCTCCAATGAACCTCAGCTCACCGGACTCACCATCACCAACACTCGGGACCACCTCCTCCTCTACACCCAGCTGGAGGGGGCCTTTGTGGAGCGCGTGGAAAAAGCGGTACACAGCGGGGTGGAGACCACCATCTCCTACTACATCGAGATCTTCCAACAAAAAAGGTTCTGGTTTGACCCCCGCATCGCCTCCATCAAGACGGAGCACCGCGTCAAATTCGATGCCATGAAGAAAGCCTACACCATCACCCGTTCCTGGGCCGAACCGGAGAGCATCACCACGGACAGCTACGAGGAGGCCAAACGGGTGATGAGCCGCCTGGAAGGGGTGCGGGCCGCCTCCCTCACCGAGCTCACTCGCGGCAATATTTACCGAGTCCGGGCCCAGGCCCGCTTAGAGGCCTTCACCCTGCCCGTCTACCTCAAATTTATCGGACTCTTTACAGACTTGGACGCCTTTGAAACCGGCTGGCAACACGCAGCGTTTGTCTACTAAACCAGCAGACCATGCATCGACCCGTTGATACGCACCCCACAAAAAAGAGGGCCTGTCCGGCACACCAAACGCCGTATGCGTCGAGAGAAGGGGCCATGGAGCTTCACACAGAGAGACCCTCCGCCGCGGCGGAGAAGAGACGGCAGAGGCGAGAATTCAGCATCATCACGGTCCTTATTGTCACCGTGGGAATCATCTCCTACGCCATCAGCACCACGGCAAACTACGGCTCAGATTTTCCCATATCCAACACCTTATTGATGTTTATCCTAATCAATATCAATATGATGTTGCTTCTGGCCCTGATCATCCTCGTCTTTCGCAACCTCACCAAGCTCTACTTCGATCGCCGAAAAAAGGCCATGGGCTCCAAGCTTCGGGTCAAACTCGTCATCGCCTTTATCACCCTCACCCTAGTGCCCACGGTGGTCCTCTTCTACTTCTCCATGCAGTTTATCTCCAACAGTATCGCTTACTGGTTTAACGCCCCCGTGGAACAGGCCCTTGAGAACTCCCTCTCCATCGGCCGGGAGCTCTACGACCACATCGAGAAGAACAACACCTTCTTTTTAGACCGTATCGCCTACCAACTGGACCGGAAATACCTGGCCACCAAAAAAAAGGGGGCCCTCTCCAACTATATCGTGGTGAGTCAAAGAGCCTTTAATTTAGACTCCATTGAGGTCTACGGCAAAAACACCGAACGCACCACCTTCTCCATCTCGTCGGACACCACCAACGACTACCTCGCCCTCATCCCCCCCGGAGAGCTTCAGAAAACCGCCCAGTCCAAAGGGGTACACACCATCATCGAGGAGAGTGGGGGCCACGAGCTGATCCGAAGCATCGCCACCGTCCCCTTTGGCGTCAATCGCCAGAGAGCCAAAGCCTATGTGGTGATTACCATCCAGGTCTCCCAGGCTCTGGTCACGGATATCGCCTCAGTCACCCGGGGCTTTGAGGAGTATCAACAGATCAAGCTCCTCAAAAAACCGATCCGCACCACCTATTTCATCGCCCTCTCCATCGTGGCCCTTCTCGTGCTCTTCTGTGCCATCTGGTTCGCCTTCTACCTGGCCCGGTCCATTACCATCCCCATCATGGAGCTGGCCGAAGGCACACGACGTGTGGCCGAAGGAGACCTCTCCTTCCACATCGATGTGATCTCCAATGACGAGATCGGAAGCCTGGTGGCCGACTTCAACAAGATGACCCGTGACTTAAGCATCAGCCGGGAACAGCTGGCCCTTTCCGCTCGAATGCTCAAGGAGCAGAATATAGAGATCGAAGAGCAGCGCCAGTATATGGAGATCGTCCTCCAGAGTGTCTCGGCCGGCGTCATCTCCTTAGACCCGTCTGGCCATGTGGCCACCATCAACACCTCGGCCGAACGCATGCTCCAGGTGAAGAGTGAGGAGGTGGTGCACCGCCACTACACCGAATTTTTGGGGGGCCAGAATCATGAAACCGCCAAAGATATCTCCGAAAAACTGGAGAATTCAGGAAACGGCATCAATTTCCCCCTCTCCCTCGAGGTCGATGGAAAACCACGAAGTTTTAACGTGCACTCCACCACCCTTCGAGATGATGGATCCCACCCCATCGGAGTCGTCATCGTCTTCGATGATATGACGGAATTAGAGAAGATCCAACGCCTCGCCGCATGGCGGGAGGTGGCCCGGCGCATCGCCCATGAGGTGAAAAACCCCCTGACGCCCATCGCCCTCTCCGCCGAACGCCTCAAGAGGCGATACTCCAAGGTGGTGGCCGAACCCGTATTCGATGAGTGCACGAGAACCATCATCGAACATGTGGAGCTCATCCGGAACCTGGTGAACTCCTTTGCCTCCTTTGCCCGGTTCCCCACCGCCAACCCGGTGCCCGAGGAGCTGCCCTCCATCATGGAGGACTGCCTGGTGCTCTACCGGGAAGGGCTCCCTGATATTGAGTTTACAGTTCACCTCGTAAATGATATTCCCCTTCTGAATCTCGACCGTCAGTTGATCAAACAAGCCCTTATCAACCTGCTCGAAAATGCCGTGGCGGCCGTGCGGGGGCGAGGGCGCATTAGCCTATCCCTCTTCCATGACAGCCTGAAACAGATAGTCACCTTAGAGGTGGCCGACACCGGCACCGGTATTCCAGACCCCGTCAAAGCCCGGCTCTTTGAGCCCTACTTTTCGACGAAAAAATCGGGGACCGGCCTGGGCCTTGCCATCGTCAACTCCATCATTTCTGACCATAACGCCGAAATCCGAGTCCTGGATAATGAACCCAGTGGCACCCGTTTCGTCATCGAATTTCCGGTGCAGGCATAGGCCTGAACCCGCCTGCCGTGCATCCAAATGAGCCCGGCCAAGGAGAAAACCCATGTTTCCCACCCTGCTTATTGTGGATGACGACCGAGCCATCCTCCACTCCCTCGAGGGGCTTCTCACCGATGAGGGCTTTACCGTCCTCACCGCCCCCAACGGCTATGAATGCCTGAAAACCATCGATACCGAACACCCCGACCTGGTCCTTCTCGATATCTGGATGCCCGGCTTGGATGGCATCGAGACCCTTCGGGAGATCAAGAAATCTCACCCAAAGATTCCCGTCATCATGATCTCGGGCCACGGCACCATCGAAACGGCGGTCACCGCCACCAAATACGGCGCCTTCAGCTTCATCGAGAAACCCATCAGCATCGACAAGGTCATTGTGGCCATCAACAATGCCCTGAACTTTCGCAAGCTGGAGGAGGAGAACCGGTTCCTGAGGACCCGCATGATCGCCAAAAATGCCATCGACGGCTCCAGCGGCTCCATTCTCTCATTAAAACAGCAGATCATCGCAGCCGCCCCCACCGAGGCGAGTATCCTCCTCTCAGGGGAGAACGGCACCGGCAAAGAGTTGGCCGCCCGGACCATCCACCAGTTCAGCGCCCACTCTGAGAATCCTCTCATCACCATCAATTGTGCGGCCATCCCCGAGGCACTCTTCGAAAGTGAACTCCTCGGCCACGAAAAAGGGGCCTTCGAAGGGGCCACATCCAAGCACATCGGGCGCTTCGAACTGGCCGATGGCGGGACCCTCTTCTTCAATGAGATTGGTGACATGAATCTGGCCAATCAGGGAAAGCTCCTTCAAGTCATCGAGGAGAAGCGATTCTGCCGCTTAGGGGGGAGCCGTATCATCGATGTCAATGTCCGCATCATCGCCGCCACCAACAAGGACCTGCGCCATGAGATCGAGGCGGGCCGATTCCGTGAGGACCTCTACTTCCGCCTCAATGGCGTGCCCTTAAATATGCCCCCTTTACGAAATCGTATCGATGACCTCCCCCTGCTCGTGGAACGATTCTCCAAGGCGTGGTGCAAAAGCTCGGAAAGAGCATCCAAGGGTTTCACCCAGGACGCCCTGGAGACCTTAAGCCTTCACGACTGGCCCGGTAACGTGCGGGAGCTGAAAAATCTGGTAGAACGCCTCCTCATCACCGTCAATAAAGAGATCATCGACGTCACCGATCTGCCCACCCCCTACCGCACCGTCGAGCCCTCGGCCCCGGACACCGGATTCGAGACCCTGGCCAATATCCCCGACTTCCATGAGGCCAAGGCCGCCTTTGAGCGAGAGTACATCAAGAGACGAATCACCCAATGTGATAACAATATAGCGGCCGCCGCCAAGAGCTTAGGCATCAGCAAGGGTCACGTCACAAAAATCATAAAATAGTAAATAAATATCGCTGTATACCCGGGAGTCACCCGACCCCTTCATTTACTTACGGAGCACCAGACGATACATATGCGCATCATTGGCGGAGAGCGACGCAGAAAAAAATTGATTTCCGTTCCAGGAATCACCACCCGGCCCACCTCGGACCGGGTCAAAGAGACCCTTTTCAACATCATCCAGACCCAGGTCCGCGGGGCAGCGGTCCTGGATCTTTTTTCCGGCACCGGTGCCTTAGGACTGGAGGCCCTCAGCCGGGGGGCGGACCGGTGCCTCTTCATCGACTATGACAAACAGGCCGTGGCGACCTGCACGAAAAATATTGCCGCCTGCAACTACACAGAGAAAAGCACCCTCATCCAGTGGGACATCGCCAAAAATCTAAACTGCCTCTCCCGGTACTCCGAGCCGTGGGACCTGGTATTCCTCGACCCCCCTTACAAAAAGGGGCTCGCCGATGTGGCCCTATCCCACCTGGCATCCACCGGTGCCCTCTCCTGCGAGAGCCTCATCATCGTGGAGCACGCGGCAGGCGACCCCCCAGAGACCGGCGATGGTTTCATCCTCACCGAAACCCGAAAGTATGGAACCACGGCCCTCTCTTTTCTCTCCCCCATCCCTAAAAAATAGCGGCGCTCCCTCTCTTACCCCGGGAACCAAGGCTATCCGGCCTTTTCCGGGGTAACTCGCCATAATTCATCGGGTTTTAATCCCATTAATAAACGAGGGGCCCTGCCGTCTAAAGGGCTAACATGCACAATTTCCGATGGAAAAAGTGTGTTCACCGGCAATACTTTGTGTTAGAGCTTGCAGATAATATCTGGGCCATATGTTCATTCAACGAAAAAGGATTTAAAGACCCATGAAGAGTATTGCCGTCTATCCCGGCTCATTCGACCCCCTCACCAATGGCCACATCGATCTTGTGGAACGTGGATTGAAAGTCTTCGACAAGGTGATCATCGTCACCCTTAAAAATCGGGCAAAAAAACCCCTCTTCTCCGTGGAAGAACGCATCGACATGATCACGGATTGTTTTAAAGGGATAGACTCCGTAGAGGTTGATGCCTTCGACGGTCTCGTGGTGGATTACGCGAGAAAGCGCAATGCCACCGCCATCCTTCGCGGCATGCGGGCTGTCTCCGATTTTGAAAATGAGTTTCAGATGGCGATGTTTAACCGGCGCCTCAACCGAGACGTTCAAACGGTCTTTCTCATGACCGGCATGCGCTGGATATTCACAAGCTCTTCGGGCATCAAAGAGGTGGCAAGCTTCGGTGGGGATATCTCCGGCATGGTACCGCCTTCCATCGAAAAAAAGCTAAAAGATAAATTTCATTCGGAATATAATTAGGTAACGATAGGCATGGACTTTTGGCAACTGACAATTTTCTGCAAGGTCGTCGAGTGTAAAAGCTTTTCCAGGGCCGCCGAGGCAATTCACCTCTCCCAACCCACAGTGAGCAGCCACATCAAGGATTTAGAGGAGCATTGCGGATTTCGCCTCCTCGATCGCCTGGGCAAAGAGGTGTTGCCCACCAAGGCTGGAGAACTCCTCTTCACTTATGCAAAGAGGCTCCTGGCCCTACGTAATGAGACCGAGAGTGCCCTCTCCCAGTTCCGAGGGGTCACCAAGGGATCCCTATCCCTCGGGGGAAGCACCATCCCCGGAGGCTACATCCTCCCCAAGGTGATCGGGCGCTTTATCGCCTCCCACCCTGAGGTGAAGATCTCCCTGACCATCCGGGACACCCGGGAGATTGCCGATGCCATATTAAACGGGGATTTAGAGCTGGCGGTGACCGGTGCCCCCCTCTCCGATCCTGGCATCTTGCAGGAACCCCTCTTCGAAGATGACATGCGCCTCATCGTCCCCATCGACCACCGCTGGTCCAAGCGCACGAGCATCTCCGTGGGAGCACTCATCTCGGAACCCTTTATCACCCGGGAAAAGGGATCGGGTACCTTGAGTTCCCTGGATCAGAGCCTCACCAACGCCGGTTTCGACCCCTCTGAACTCAAAATTTCCGCCCGCATGGGCAACACCGTCTCCGTCTGTGAGGCGATAAAATGCGGCGTGGGGGTCTCCATCCTCTCCACCCGTGCCGTGGAGCGGGACATCCAATCGGGCCTTCTCGCCGCCATCTCCATCGAAGGGGTAGATCTCAAACGCACCTTCTACCTCACCCGCCACAAGAAGCGCACCCCCTCACCCCTGGCCGAAGCCTTCGCCGCCTTCCTCAAAGAGAGTGATTAATCATCGCTTCAGCGGCACCGCCATGCCATCTACGCATCAATCAAAAAATCTCCGCAGCCCAGGACTCTTAAAGACCGTCCCTGGCCGGCGGAGATACTTTTTTTAGGTACCCCGAACCTCAAATACCACCCACGATACAACATCGACGCGAAGCCGATCCCCTCACAGAACCTGGGCTATGATAAAAAATCCACCGATGAGCAGCAGGGTAAAGGCGGTGACGATCAGATTAAAGTAGTGGTCAATAAAGGCTTTGATGGAGGGACCCCGATAGTAAATCAGAGCGGCCACAAGGCAGAAACGACCCGCCCGACCCAGGGCCGAAGCCAGGACAAAGATGGGAAAATTGAGGTGAAAGAGTCCTGCGGCAATGGTAAATACCTTGTACGGGATGGGGGTAAAACCGGCGATAAAAACCACCCAGGCATCCCAGGTGTTGTAGAGAGACTCCACCTGGGCAAACTTATCGGCGAAGCCAAAGAAGGCGATTATATGGTCCCCTATAAAGGCCATAAACTGCCATCCGATGAGATACCCTAACATACCGCCCAGAACCGAGCCCACGGTGGCGATAAGGGCGAAGCGGAAGGCCTTCTTATGGGCCCCCACCGCCAAAGCCACGAGCAGAACATCCGGAGGAATCGGAAAAAATGAGGACTCGGCAAAGGCGATAATAAAAAGGGCCCACCCCCCAAAGGGAGAGTTCGACCACCCCAAGACCCACTCATAGAGACGACGTATACTTTTCAACGAGACTCCTCCTTCCATCCATACTCCCCAATCAAGGGGACAAATCGACACTTGCCCATATTTTCACGAATGAGTGTCTCACCCACCCGCGTGATGCAGATCAGATCCTGGGTATCGGCACCCCCCACGGGCATGACGAGACGCCCGCCATCGGCTAGCTGATCGGTGAGGTGGACCGGAACGGCCGGGGCCCCAGCCGTCACAAGGATCGCATCAAAGGGCGCTTCATCCGGCCATCCGGTGGTCCCGTCGGAGAAGCGCGGCACAATATTAAAATAGTGGAGGCGGTCAAAGACCTTACGTGCCTTCATGTAGAGGGTATGAATACGCTCGATGGTATACACCCGATAGACCAGGCGAGAGAGGACCGCCGCCTGGTACCCGGAGCCAGTCCCCAACTCCAATACCCGCTCATTCCCCGTCAAGGCAAGAGCCTGGGTCATCTCGCTGACGATGAAAGGCTGAGAGATGGTCTGCTTCTCCCCAATGGGAAGGGGAAAGTCGCCATACGACCGGTCCATCAACGCCTCGCTGACAAAGAGATGGCGGGGGACCACACCCATCACCTTGAGGAGACGCGGATCACTGATCCCTCGTCCGGCGATCTGACGCCTCACCATCTCCTCCCGTTGCCATGCATATTTTTTCTCCATCGTATCCATAAATTATCCTTGAGATCAGAGCGCCAGATGCTTCTTTTTTAAAATGCACCCAATCATCACTCGTCCATGGGTGCCCTACCATTCCCATCGCGTCGTCATTTTTTGTACACTTCTATTTTTTCATGCCCCGTTGCCCTTCGGGCAGGTGCAGGAGCGCTGGACGGAGGCCCAAAGGGCCGGGAGACATAGGCCTCCCCTTAATAAGGCCCCTTGGAGATACGAAGAAGCCCCCCTTGGATCCTCATTTTCTATGATGTCTCTATGCCTTTGGTGTATGCTTCCATTAGAAGGGGTATATACCATAGCTGCCCCGTAAATAATATTGGAAATACTCTCTTTTTCCTGTAAAATAGAGAATATTTTCGACCACATACGGCGAGAGACCAGGAATAAAAGACCTTTAATCACAGACTGTTGGAATACTCAACCTGACGCCTGAAAAGAGGAACAAAAACCATTGGAAGGATCCAAGCAGGTCGTTATTTCGGTGGCCCTCCTGATATTCATCATCATCGGCGGCATCTCCGGTTATATGGCCATCGAAGGATGGAACCTCACCGATGCCTCCTACATGACCCTCATTACCTTAACCACCGTGGGCTTTGGGGAGATTCATCCCCTCTCCCCCAGCGGTCGCCACTTTACCATGATCATCATCCTCCTCGGAACCAGCTTTTTTATCTACGTGGGCGGCTCGGTGATCCAATTCATGGTGGACGGCAATATACGAACCCTCATGGGGAGGCATAAATTGGACAAAAAGATCACTCGACTGAAAGATCACCATATCATCTGTGGATATGGACGCATCGGACGCGTTCTCTACCACCAGCTCATGGACACCAAAGAGTTAGATATTGTGGTCATCGAAAAATCTCCGGAGCTTGTGCCCCTGCTCAAAGCCGATGGCGCCCTTTATATATCCGGTGATGCCGCCGTGGAAGAGAACCTCATCCGGGCCGGTATCAAAAAAGCCACCTGTCTCGTCGCAGCCCTGGCCACCGATACCGACAATGTCTTCCTCGTTCTCACCGCCCGGGAGCTCAACCCAGATATCTTCATCATGGCCCGGTGTTGCTACAAGGAGTCAGGCTCCAAGCTCATCACCGCCGGGGCCAACATGGTGGAATCCCCGTACGACATGGGAGCGGCCAATATGGCCTTAAAACTCCTACGCCCCGCCGTCACTAACTTTCTGGAGCTCTCCCTTCAAGGACGGGGTAAAGATATACAGATGGAGGAGATCGTTATCCACAACGATTCGGAACTGGTCAATGTGATGCTCAAAGATTCGGGTATTCGTCAACGGTTTAATCTAATCATCATCGCCATCAAGACATCCGGGGGGACCATGCTCTTCAATCCCTCCTTTGAGACCGTTCTCAAAGGGGGAGATACGGTCATTGCCGTGGGAAAATGGGCAAACCTCAACGGGCTCCAAACGGCCCTTCAATCCCCATCGGGATCCTAACACGCCCCTCTTTTTTGGCCCAAAATGAAAACGGCCCCGTATCTCATGAGATGAGTGGGGCCGCTTTAATATCTGACGCCGGGGCATAAGGGGCGGAGAAAAAAACAGCCCCCTTAAAAAAATTAGATCTTATAGATAGTCCGGGTATCCGTGACGATAATATCGATATGCTTATTTCTCGAATCCGTGGGAACCTGGGAGATCACCTGCTCTTCGAAGGCGATGGCCACCTTCCGAGTAGTAATGGGAAGTTTCTGGACAAATTTATCATAAAATTTATCGCCGATACCGATGCGCCCCCCCTTCTCATCGAAGGCCTGTCCCGGTACAATGGCAATATCGATATGATTAATGGGAACGGTCTTGCATTTTGAAGGATCCGGCACCCGACATCCCTCAGGCCCATCGATAAAATCGGTCTTGCTGTTCTCGACCTTATAGAGAGTGGTTTTGCTGGATTCACGGTTAAATACGGGCAGCACCACGACCTTGCCCCTGGCAAGGGAGCGATCAATAATCTCGAGGGTATTGACCTCACCCACCTTGGCCATATAAAGTAAGACGACCTTGGCCTCCATAAAGTTGGCAAAGCCAAAGAGACGCTCTTCGATAACCTCTTGCTTCTTCTGTCTCTCTTCGGCAGAAAGGGCATCAAGGACCGCCTCAATTTCACCGATTATTTCTCGTCTTTTTTCTCCGGCATCATCCATATATAATCTCCACTCATTTTATCTAAACATATAAAATCAATAATAATTGGTAATTTTCAAAGCTATTGACTGCCACCATGGACCATGATAATAATTTTAAGTTTTAAAAAATAAAAAAATTAATACTGGTAAAATCACGGATTGGCGCAGCCATCCGTGGCACAGCCCGTCCCTCGGCCCACACCATAACACAATACGATATGGGAAGCGACAACTCCGATACAAAAACCTGGGTGCGTGGCCTGCCTGTACCCATGCAGACCGTGCTGTCCACCATTCCCGTTTCCAGAAACAGGTTATTATTATGCTTGAACTCAAGTACGTCAGAGACAACCTTAGCGCCGTGGAGGAGGCCCTCAAAAAGAGAGCCGGCAAAGCCGATCTTGCCACCTTCACCGCATGTGAAACCAAGCGTCGTGAAGTCCTTCAGGAGCTTGAAACCCTCCGCCATGAGAGGAATACCGTCTCCGATGAGATCGCCACGTTAAAAAAATCCGGAGAGAACGCTCAGCCTCAAATTGATGGGATGAAATCAGTCTCCACTCGCATCAAGGTCCTGGAAAAAGAGTCCTCGGAAATCGAGGGCACCCTCCAGGAGATCCTCATGGGAATTCCCAATATCCCCCACCCTTCAGTCCCCACGGGCCGAGATGAGGAGGACAACGAACTCCTGCGCACCGTCGGCACGCCCACGGCCTTTCCCTTCGAGGTCAAGGCACACTGGGACATCGGTGAAGACCTGGGAATCCTTGACTTCGGCCGTGCCTCACGCATTACTGGTGCCCGATTCCCCCTCTCTATGAGGGCGGGTGCACGATTGGAAAGGGCCCTCATCAACTTCATGATGGATCTGCACACGGAAGAGCATGGTTTCTCCGAGGTGCTGCCCCCCTTTATCGTCAACCGAAACAGCCTCGTCGGTACCGGCCAGCTCCCAAAATTTGAGGAAGACCTCTTTAAAATAGAGGGGCAGGAGTACTACCTTATCCCCACCGCCGAGGTCCCCGTCACCAATATCCACGCCGGTGAGATCCTCTCCGAAGAGGATCTGCCCATCTCCTATGTGGCCTACACCCCCTGCTTCCGATCCGAGGCCGGCTCCTACGGCAAGGACACCCGAGGGCTCATCCGCCAGCACCAGTTCAACAAGGTTGAGATGGTGAAATTCGTGGATCCATCGACCTCCTACGAAGAGCTGGAGACTCTCACGAACAACGCCGAGAAGGTACTCCAGCGCCTGGACCTCCCCTACCGGGTAGTCACCCTCTGCAGCGGAGACTTGGGCTTCTCCTCGGCCAAGACCTATGACATCGAGGTGTGGATGCCTGCCCAGGACAAATACCGAGAGATCTCCTCCTGCAGCAACTTCGAAGACTTCCAGGCCCGCCGCATGAGCATCCGTTTCCGTACCAAGGGTGAGAAGAAACCCCGTCTGGTCCACACCCTCAACGGCTCCGGCCTGGCGGTGGGACGAACGGTGGCCGCAATCCTTGAGAACTACCAGAATGAAGACGGCTCCGTCACCATCCCTAAGGCACTGGTGCCCTACATGGGCGGCAAGGAGGTGATTGCCAAATGAGACCTTCCGATTTCCCTTCTGAGATAAGAGACCTCATCATCCCCTCTCCCAGTGGAGAGATGCTCTACCGCTGCCTCGACTGCGGAAGCGAACACGGTATCGACGAGCTTCTCTACGTCTGCCCCGACTGCGGCAGCGTCATGATGCTTCATGAGACCTCTAATCTGGTAACAAAGAAAGCCGACGGTGCCACCTGGCGCAAGGTGCTCGACTACCGACGCATGCTCAATATTCCCGCCCTCAAAGGAATCTACCGGTACCATGAGTTCTTAGGCTCGGTGGTTCCCCTGGAGTCGGTGATTTACTTAGGGGAGGGACACACCCCTGTGGTGGAGGCCAACAGTCGCCTTCAAAAACTCACCGGGGCCCGTTTCTTCTTTAAAAACGACGGACAGAACCCCAGCGCCTCCTTTAAAGACCGCGGCATGGCCAGTGCCCTCTCTTACATAAATTCCCTGCTCCAGAAAGGGACCATGAAAGAGATTCTCGCCGTATGCGCCTCCACCGGTGATACCTCGGCCGCCGCTGCCCTCTACACCTCGTACCTCACCGAGGGGATCAAATCGGCGGTACTCCTCCCCCAGGGCAAGGTCACCCCCCAGCAGCTCTCCCAGCCCCTGGGTAGCGGCGCAAAAGTCTTTGAAATTCCGGGTGTGTTCGATGACTGCATGAAGGTCGTGGAGAACCTGTCGTCCCGGTATGACGTGGCCCTCTTGAACTCCAAGAACGCCTGGCGCATCCTCGGCCAGGAGTCTTACTCCTTTGAGATTGCCCAGGATTTCGATTATGAGATGAAAAACTTGGTGGTGGTGGTCCCCATCGGTAACGCCGGAAACATCACCGCTGTCATGAACGGATTCTTAAAATTCTACGAGGCCGGCATCATCGAGACCCTCCCCAAGGTCATCGGGGTACAGTCCCACCATGCCAACCCCGTCTACCAGTACTATCTGGAACCCGACACGGCCAAACGTGTGTTTAAACCCGTCACCGTTCAAGCCAGTGTTGCCCAGGCGGCCATGATCGGCAACCCCGTCTCCATGCCCCGTGTCATCAGCGTGGTGAAGAGATACAATGAGCTGGCCGGTCAGAAAAATGTCTTCTTTGTGGAGGCCACCGAACAGGCCATCATGGACAGCGAACTCCTGGCCAATAGAAACGGCCATATCGCCTGCACCCAAGGCGGGGAGACCCTGGCAGGACTCATGGAAGCGGTAAAACAAGGGCTCATCTCCGACGAGGAGACTGCCGTCATCGATTCCACGGCCCATGCCATTAAATTCTCCGGTTTCCAAGAGACCTACTTCACCGGTACCTTTCCCGAAGAGTTTGGCATCACACCGAACCCTGAACTGATCAATGCACCCGAAGAGCTCAAGGCTGAAGGGATCACAGAGTTTCCGGCGTCCGGGGCCCCCCTCACCGGGGAGGCCTTCGAGCGATTTGTGCGCCTCTCGGCCGATGCCATTGCCGATCGGCTGAAGCTCACCCGCCAGGAGTAATTTTTCCGATCATCCTTAAAAAAATAGGAGAGGGGATGCCATCCTCCCTCCTTTTTTTTCTGCACCACATATTGCCAGGCCCTTTGTGAGATTTTTTATCCCCTCAAAGGGCCTGAGCCACTTTATGGAGGCCCCGAATCGTCTATGGGTTGCTGGAAGAAGCTGCACGTGCCCCTCATGGGCCTTCTGATCATTATCGCATGTGCCTCCGAGCTCCATGCCGAAATTCTCTACAAGCGTTATTATGTCCACAGCGTCAACGGACGCGACCTCTTAAGTGAACCTTACAAAATTCGCCCCAACGATTATGTTATTAAAATTCTCAAGCAAAAAGGGGAGATATCCCGGACCAATTTCCCCCTTTTCCTCAACATATTCAAGCTCATCAACCACCACATCCCCAATATCAACCGCATCCACCCCGGGGAACGCATCTTCGTCCCCTTAAAATGGCTCAAAACCGATGCGCTTCCCGGACAAAAGCGGGGCATTGTGGACGTCCCCTTCATCACGGCGGCTCCAGTCAGAGAGCGCCTGGCCGCCAACACCACCGCCCACCGGGTCAAACCGGGAGAGTCTGTCTCCCAGCTTGTCTCCCAGCAATTCGGCCCCATGGGCTCCCCCGCCTTCCAGGAAGGGGTCAAACTCTTTCGACTGATAAATCCAAAGATCAGCGACCTCAACCATATTTACATCGGTCAACGATTAAAAATCCCCAAGGCGGGGCTCCTCGACGAACCCTGGTACGCATCGGTCTTTCAAGCCGATGGTGAGGTGGTATTAAATGCCACCAAACAAAAAGAGTCATCCACCAAGACGGGGCGCACACACTACAAGAGTGAGGCGGTGCACGGGACCCTTGACCCCTTCGAGGCACTGACCCAATTACTGGGTGGTGTCCTCTTGAATCGAGGGCGCTACTACTTCCCCGATACCACGGGAGGCGACTTCTCGGTGGATCTCTCCAAGACCCCGATCCTCCAGCTACCGGAGGGGCGACGGATTCTCTTTATCCGGAGAGACCTCTCCCTTTCACAGGCACAGCGTAAGATCATGGCCGACCATTTTAAAAAATTGTGTTTTGCCGATACAGGGGACCAGCCCACCCTCTCACGCCTCCTGGATGCCATCCAGGAAAGTGCCCCGGAGATGCGCCTGCCCATGCCCCTCTCCTTCTCCGAAGCGGGCATGACCCTATCCCTTTCCGCACATCGGGCCTTCAAATACGACACCACACATTCAAAGGCCTCATTTCGTGGGGTGGTGATCTCGGAACTCACCCACCCTTCCCAGCGCAGCGCCCTCCCCCTAGTCGCCTATCTCCAGAGATACGGCCTGACCATCCGGGAAGCCCTCCGGGGCAAGGTCCTCCCCACCGGCTATTTCTCCCCCTTGAAAAATCTCAGCCTGCAAGAGATCACCCCCTACACCCACAAGGTGTATATCCAGGAGCTGGCCAAGGCCTTGGGACTTCTCTACGACCCCGACGTCTCCATCTCCTTTACCTATGCCGGCATGCAGATCGAAGCCACCGCCCATATGGTGCGCCAGCCCGAAGGCAACGAGGCCCTGGTGGATTTTGGAGAACTCTATGGGGATGCCGCCTTCGCCATCGAACAATCGGGACTCCAGGTGATATCCATCCATAAAGGGGATTATCTGCACACCACCACCTTAAAACTCCTCTCCACATTAGAGATCCCCTTTGAGGAGAACCCCCGCATCGATATCACCGAAGGAGCCGCCCCCCTCACAGGCTCCCTGACCATCGATGGCATCCTCACCGAGCCTTCCCCCTTGGTAAAAAAGCTCATCGTCGCCGCTCCCCTCCCCGCCGAGATCACCGCCCTCCTGGAAGAGAAAGGGGTGAGTGTCATCTTGATCCGCTAAAAAACCCCGGTCTCCTGGCAATTGCCTTACGAGCCAAACCATGACAGGGTGACTCCATGGGGATCCGATACCCCCGCATTTTCGTACATACAGAGCCGTAAAGGGTCTTTAATATATAGTCCTTTAGCATCTGGGCATTTTTTACACCTGCGAAGTCAGGGTCCTTCATTTGCAACTATTCAGCGATGCCTGCGGCGGCCTTTTTTTGCCCACGGCCACCATAGATGACTTTTTTAGACGCTCCATAGTTACCTTCATTTTAACATTCCAGGAGTTTTCATGAGACATTTCACACGCATCATTCTCGCCCTTCTGGCGGTGGTCCTTATCGCCGGCTGTGCCAGCAAAACCCCCTTACGACGCAAGCAGTCGGAAGCCCTTCGCAACTTAGGGGAGGCCTATTTGAACCAGGGCAATGCCACCGCCGCCATCAAAGAACTCCTCGAGGCGGAGAGCCTCTATGAAAAAGACTACCTGCTCCAGGATGATCTGGGGAAAGCCTACGCCGCGAAAAATAGGTATGAGACCGCCATCCGTCACTTCCAACGCGCCATCGACCTGCAACCCGACTACGCCCCGGCCAAAAACAACATGGGCTCGGTGCTTCTCCTCATGAAACGCTGGGATGCGGCCATTAATATCTTAAATGGGGTCACCGACAACATCCTCTACGCCACCCCCCACTACCCCCTCTACAACCTCGGTTGGGCCTACTACAACAAGACGATGTACGCCCGGGCCATGGCCTACTACAAAGAAGCCCTCGAAATTGAGCCCAGCTTTGCCCTCCCCATGCGCGGCATGGGCTTGTGCCTCATGGCTCAAGGAAGGCTCGCCGATGCCATTGCCTGGTTCGAGAAAGGGATCCGAACCGCCCCCCACTTCCAGGAACTCCAGTTCGAACTCGCCGGAGCCTACCTCCGCGCCGGTGCCTACACAAAGTCTCAATCCGCCTTCAAAAAGACCATCGCCATCAATGATAATACCCCCCTGGCCGCCCGGGCCAAGCGGGAGATGGAGGCGCTTGCCATGTAAAAACGTCAGTCGATATTTGGCGATAAAAGTGGCCTTACAGAGTTAGAGAGACCCAAAAACGGGCCTCCGGCGGCGAGGTGAGCCACCTCGAAAGCAGGTTGCATATGCGCTTCACCCCTCGTTCCTCGGGGCAAATCACATATGCCTTTAATTTTTTGATTAAATTGTAGAGACTGAATGATGCCTGCTTGACAACCTTTTCAAAAGGTTGACTCCCGGCAGGGCCGCCGGAGGCATACGCTGAATAGTTACAAGCATACGAGGTAAAAAAAAGGGGGGGATCACTCAAATCGATGCAGGGACAGGCCGTGTCGATCAATCGTGGTGACATCTCGGCCAAGATGCCACCACGATCTCTCTTTAACGACGCGTATCTTAATATGTTACCGTCTGTGT
>JABXKT010000043.1 GCA_013619155.1 Desulfobacteraceae bacterium
CCCTAAGGCGGATGCCCCCCGCCCGGGAGGCCTGCCCCCTTAAGGCATGGGCCGCCTTGTGCTGCATCTTCACCGTGATCCAGAGCATGCACAGGGTGAGCACGGCACCCACCATGGCAAGGGCCACGGCCAGATCCAGATCCAGGCTGACGCGAGCCGCCCGATAAATCTCCACCTCAAGGGTGGTGTACCGTGGTCCGCCCCCTAAGACCAATACCACGGCAAAGCTCATAAAGCAGAAGAGGTAGATAAGCCCCGCCGCAGAAAAGATCGCCGGCAAGAGCCCAGGCAGGGTGATGGTTAAAAAGGTGCGTATGGGGCCCGCCCCTAAGGTGCGGGCGGCAAGGGCCGGTCCATCGCTGTGCCGCTCCCAAAAGGCGCCGATAATCCGGGCCGCCAGGGGAAAATTATAAAAAGCATGGGCCAGAATAATGGCTGAAAAAGAGTAGAGAATGGTCAAGGGGGGCCGCTTCAGATCGAAGGCCGCCATGATAAACCGGTTAAGCACCCCACTGTTTCCATAGAAGATGACGAAGGAGAGCACCACAAGGATGGAGGGGAGTACGAACGGAATGGCGGTCAGGGCTTTTAACAGCCGCTTTCCGCGAAAGGTGGCCCGCCCCAGAAGAAAGGCGCCGGGCAACCCCAAGAGGATGGAGACCCCCGTACTGACAAAAGCCTGCCAGAGGGTAAACCCGATAACCCGAAAGGTATACGGGTTGGAAAATAGGCGCACAAAGGGGGAGGGGCCCTCCCCCCCCTTCAAGGCCTCCCCGGCAATGACGGCCAAGGGGAGGTAGAAGAGAATCACGGTGGGGATGAGGGGCACCAGCCATAGGAGCTTTGCCCCCCATCCTCTACCCAAGGATGGCATCATTTGGAGACGGTATCCACCCAGGTGGAGATCCACTGATCACGTCGAGTCATGATCGTATCGGGCGAAATCTGAAGGGTTTTTGCAGGTCTCACCGCATGGGAGAAACTCTCCGGCAGGGGCGTGTTAGCGCTTGCCGGAAACATGATGTTGGTCAAGGGGATCTCTTTTTGAAAGGTACTGGAGAGCATAAAGTCGATAAAGGCTTCGGCCGCCTTGCGATGGGGTGCCCCTTTAACGATACCGGCCCCTTCGATCTGCATATAGTGACCCTGGTCAAAGGCGGCGGCCTTGTAACGGTCACTCTTCTCGAAGGCGACATGGTAGACCGGGCTGCTGCTGTAGCTGAGCACAATGGGGGCCTCTCCATTGGTAAAGAGACCGTAACCGGAGCTCCAGCTATCCGTGATGGTGAGTATAGATGGCGCCAGACGCCCCCAATATCCAGGAAAATCGTCACCGTAGACGGCCACCGTCCAGAGGAGAAAGCCCAGACCCGGACCCGACGTCCGGGGATCCATGAGGATCACCGATTTTTTAAATCGCTCGTCGGTGAGCTCTTCAAGGCTCTTGGGAGGTGTCTTGATAAGATCGCTGTCATAGATCATGGCAAAATAGCCGTAATCAAAGGGGGTCACCTGGAACTCCGGATCGAAACGAAGCGCTTCGGGCACATTGTCGATGCCGGGGGAGCGATACGCAGAGAGAACCCCCGCCTGCTTGGCCCGGGTCAGAAGGTTGTTATCGATACCGATCACCACATCGGCCTTGGGGCGATCTTTCTCGAGTATGGCCCGCTGGAGTGCCTGCCCCGAGCTGCCCACGGAGATGAGCTCGACCGTCACACCGCTGGCCCTCTCAAAGGCGGGAATCACCTTGGGTGCCAGCCCCCATTCTGAGGCGAAAGAGTCATAGGTATAGATCACCAATTTTTTCTCATCTTTTCCCGTCGCTGCGTATGCAGGCAGTGAAGCCAAACACAGGCATATGGCGGCCAGCATCAGTCGTCTCATCATAAATCCTCTCATTTTGAACGGTTAGTGAGCGATGCGTCCATAAAAAATCATACGAAACCCGCCTCGCCTCCGGCGACTGATTATTTCACAGCCGAATCCTTAAAAAAATGGTTATGACGACTCTTGGGTCCGAAACACCCGCGACATAATCATGATATGCACCATCTCTCATATTTAAAGCCGGTGAAGCCCCTCAATATAATCGTCTAGGCTATGGCCTTGAAGGGTAAGATCTCCCCGGACCCCATTTTTTTACACCGGCTCCGGGCAAAACCGGGAACACCGGACCTTAATTAGTCGGTGATCGAGGCCCCTGTCAACGGCTTTCTCATGCAAGATATAGCCAAAGATCCCACCTTAGATCCTTGCTATATTTCCGCCGTCGCCCACTTTTCCCGGGTATCTCTCCTCGCCTTAAAAAAGGCAACGATGCCATGCCGTCTTGCTGGATAATCCGGTGGGTCCCTTCCCATGGAAAAAGAGAGCACACCCTTTGGGAATCAGGGTAGCTGACTGTACCAAGCCAAGGAACGTTCCCTGAAGATTAACAATTATACTCCTTTTCTCTCTCTCCTTGATCTTTACCACCGCCTTATGCAATGGTCTTATATTAAAGAACTCTTTATTCTTCTCTATTTTCATATAGAAACGGATTCCTTCCTTCGAGAAGGAAGCGTCCCTCGACCTAGGTCAGAGACACAGAGCCCGATTCTTTGTGACCAACAAAAAACAACGCCATCGTTTGTCCCGAAGGACCCTCGGTTCGTAAGGCAAGAGTGTCATATCATGAATAGCGAGATACCTCTGCTCCAGAGGGATTTTTATAAACTCCTCCTCCGCATGGAAGGGGAGGGTAGCTGCCCAGAGAAAATTCTCTCACACGCATTAAAACTCATCGTGAAAATAACCCACTCCCAGCTGGGATATGTGGAATTACGAGATCGAAAGGGACATATTTGGTGGAGCACTCACCAACGGCCCGATGACAACCGATGTGCCATCTACCAGCGTATATCCACGGGTATCATCGATGAGACCCTGGAGCAGGGAAAAACCCTCATCACCCCATCCACCTTCTTGGACAAACGACTCAAAACCAACCAGGTTAGACGTTCTGCCCGCCTCGAAACAGTCTTGTGCACCCCCATCTCCGATGATGAAACCCGGGGGGTCCTCTACCTGGAGAGCAATCGAGGATTCGGGTTTAACGTCAATGAGCATGCCACCGAAGTGGAGCTCTTTGCCCAAAAATTTTCTCCACTCTTAAAAGCGTTTAAAAGGCGATTGATGGGACCATCCGATACTGATGATATTGAAAAAATCTCTCGGGCAAACGGTATGGTGGGAAAATCAGTGGCCTGGCTCCAGGGACTCAAGGAGGCATCCACGGTGGCTCATTTTGATGTCACCCTTCTACTGACTGGCGAAACGGGCACCGGTAAGACCCAGCTGGCCCGTTATATCCATGCTGTCAGTCCTCGACGCAAAGGCCCTTTTGTCCATGTCAATTGCGCCAACCTGCCGGACAATCTCGTGGAGAGTGAGCTCTTCGGTGCCGTGCGCGGTGCCCACTCCGGGGCCTACGCAGATCTTCCCGGAAAGATCGAAGCCGCAGCAGGAGGGACCCTGTTTCTTGACGAAGTGGGGGAACTCCCCATGGCCATTCAATCCAAATTTCTTCAATTTGTGGAGGAGGGAATTTACTATCCCTTAGGGGCCCTCACCCCCAAAAAAGTGGATGCCCGACTCATCACTGCATCCAATATCAATTTTGACGAAGCGATCTCACAGCACACCTTCAGGGCCGATCTCTTCTACCGTCTCTCCATCGTTCAACAGACGCTCCCCGCCCTTGACCAGCGGCGCGAAGACATCGCAGAGTTGGTACGCCACTTCACAAAAAAACACTGTGAGCACTTCAATATTCCCCTGCTCACCTTCACCCCGGCCACCCTCGAAGATCTCGCAAGACGCCACTACCCGGGGAATATTCGTCAACTGGAAAACCTGGTCCAACGCGCCATTATAAAGGCCTCCACCGGAGGCGCCACCATCATCACCGAAGTTCACACAGAAAAAAATCAGGGCCCACCAGGGCCATCTCCAGCTGATACGACCTACCGTGAAGGCAAAGAGGCGTGGGAACGAAGTTTCATCCTGAAACATCTCCAAGATAACCGGTGGAATGTAAGTCAAACGGCTCGTAAAATCTGCGTATCTCGTTCACAACTCAATAACTTGGTCAAACAGCATAACTTAGAGAGAAAATTCGGCACCGCTCTTTAGACATCCCTGCCAAAGACTGCCCCTGCCGGAAAAAAGCGGAAACCCCCTTTTTTTATGCCATCTCCACAACGAATCCTTAAACGCATCCAAAAAAAAGGCATCGTTATAAATTTCATCTGGGTCCAAAGTGTCTAAAAAATAAAACAGTGGCTAAATTTTTAGACAGATTCTCCCCACCCTAGAGACGGATATCATGAGACCTCCTGCCCCGAGTTCCCGTTCACGGCCAGAGAGCTGCCCACCGTTAAACATCGATCCAAACTACTTAAAATAATAATAAAATATGCTATTTTTTCACTCCCAGAGAGACCCCTTCCATGGCGAACATCCGTCACCGGCTCTTTGCCTACCTGGTTGTTGGCATATTTTTTGCTCCTCTATTACTTCAGATGAGCAACTATAAATAACCGTTTTTTTTGAATCAACCATGAGAGCCCTGAACCCTGGAGACTGCGTATTTAACCCACCGCACAAAAATGTGCTAGCCCACCTTGCCATGGAGCATGCCTCCTCAAAGAGATGTTCATAAAGAATAATCCCTCCTGATGATGAGATACCCCCCACGCAGAGAAGGGGACAGGGCTTTTTTATAGCGGTGAAGAAACGAGAGACCAGTCCCCCCATTATCTCATCGGAAGCCCCAAGAGACCTCGAGGCGATTTCATTATTTTAAGTGTCTATTCTTTTTTCCGAAGAGTGGATTATGCGGATGGCTTTTATCCATGGAACCCAATAAAAAAAGGCGGTCTTCACCTAGTTAAGTGAGAAAACACGCCTTCCATTATGGAAATGGGCACCCTCAAATCAAAACGTACCGTATGAAAAGGGCGCTCACTCTCTCTTGGGTCTTACTCGCCTGAAAGGGTCGGATGATCGTCTAAAAACCGGTAGAGGGTCGCTCGCCCCACACCCAAAACGCGTGCGGCCTTGGCCTTGTTTCCGCCCGTTTTAATTAAAGACTCCCGTACCGAACTCTCATCGAGCTTGCGAAGGGGGCCGCGCTTGGCAACCACGTCGTGCCCCCCCCCCAACTCCATGGGAAGATCCGAGGCGAGAATGGTTTTGCCCTTGCAACGGACAATGGCGAATTGAACGGCATTCTCAACCTCCCGGACATTACCGGGCCAGCTGTAGGAGACCATGCGATTCATGGCCTCTTTGGAAAAAAGTGGTAATTTACGCCCGTGGCGCATGGCGCACTTATCGAGGAAATGGTCCACAAGAAGGGGAATATCATTTTTACGCTCCCGAAGAGGGGGCAGATGAATGGGGATCACATTCAAACGATAGTAGAAATCTTCGCGAAAACGCCCCGCCTTCACCTCTTTTTTCAAATCCTTATTGGTGGCACTGATGACACGCACATTGGCCTTCAGGGTCTTTTCACCCCCCACCTTCTCGAAGGTCCCCTCCTGAAGAAAGCGTAAGAGATTCACCTGCATCCCCAGGGAGAGTTCGGCCACCTCATCGAGGAAGATGGTGCCCCCTTCCGCCAACTCAAAGCGCCCCTTCTTATCCCGAATGGCACCAGAAAAAGAGCCCTTTACGTGGCCAAAGAGCTCGCTTTCAATGAGATTCTCAGGAAGGGCCCCACAGTTAATGGGGACGAAGGCCCCTCCCCCTCGTGGGCTCTCATTGTGTATGGCCGCAGCTACAAGCTCCTTGCCGGTACCGGTCTCCCCAAAAATATGAACAGGAAAATCGTAATCTGCCACATCACGGACCTGCTGAAACACATCGAGCATCTTGACATCTCGCCCGATAATGTTGGAAAAACTCACCATCTCACCCGCCCGTCTTCGCAGCTCGATAAGATCGGTCATATCACGAAAGATGGCCAGGACACCAAAGGGCTCATCTTCGTCATCCCGCATCATGGTCACGGTCATCTCGACCGTTCGTCTCTCCCCTTGACGCGTCACGATATTATTCTGGTAACAGGTGGTCTCCCCTATATTCACAGAGTCGCCGCAAAAAGAGCAACGTCCACCACAAAAAGGACCGCCAAGGGCAGTATGGCAATCCTTTCCGATCACGTTTTCCCGGGAGTACCCGGTAATACGCTCGGCTTCGCTGTTAAAATAGAAGATTCGGCGCTGGAAATCGTGGGCAATAATCCCATCTTTAAGACTATCCAAAATGCGCTCAAGATTCTTAACGTTGACGACTATGTTATTCAATGACAATCCACTCATAATAGGCTTAGTTAGAATATTATGGTAGGAAAGTCAATTGCCATCAACGCCTCGCCCTTCAAGGGCAATATTTCATCCACACCCCATGGCCCCCGATCATCCATCTCAGGTGGGGGCCACCGAGTATCCGGCGGCGATTATGGCGTGGGTCACCCGTTCGTCCGCCCCGGCCTCTTCCGCTTCGAAGGTGACGCAGGCCCCTTCAAGGTTCACCATCACATAGGCGGTACCGGAAACGGCTTCCACCGCCCGAGTCACAGCACCGGCACAATGCATACAATTCATCCCCGATACCTTCAGTGTATACCTCTCAGCCATCATCTGCCTCCTCGAGTATATATTATATAGTGTGATATCAGACGGTAGCGATCAATGAATGGGGCTGAAAACGCACCGCCACATCGTTGTAATCCGCTTCGCTAAAGAGTCGTGAGAAACGCTCACCATGGGTACTTCGCCTCTTATAGTAGGCCACACAGCTTTTTACGATCTCATACACCGTCTCTTCATCATAAATTCCCGGTAGCTCCATGGCCAGCCGGGGGTGGCGCCCCATCCGCCCACCCAAGAGGACCCGGTACCCCTTGGTAAGGCCCACTATAGTCCCGGAGGGACAAGCATCTGCACAACGGCCACAGACCATACACGCCTTAAAATCGATCACCGGAGCCTCCCCGGAGAGATCCACGGCCCCTTCTGCACAAGAGGCCACACAGGCACCGCACTGGGTGCAAGGGGCCTGGGTCACCTCCGGCACCATGGCTCCAATAATGCAAATATCCCGAATTTGAGGCTGGGAGCATGCATTGGGGCAATCGGCAAAGGCCAGGCGCAATTCATGGTGAAATTTTAAAGGCCCCTTGACCCGTTTTTTCAAAAAGCCCAGAATATCCTCGGCTTCCAAGAGCTCCGTAACTCGCCTCTGAAGATCGCTGCTCCCGTTGGCTTGTCGGGTACACCCCTTTGCCCCAAAGCAGGTCTCCACCTGAAACCCGGCCACCTCAGCGTCCATTTTATTTAAAAAACGGGCTTTAGTTCTCTCCACCTCCCCCAGGGAGACCTCCAAAACCCCAGCCTCCCTGGCCTCATCTTCCACCCGGGTCTTTACCCGTTTTCTCACAAAAAAAGGAACCCTCTTCATGGCCTTCTCGGCCTCTGCCGTCCACTTCATACCCAGCTGCTCCTCATCACAAAGGGTGCATAACACCCGCGTATTTCTAACAAACCCGTGGTCTACAACACCCCGATGGTTTTTGGTTTCTTCACCACGGTGAGCAGCATCTTAAAAGGGGTCAGCGCGTAAAGGGCATGGGGCACATCCCGGGGCATCACCACCGACTCTCCATTACCAGCCTCTAAAATCACACCATCAATATCAATTTTCACCCGTCCATCCAGAACCTGCACGAGGGCATCCCCGGGGGCTGTATGTGCGCTAATCTCCTCTCCTTCATCGAAGGCAAAGAGGGTGATCACCACCCCTGGGGTGGCGGCAAGGGTCCGGCTCACCACCTGATTCGGGGCGTAAGAGACCAGGTCACCCATCACCACGGCACACGACTTATCTATCTTTTTGATCAGTTCATCACTCATCGATCCAACACTCCCCGTCTATTTTTTTTCTTGATTACCACTCTTTGTCGGCCACACTCATGTGTAAGTGAGTCTAAGCGACACGCAAAACAGTGCATCATTCATGATGATGCCTTGCCACGGATCTTTTCATCAAAAAGCGAAGCAAAAACTTTTTAATGACAGGCATAGTCTGCCTGTAAAGAATCTTTTTTAAACAGATGGTAAGGGCCAAAGGCCCTTACCATCTGCAAATCCGGGTTCCAAGGACCCAGTCCTTGGAACCCGGATGCTTTTTTTTATAACACACTAAAATAACTATCGAACAATATGTACACATCCATCATTATCGTGATCACCCATAATGGCTTAAAATAATAGCCAATCCTTTTTTTTAACGACCAAGGGAGCAATCATTCAGCCCCTGACTTCAGGGGCCCCCACCATTTAAAGACACATCCTATTAGACAAAGAAGCCTTCGGTGATTGTCTTATGGGATTCGATCCATTGAATTTCATAGGTATGAACAGGGCGCCAGTGGACCTTATAGAGCGTCTCTCTCCCCACCCGAGGGCCCTCTTCCAGGGTGGCCACATCCATGGTACGGCCCTGGGAAAAAAATTCGACCCACAACACCTTGTTTAAATTGAGGCCAAACTCTTTACAGATCGATTTGGCAAAATACTGAAAATTATTGCGGATATTAAAACCTTTACCCGTATCTGCAAAAAGACAGACACAGGGCTTCATGTGTAACACACCGTTTGGGGTAGTATCGGAAAGATCCACAATTTTTATCCGGTAAGACCCGGGCCACCAGCTCACGGGATGTTCTCCAGAGTGTTTCTTCCCCGACCAGGAGTAGATACCATCAAATAATATCATCACTGTCTCCCTTTTTGCGTGTATGGCGACGTGAATCGCCGCCCTGCCATCACATCGAACATCTCTTGAACGAGATGGGACTGCCGGCCCCTTGCCAGCAGCCCCACACGACCACAAAAGGATGCACCCTAAAAGGCACATCACGTATGATTCATCTGTCACGCCATGAGGTCACGCCGTGTGGCCATATCCATGAGCACACGTTCACGTGATTTATCGATACCCAGTGCTTTGCGCTTTTTATCGATATGGGCAATTATCAAGGCCGCCATCTCGTAAGGGTCTTTGGTCATCCCCCACTTCCCCAGCCCCTGATCTTCAAGCCCTCCGAAAAGCAGATCATGAAATTTTGTATCCGCCACCGAAGGAAAACCCACGCCAAAGACGGTATAGACACCCGAGGCCACAAAGTAATGACCAATAGCCAGCGCCTTCTCACTCATCCACTCGGGTGCCGCCCCAGCCACGGGCAGATCGGCGATGGAATCGCCAAGGCCCCCCTGCTTCACCATGGCCGTGGCCGCCAAGAGAATCCGGGTATTGTCCACACAAGATCCCATACCAAGGATCGGCGGCATGCCCACCGCCTCACACACCTCTCGCAAACCGGGTCCTGCAAGGTGGGCCGCTTCGGGAATGAGAAGTCCCGCCTTGGCCAGGGAGATCTGAGAGCAGCCAGTCTGAATCACCAGCACATCATTTTTAATGAGCTCTTTGACCAACTCCACATGCACCCAGTCCTGCTTAACACGTGGGTTGACACACCCCACGACACCGGCAACCCCCCGTATGCGTCCATTGATGATATTGTCATTTAAAGGGGCATAGCCCCCTCGAAAAGAGCCACCGAGCATATAGTTGATATAATCGTTGGAGAAGCCATGGATGCCCTTATTGATGATCTGGGGGATCTCGATATCCACGCCGCGGTGGGAGAAACGAGCGATGGCCTGGGTCACGATCTCATCGGTGCACTCCCGGGGGATATGCTCATCGAACTCAATATGGCGGGCCCCTTCGATATGGCACCGAGGGTTGGTCGTAATAAGAGGGGTATTGTAGCAGTCGGCCGTAGCCACCAGGCCTTGCTGGATACACTGAATATCCACAGCCATGGCATCCACGGCCCCTGTAACCATAACCGCCTCGGTACTCATGAAGTTACCGGCATGGGGCACTCCGTGACGGGACATCATCTCCGCCCCCGAACAACACATCCCCACCAGATTGATCCCCTTGGCACCCCGGTCCATGGCGATCTTAATGAGCACCGGATCGGCCACAGAGACCAGCATGGATTCAAAGAGATTGGGTTCATGGCCATGAATAATGATGTTGACCTGATCCTCTTTCAACACACCGAAGTTGACATCGGCCTGGATAGGCGAGGGGCTTCCGAACAGGATATCCCCCAACTCCGTGGCCACCATAGAGCCTCCCCAACCATCGGCCAGAGCCACCTTGCTGATCGCCTTGGTCAGATTTTTATAGTGCTGATCGCACCCCATATGGGTTCGGCTCATGATCCCCATCACCTCGATCATGGCACCACGAGGCACAATATCGAGTTTACGCCATATTTCCAAGGTCTTGGCAGGCACACGCTTGACAAAAGGAATTTCCCCTTCCGTCTGGGTGTATGTCTTCTCCAGTTCATCGGCCAGAATAAGGGCCATCTCCTGGATGCTCTTCCCCTCGATATCCAATTCCAACTCGATACATAGGGATTCAAGCTTGTAGGGATCCTTGATGGTATAGCTGGTGATGCTTCCGTCGGCCACCCCTCTGAAAAGCTTGAGAATGGCCATGCCATGGTCATTATGAGCGGCCGAGCCGGCAGCAACCATACGGGCCAGATTGCGGGCCTGGATGGTATCGATGGTGGCTCCACACACCCCCACTTTACCGTAAGGATCCTTGGGATTCAGGCGACACGGGCCCATATAGCACATCTTGCAACACGCCGATTCTGCACCAATGGGACAGGGCTTCATCTCTGCCGCCCGGTCAAAGGCTAAGACAACCCCATCTTTCCTCGCCTTCTCCAGCATACGGCCCGTGGCCTCACACTGGGTCACATCTTTAATGGCTAATCGCTTCTTGACATGCTTATCCGATTTTTCCATATCTCTCTCCCTTTAGGCAGCCGAATAACACAGAAGAACAAGGGGACCCATACAATAGGAATGAAGACGGCCACCACGGCTTAAAGGACCTGTCTTCACCGCCGTGAAGGCCTTTAAAAAAGGGCTTCACGGGGGGAAAACAGGAAAAAAGGCAGTAGAAAAAAAAGAGGGGGGGAGAAATAAGGAGCCGATAACGTCACGGGGAAGAACCCATCTTCTGCTACCTGCGATTCGATAGGTTGAAATTCTTGCATAATTCATGCCGATGGGTGTCTGCGGCCATCGGCATGCGCCAAATCGCCTCTATCTCTTGATCTGACCATCCAGGGAGATCACCACCACCTCGATAGGGACCGTTGCCCCAGAGAGCTCAAGGCCTCTCTTCACGATGGTGGGCATACCGGAACAGCAGGGGACCTCCATGATGAGCACGGTCACACTCTTGATATCGGCCACGGAAAAGATATCCCGAAATTTTTCGATATAGCTCTGGGCGTCATCAAACTTGGGGCACCCCAGCATCACCTTGCGACCCTTCAGATAGGTGGTGTGAAGATCCGGATAGGATACCGGTACACAATCGGCGGTCACCAGAAGATCGGCGCCTTTAAGAAAAGGGGCCGTGGGAGGAATGAGACGGATCTGTACCGGCCAATGGGACAATGCCGAGGCCCCGGATATCTGACTCTTGGGAATATTGGCGCTCTGGCACGGTGAGGGGGGCTGAATATTCATGATATGGGCCGAGGGGCACCCACACGCCGATGCCGGCTCATCGCTGGCCCTCTTCTCGGATGCCTGGGCGGCCAGATGCTTATGAACGGCCTCCTCATCATAGGCATCGGTCTCACGCTCCACAATATGCAAGGCATCTTCCGGGCAATCCCCGATACAGGCCCCAAGGCCGTCACAGAGAAGGTCTTTGATCACCTTGGCCTTGCCGTCAATAATCTCGATAGCCCCTTCGGCACAGGCAGGCACACAGAGACCGCACCCTGTGCATTTTTTTTCATCAATCTCGATTATTTTTCTCATAATCTTCATGGTCATTCACCTTACCCTATACGCCTTGAGACAAGGCCTTTTAAATATATTATTTGATCCGCCCATTTCCTATCGGGCGAAGGTATCGTCATCTTGAGAAAGCCCCGGTTAACGAACCAGGACTTTACGTGCCACGGCTCTCCCCCCGGCCGTTTTTAAGTGGGGGTCCAGCCGCCCTTGAAAGGTCGCCTCATCCAGGGGATCCCCCTGACAATGCGCCTCTTCATCGCTAATTTTACAGGCGTCTTGAAGAATAGCCCGGTTTATATCGAGACCCTCCATGGATGAGAGTCCTTTAATAAGGGCCGTCACCTCCGTGACGAGTCCTTCTGGAGCGGACATATGAGAGAACACATCGGCCATCTCATCGACTGAGAGGACAGTTAAGTAAGCGCCACAGAGGAGAACGGCGAGATCGCTTCCCGCCTCCTCGGCCGCGATGTGTTCGACGTAACCGGCCAGGCGGGATGCCCGGCCAATACGGGAAAAATCCTTTCCACAGCGTTTTTTCACCTCCACGGCCACCCGGTCTTTGATCAGATTCCGCTTTTCCACCATGAGTTCGGGGGGCAGGGAACCGAGGCACGCTTCGGCAAACTGACAATAGGAGGCACACCCGAAATCGAGCTTGGGATTGACCAGACGCTTTCCACATCCGCGACAGGTACGTAAGGTGTCGTCCTTGAAGAACTCCACCCCCTCTCCACAATCGGGACAGGTGGCCTCAAAAATAGCCCCAGCTCCCCAGTATTGCGTATCTTGACCTGGACATTTCATGGCGCACCCCCTTTTTAATGATTAGGTGAAATGATCACCCGGTATATGCAAGCCCCCCCATAGAAAATAGAAGGGGCCATAAATGATTCGCTTCAATCTCTGAACGAGTCACAGTACCCAATACCCATACTCTAAGCTTAGCCCAGGGCCGCCTTGATATCCTCCTCCACGGTTCCTATGGGGGCGATGTTGAAATTCTCCACCAAAACATTGAGAACATTGGACGAGAGAAAGGCGGGTAGTGTGGGACCCAGTTTGATATTCTTGATCCCCAGGTGAAGGAGAGAGAGGAGAATGACGCAGGCCTTCTGCTCATACCAGGAGAGAATAAACGAGAGGGGCAGCTCATTCACACTGCAATCAAAGGCCCCGGCCAGAGCCGTGGCAATCTTCACCGCTGAGTACGCATCGTTGCACTGTCCCACGTCCAGAAGCCTGGGGATTCCACCGATATCGCCCAGCTTCTTATCGAAGAAACGAAATTTGCCACAGGCCAGGGTCATGACGATACAATCCGAAGGAATCTTCTCGACCATCTCGGTGTAGTAGTTACGCCCCGGCTTGGCACCATCGCATCCCCCTACGAGGAAGAAGTGACGGATCGCCCCCGACTTGACCGCCTCGATAATCTTATCGGCCACGCCAAGGACGGCGTTGTGGCCGAATCCCACCATAACGGTATCCTTGTCGGTATCCTCGGCAAATCCCTCACAGGCAAGGGCCGTCTCAATCACCTCAGAAAAATCTTTATCATCACCCACATGGGTCACACCGGGCCACCCCACCAGTCCCGTGGTGAAGATACGCTCATTGTATGTCTCTTTGGGCTTCTGAATGCAGTTGGTGGTCATCAAAATAGAGCCGGGAAAGGCATCAAACTCTTTCGCCTGATTCTGCCATGCGGTACCGTAATGACCGTAAAAATGGTCATATTTTTTCAATCCCGGGTACCCATGGCAGGGAAGCATCTCACCGTGGGTGTAGATATTGATCCCCTTTCCTTCGGTCTGCTGGAGCAGAAGATCCAAATCCTTTAAATCGTGGCCGGAGACAAGGATCGCCTTGCCTGCTTTGGCCCCTAAGGGAACCACGGTGGGAACGGGATGACCGTAGGTACCGGTGTTACCGGCATCGAGAAGCTCCATGGCACGGATGTTTACCTCGCCACACTTGAGGCAGAGCCCCACAAGATCGGCCACGGCAAGTTCATCATCTAAGGTCGCTGCCAGGGCTTCATATACAAAGGCAAAGACGGCCGGATCCTTTTCACCGAGGATCGCCGCATGGTCGGCATAAGCGGCCAGACCCTTCAACCCGTAGACGAGGAGCTCTCTTAACGAGCGCACATCTTCATTAAGGGTGGGGTTCGCCATGACCCCTAAGGTCTCACCCATGGCCACCAGTTCGGCCTGACTCTTTCCGGCACAGGTACACGAGGGTCCCTCGAAATCCAGGCCGGTGGTCTCTTTAAGACCCTTGGTATACGCCTCGCACTGGGCAATAAGGGCCACAAAACGCGCCGGGTCGAAATCGACATTGGTCAGAGTGGAGAAGATCGCTTCACAGGCAAAAAGATCCATTTTTTCATCACGGATCCCCTTTTCCATGGCTTTCACCGCATAAAGGGAGAGACCTTTCAACGCGTGGATCAGAAGATCCTGAAGGGCGGCCACCTCAGGCTGCTTTCCGCATACACCGATTTTCGTACATCCGGTTCCCTTGGCTGTCTGCTCACACTGATAACAAAACATATCGCTCTCCTTAAATAAGTTCCATTGGGATTTCATGTATCCATGGGATCCAGCCCGGTTTTGACGCCTCTCTTCATTTCAGACGACAGATTTGATCCTCACATGAGGAAAAAGGCCCCCAGCTGCATCTCATATCTACACCATTTGTAGGTCCGTAGACCTTGACTTAGGTCAAGCAGAATGTAAAAATTGCAAAAATTTTCCCATCACGACCCGATTTGATGAGGGCTCCCATGAGCGTTCACGACAGAGCCCACCCTCTCATTTATATGACTTTCAAGGAGCGTGCTTCATGATCCAAGGGCCCCACACCATCTTATCTTCCGTCCCCCTATTCAGCGGACTGGGAGCCCATGATCTGGAGCTGCTCGCCGAACTGGCCCTTTGTAAACACTACAAAAAAGGGGCGTTTATATTCTCGGAAGGGGATCCTGGAGACGGTTTTTATGTGATCGCCACCGGCCAGGTGAAGGTGTTCAAGTCATCTACCGAGGGCAAAGAGCAGATCCTGCACATCTTCGGTCCGGGAGAACCCATCGGCGAGGTGGCCGTCTTTGCAGGGATTCCTTTTCCGGCCAATACCACGGCCCTTACCCAAAGCACCCTTCTCTTCTTTCCAAGGAAGGCCTTTATCCAGCTCATCGCCCAGGAGCCGGCCCTCTCCATGAAACTTCTGGCCATCCTCTCCTTAAGGCTCCGGCAGTTTACCGTGCAGATCGAAAACCTCTCCTTAAAAGAGGTACCGGGGCGTATCGCCTCCCACCTGCTCTTCCTAGCCGTGGAACAGAACAATCGCAAAAAGGTGACCCTGACCATCTCCAAAGGCCAACTCGCCAGCCTTCTTGGAACCATTCCCGAGACCCTTTCACGGATTCAGGCCAAGATGGCCGCCCAGGGCCTCATCAAGGTCTCCGGCCGAGAGATTACCCTGCTCAACTTTAAAGGGATCGAGTCCCTGTCTGAAAACGGAAAGCTCTAAAATAACCAGCCCCCGCCAATCGCCGGATGGATCATAAACCAAGCAAATTTCATGCCCTCACATGGTATATGCCCTCAAACCGACGCATTGTCGCCTAAAATGAGAAAAGGGCGGGGCCGCATCCGGCCCCGCCCTCTCCCCATCATCTTATAAAACAATCATAGAGGCCCGGTACTCATCACAGGGCTCAAGGCCTCAATCGTATCGGTCTTCATCCGCATCTCGTAGAGATCTTCCATATCTTTGTACACCTGAAAAATTTGAAAGAAGCCATGCCAGTGTGCATAATCAGGACCACCCATGGCCGCACCATGGCGTGCCCTCCGGCCCGTGTGGTGCCAGAGATAATACATCAACTCCTGGAAGCCATCTTTCCACGGATCCTCTTTGAGAAGATTTTTATCCGCAAGGGCCTCTTTCATCTCCACGGCCTTATCCCAGTACAGATTATAGAGGGCCACCGTGCTGTCCAGGGTATCACGCTGCGCCTTGATATGGCTTGTTCCATGACAATTGGCGCATACCTTCTTCATTAGCACCTCACCCTTCTCGCCATCCCCCCTCACTCCGCTTCGGATTTCGCTTCGCTGATGCACGAGATCCCACTTCAGGCGCTCATTCACATTATGGGTGGTACCCAGTTCACCGATACCGCTCATATGACAGGTAGCACAGGTGGGGGCCGTATAGTCACCGGGCTCCCAGGTATCGGGGGCACTTCCCCACTCCCACTCATCCCCATGGGCCAGAAACATCTGCCCGTGCTTACTCTCAGTATAAATCTCAATATTGGGATGATCGGGGCCCAGATGACAGCTGGCACACGCCTCGGGCTTCCTCGCCTCGGCAATGGAGAATTGGTGACGGGTGTGGCACACCGTACAGTTCCCGATGGTCCCATCGGGATACCGGGTCCCCACCCCACCGGGCCAGGTCTCCTTGATGGGTTTATTGTCCTCGCCTACCTCCACCTGGGTACCATGGCACATCTGACACCCACTGGACCGGGGGGCCCTGTTTGAAAAAGAGTCCAGAGGATTCCCCACAAACTCGGCCCCTTCAAAATGATACATCAACTTAAGAAACTTCTTATTTTCAATAACGGGAATCCCCGCCAGCTTAGCATGGCCACTCTTTTGAAACTGCTCCACCTCCACCGGATGACACCGGCTGCAGGTCCCCGAGGAGACCATGGGGGAGATATAGGCCTCGGTCCCTTTCAGCCCCTCACACTGGGAGGCCATGGGAGAACGCTTAGCCACCGTATGGCAATCGTAACAGGAGACCCCCGCATGGGCCATCTTCCCCAGCTTCCATGCCTCCACCACCCCGGGAGTCTTGGCCGCATGGCACTCGATACAGGCCAACGCCTCGGCACTATACCCTCGCACAATCTTAAACTCCTTCGCCGCAAGATCTGGGTAGACGGTCTCGGCACTCCCCATAGAGGCCATTGCCAGCCACATGATCCCCACCCACACCACCACCCGTTTATCAACATTCAACATGAGTCTCCTCCCATCGCTCTTTTCCCTTTTTCGTAAAATGAGAATGCCTTGAAGAAAAAAATGGAGCCCAAAATTTAAGGCCACTAAAAAATCTTTATCTGCAACTATTTCAGACCGTTTAAATAACAAGGAGCCTTTTATGGTTAAAGGGGACGTGAAAGCTGAGCCTCCAAGCAGATTGCGAATGTACTGTAGCCCCTCGTGCCTCGGGTCAGAGTACATTCGCCTTTGATTCTTTTCGTTAAATTAAAGTGATTTAACCAAACCTATTTGGAAACCCCGTTTTTATAAAATAAGGCAAAAGGTTGGCTCCCGGCAGGGACAAGCGAGGCAAATTTTCACCGCATAGCCTCCAGCAGTCTTATATCGCCCTCTTCTTCAAAAAATAACGGTCCACCATATCCAACATGTCCCGGTGTCCCACATGGGGATGGCACTGGGTACAACTCTTCGTCGTCTCCCCCCGTATCTTGGCCCTATGGGCCAAAAATCCCCCACGCCCCATCCCCGGAGGAGTCAAATCCATATGGCAGGAGAGGCAGGCACTATCGAAGGTAAATGACTGACGATGGTCCTCGGCATTTTTCGCCCAGTCATAGGTATACGGATCGATAAACAGGTTATGGTAATAATCACTGGCCCCGGTTTTCCCTTTCACGACAAGGTATTGAAGGTAGCTGTCATGGGGCAGGTGGCAATCCACACACTGGGCCGCCACCCCTTTGGGGTTGGCCCCCCCATGAGCCGAGGCCCTCCAGGCGTCTCGAAAAGGATTCATATAGTGGCAACTCACACAAAAAGAATCGGTATTGGTGGACTCAATCATAAAACCGGAGGCCAAGATAAGAAGCATTGTCATCACAATGCCAAAACCTGCGCCCCATCCCAAAATTTTCAAGGGTGTTTTCCCCTGCAACCACTCGGGTCGAGTCATGCCGTTGCTCCTTAAACGTAAAAAAATAACTATATTAAAAGGAGATAACAGGGCCAATGAAGAGGCCGGGATTCACATGAAGGGTGCCTTTTCCGAGGCCAATAAAACCGGCATCATTAAAAAGGCGGAGATAAAATAAAGACTGATGAACACCACATTCGGGAAACAATGACCAAATTCTATATAAAAAAAGGCACCGCATCAGGAGATGCAAGAGATAAGGAGGGAAATGAGGGGTGAAACAAAGAGTGGAACCCCCATTGAAAAACCATTGATAATTTTGATAATTTATATCATTTAAGCCCGTCTTTCAAGCCCAAGTTTTCCGATTCGTGCCGGCCACAAAAAAAAACACCCGCCCTTCCAGGAAGTGGAAAGAACAGGTGCAAGGGTCTAACGGCACAGGTGACTAAAAAACCTGACCGACTACTTGGTGGTGGCCATAAGGCGGCTGGAGAGAAGCTTGATATGCTTCATCTCTTCCTTGATAATGGCATCGATACGGTTCTTACCATGAGTGCCCCCGACCATATCTTTCATACCGAGATAGAATACGATGGAGTCTTTTTCCGCTGTGATGGCCCCTTTCAGGATACCCGTCATAGATGAGAGATCGATATCTTTCTGGTAAAAAACACGGGTATCGGCCAAGGCTTTCAAGTACTGGGCCGATTCCTCTTCAGGATCGAAGGTGACGGTCTCTTTTTCATCTGAGGCAAGATTTTTTCTCAGATCGGCAAACGTCACGCCATGTCCATCTTCCATATCGGCAAGTTCAACAAGAAAGGTCTTATCATCGGCGTTGGTTACCGATGCCGCTGCTTCTCGATAATACGCGGCACCGTTACGCTCAATCTGCTCTGCCATTTCAAAAATTTCATCTGCATTAAAACCCAGGCCCATCTCTTTTCTCCTTATAATAAAATGATATAGTGTTACCCGATCCTCTGGCAGGATATCAGATGGTCTGTAATCCTTAATTTAGGCGCCGTCTCTGTCAGTATGACGACGCGTGCCATGCTCGCGTGCCACCCCAAAAATAGAGCCGGCATAAACACCAATCCATCCGGATCGATAGTACGACCGATTCATCTTGATAACTCAATTTATCTACCGTGAGGGCCAGATGCCTGTAAAGCATTCATGATTCGTGCCAACGGTATAGGTCATTCAAACCATCGGTTCTTATAACTCCCCCATCAGACAAAAAGAGATTTTTAAAGAACCCAAAATTCCATCATTTAACGGGTCATTGATAAGACACATATATAATTCCTAACCACCACAAGTCAAGTCAGGTCATCACTTTTCACGCCTCGATATGGGTATACTATACAAAGAGAGGCCTTATGACCTCTCCAACCCCGCCATGCCTCCGACAAATAATGCACCCGAATCAAAACAATGCATCCTTCACATATTATATTTAATGAGGATAGACAATTAAGATATTCTTCACATCGTATCCCTTAAAACGGTGGCCATGGCAACCACAGGCAGACACGACCTTAAAGAGATAGAAAACACAGATCCAAAGGCCCGTCTCCCCACCTGTCTCATACCAATTCAATACACTTCCGTCTCTAAGCAGACCAAGGCACCCCCATTTTAAAAAAAAATCACCAAAAATTCCATGGTCAGGGACGAAGAGAGAGGCGACAATTTATCTTTGCACCCCAGGTCGTTAACCCGTATGATGAGGGCCATTCAAACATGGATAGCCGCGCAGATCGATTCTGCGCCACGCCGACACAGCAAGAAAATGACATAAAAAATACTTGGCATACGTCTTGCTGTTGTGTCTGGACAGACTCCATTCCCAAAGAAGAGAATCGTCATCCACGGGATACGTATATCAAATGGTGAAAAAACCATTATTGAATAATCAAGGAGAGACCCATATGAATACCACCCAGCATTGCCCGGGACACGAGCCGTTCAAAAGCATTCAACCCATTGAGGTTACATGCAAAAAATGTGGCGCTATAAACGAAGTCTTCTCCGACGAGATAGAAAAAACCCATGCGTGCAGCACATGCAAAGCCATTTTAAATGTCAAAAAATCATAACTATTCAGCTCTTATTAATGGAAATCAGCCTCCGGCGGCCAGGGAATTTTTTGCCTAAGCGGCCTTGCCGTCCCTGGGCCCCAGGTTACTGAATGTGAAGGGCCAAAGGCCCTTCACATTCGCTATAAAAAACGTCTTACGGGCACGCGTTCCCGTAATCAAAAAGTTTTTTGCGGCACTTTTTGAAAAAAAAAGCGACGGAGATGCCGCTAACATAGTCACGCGCGGGTTTGATACACAGATTTTTATGACTATGCCGAATAAAACATCGTTGAGGCGCATATGAATTGCCCCAAAAAATGGAGTAAAGCGCGCCTGCAACATACGTTCACGGTGTGTTTACCTAAGTGGCTTCGCCACCCTTAACCTTCGGCAAGGCATTTTTTTTGGCGCTTAAATAGTTAGAAAAAATCATAAACCGACCCAACTATCCTCTTGGGGATACCCATCGATGGCTCTGAATCATAAGGCCCTAAAAGGCCTATCAGAGCCATCACCCATTTATTTTTAGTCAAAACACAAGCGCATGTTTTTTTTTATTCATATTGATCTGGATGCAAGGAGGGATCCATGGATGTTGTTATGCTCTCACGTCTGCAGTTTGCCGCTGCGACAATGTTTCATTTTCTTTTCGTTCCCCTGACCTTAGGACTCTCGCTACTATTGGCGATTATGGAGACCCGATATGCGAAAACAGGGGATAAAACCTGGCTCCGCATGACCCAGTTTTTCGGGAAACTCTTTCTCATCAACGTGGCCCTGGGTGTGGTCACTGGTATCACCTTAGAGTTCCAGTTCGGAACCAACTGGTCTCGCTATTCAGAGTATGTGGGGGATATCTTCGGGTCTCTCCTGGCCATCGAGGCCACGGCCGCCTTCTTTCTGGAGTCGACCTTCATCGGAATCTGGATCTTTGGCTGGAAAAAACTCTCGGCCAGAGCCCATGCCGGTGTCATGTGGCTCATCGCCTTTGCCGGATCTCTCTCTTCCGTATGGATCCTCATCGCCAACGCCTGGATGCAGCACCCCGTGGGATATACCATCCGCAACGGACGGGCAGAGCTCACCGATTTCGTGGCCATCATCACCCAGAAGTATGCACTGCTTGAGATGACCCATATGCTCTCCGCAGCCTATATGTACAGCGCCTTTGTTGTCATGGGGATCAGCGCCTACCACCTCTTGAAGAGACAGGAGGTGGATCTCTTTACCCGGGCCTTTCGCCTCGCCCTAATTCTCGGAACCATATCCACGGCTGTCGTGACCCTCTCCGGGGATATGCATGGAGTCAACGTCACGGAAAATCAACCGGCCAAATTGGCCGCCATGGAGTCCCACTGGGAGACCAGCACTCGGGCCCCCTCCTTCCTCCTGGCCATTCCCGACCAGAAGAATGAAAAAAACCTCATCGAAATCGGTCGTATCCCAGGCCTCTTAAGTCTCCTTGGCAAACATGATATCAATGCCGAGATCATCGGGCTCAACGACATCCCCAAAGATGAGAGACCCCCCGTACTCATCACGTCCCTGGCCTTTCGTACCATGGTGTCGAGTGCCACCTTGATGATCTTCCTCATGATATGGGCCTTTGTAAAACGAAATAAGCTCCTGGAACACCCCCGGCTTCTCATGGCCATGGTCTGTGCCATCCCCTTACCCCTTATCACCATCGAAGCGGGCTGGGTTCTCTCCGAGGTGGGGCGTCAGCCCTGGATCGTCTATGGACTGATGAAGACATCCCAGGCGGCCTCTCCCGTGGCCTCCTCTCAGGTTCTGGGGAGTCTCATCGGCTTCGTGGTCGTCTACGGACTCTTAGGGTTCGTCGGTTTCTGGCTCATGATCAAACACGCAAAAAATGGTCCCGCGCCCGTAAGCAGTACCCTTTAGGGCAATTTTACGGTCACCACCTGCACAGCACCCATCTTCTTCATGGACAGGAGAGCACATACTATGGTTTTGCAATCGACGTGGTTTTTTCTCTGGGGACTTCTCTGGGCCATTTTTTTTATTACCGATGGATTTGATTTCGGGGTGGGCACCCTCTACCCCTTTCTCGGAAAGAGTGACACCGACAAGCGGACGATGATCGCAGCCATCGGCCCCTTGTGGGACGGCAACGAGGTATGGCTTATCACCGCCGGAGGCGTCACTTTTGCCGCCTTTCCCAAGGTATACGGGGTGATGTTCTCCACCCTCTACACCCCTTTAATGCTCATCCTCTTCGCCCTGATCATCCGAGGCGTCTCCTTCGAATTTCGCGACCAGATCGTCAGCCCTGTCTGGACACGGGTATGGGATACGGCCATCTTCGTGGGAAGTGTTACCCCCGCCCTTCTCTTTGGGGTGGCCTTTTCCAACATCTTCATGGGCATCCCCTTCAACGGCGACGGTGTCTTCGAAGGAAATCTCTTCACCCTCTTAAACCCTTACGCCCTGGCAGGAGGAACGCTCTTTGTCCTTCTCTTCACCCTCCATGGGGCCTTGTGGCTCTGCATCAAAACCCAGGGTGATCTTCAGAAACGGACCATCAAAGCCGCCCACACTCTCTGGCCGATACTTCTCGTGGTGGCCGTTACCTTCCTCGGTGCCAGCTGGTTTGCAACAGATCTGTACGGAAACTACATCGCCCAACCTGTACTCTTTTCCATCATCGCCATCACCGTGGCCGCCCTTTTAGGCATACGGTATTTTATTCATAAGGAGGCCTGGTTTAAGGCATGGTTCGCCTCATGCGCCACCATCTTTGGCGCCACTTTTTTCGGCATTGCCGGGCTCTTCCCCACCCTCTTTCCATCCAGCCTGGACGCGGCCTTTAGCCTCTCGGCCTTTAACGCCTCATCCAGCACCCTGACCCTTAAAATTATGCTGGGAGTGGTCCTGATCTTTATCCCCGTGGTCATCGCTTACCAGATTTGGGCGTACAGTGTCTTCAGCCACAAGGTCACCGAAGAGGACTTTTACATCCACTAGTCCGATAATAATTCACATCGGCTAGCCATCGCCACTTCCATAAACAAAGGGCCCTTGCATCTGTCAAGGGCCCTTTGTTATGAGAAGATACGCCCCACCGCCTTAAAATCTTAGCGGCGGCTTGTCACCCCCTCTCCACGGTTTGTGGGGATATCTATCCAAGCACCATTTTGCATCGCACAAACCATCCGATGATAAAAAATAAAATCGACGTTAAAAACAGACCCATTTATTTTTTTACCCACTGCCCACGGAGAGCCCCATGGCCATCGAGACACCCCGATTTACCGCCATCAAAAAAGCCCTGGCGAGCAACATCTACAATGCCGATGAGACCCAGACCATCGAAGCAGTTCTCACCACCCTGGCCCGCCATCCCGAGGTGCAACGTCTCGCTCCAGAGGCCATCCTCTGGCATGATAACCTCCTCACAGCCAAAGCCGACGGGGATATAGAGGAACAGGAGTATGCGCTTCTCGAACTCTACCGGACCCTTCATACGGCGGGTGCCGGATACACCTGCGAGGAACAAGAGCGGCTGGACGGCCAAAAAGGACTCCACGGCCTATCAGGAGGCCTCCTCCCCCTCTTCATGACCAGAGAGCTCATCACCCCGGAGACCTACCTGGTGGACTTAGGGGCGGGCAACGGCCTCCAGGGGCTCCTCCTGCACGCCCTGGCACCCCACCGGCACACCCTCCAGGTGGAACTCTCCCGTAGCCACCTGGCCGCCGGACGCCTCTTCCAGAGGGTCTTAGAAATTCCCGACCATCGCATCACCTGGCATCACGGAGATCTGTTCGAGGTTGATCTCTGCCAGGCCACCCTCATCTACCTCTACCGCCCAGTACGCCCCTCCAAAACCACCC
>JABXKT010000218.1 GCA_013619155.1 Desulfobacteraceae bacterium
ACAAAGTGGTGAATGCAACTTTTAGGTGATAGGCTCTTTTTGGCCTCTTTATCCCCTGGATGGTGAACACCGTTCGTTTTGACCTCCTTTTTTTCTTCCAGGGTCCGGGTATCGGTGGTGGCGTACTCTTGAACCACGGACCAGCCGATGTCGGGTGTGTAGAAGAGGAAGCGGTACTCATAGGGTGCTTTGCCACCCAGCGCCGAGGCCGTGTAGATGTGCTCGTCGGGCGAGGCCCCTTGAGACTCCAGGAGGTTGACGCCGATAACCTTGTCTGAAGGGCCTTTCCCATCGCCGTCCCGGAAGGTGGGCAGGGGGGCTGGCATCAGCCTGAGTTGACCGGGGTGCTCGATATCAAAGCGCATGAGCATGGCGCGGTCTTCATGCTGGGTGTTGTGGCAGTGTTCCATACCGCAATTGTCTGGTAACGCGGCAGATCCTGTCAAAGGGCGTTCCCGAAGGGTGAGCCAATTTTTGCATTTTCGGCTGCCGTAACTTTGATGACCAGCAGAGCACATCATAAATACTTGTAATGGTAGCATTTTGGCCGTGATACAAAGTGGTGAATGCAACTTTTAGGTGATAGGCTCTTTTTCGCCTCTTTATCCCCTGGATCGTGTACACCGATCCGTTTGACCTCCTTTTTTTCGTCCAGGGGACGGGTCCTAAAGATTATGGGGTGGCACACGGGTAGAAAAAGGTCTGGCCCCTCTATTAAAAAAAAGGGGCCAGACCTTTATATAGGGTGCTGTCGGTGATGGGGGGTGAACCCCGTCAATATGTGTCACTAATGGTGGTGGTCCCCGTTGTCATGGCCTCCCATATCACTTCGCCCATGGGCTTTTGCTTTGTTTTCAGCCAGGAGGGTCAACTCTTGAATGTACCCAAGGAGGTTTTCAATTTCAGCCATATTGAGCCGAAGGTTGGGCATGGGAAGCTTGTTGTATTGATTATAAAGAGCCATGGCGAGGGGGTCTTTTTCTGCCAGCATCTTGTCCGGCTCCGCCAGCCATCGGACCAGCCATGCGCGGTCTCTGCTCTGATTGATGCCATAGAGATCCGGACCGATGGCTTTTCTCGATGCCATGGCCCCGGGGGTACCGACGGTGTGGCAGGAGGCGCAGCGGGTTCGAAATAGGCTCTCCCCTTTTGTGATATTTCGCAGTTCAGGGGCATCTGCGTAGGTATTTTTTGTACGGGGCACTTGTTTCCAGTTGTGAAGCCATTTGCCAATTTGGGTGGCCAGAATGTGGGGGTTTTCAAACGGTGAACTCTTCATCCATCGTCCAGTGCTCTGGTTGCCGATGATGAGATTTAAGTTGTGGTCTGTGGAGTCCTCCCCTTGAATCTCCTCTATGTAGAGGCCCAATCGTTTGCGCAGCAGGGTAATGTCACTCTCTTTGCCCGTTAAAAATACCCAGCCGGGCTCGATTTTGTATTGATCGACATACGCCTTGAGCATCTCCGGGGTGTCATACGTCGGATCGATGGAGATGGAGTAGAAGAAGACGTCTTTTCCCACCCTGTCTCCCAAAATCTGTTGAACCTGACGAATCCGTGCCGTCTCTAAGGGGCATGAGTCCAGGCACTTGGTGAAGATGAAGTTGATGAGCACCACCTTGTCTTTGATGAGGTCATCAAAGAAGCGGACCGATTTGCCCTCGTGGGTTATGAGGGGAATGTTGGGGAAGTAGTTGGCCCCCCATACGGAACTGGCACTGCCCTTGCTATCGGCAAGAGCCTTATTGGCCGTTATGGGCACCATCGCAGCGATAAGAAGGGCCAGGGCAATACACTTCCAGTGATGGACTCTCATGGGTGTGGCTCCTTTGGGGCGTCAGAGTTTCTGAAATGAAGGGGGTAAGACTGACCGGCCCTAAAAAAAAGTGCCGGTCAGAATAGCCAAGGCCTGTACCTAAAGTCTCTATCCCGCCATGGCAGAGGTGATGAAGCACCCGAATCCTCCCCCGGATCCTTCGGCCTGTGCGCCGGAGGTGCTTTCTGGAACATTGGGGAGCGCCTCGGGCGATTCGACAACCTCAGCTCCTGGCGTACCGGGAACTCCGGGGGTGCCATCGGTGCCGATGGTACCGGGGGCTTGCGCCGTGGTTAGGTTGACGATGGAGAAGGCCTCAAGGGCTGCCACCGATCCCTGGCTGCGGGCGTAGACGGCGAGCCGATAGCCCGTTCCGGAATATTTTTTGGCATCCCAGGTCCATGTGGCCAAGGGGGAGTACTCCTGGACTGATGTCCATCCGATCACAGGATCGTAGAAGAGGAACCGGTATTCGTATGGGGCCTTTCCACTGAGGGCGGCTGCCGTGAAGACAAGCTCGCCATCGGTCTCTCCAGGAGTATCCGTCAAGGTGACGCCAACGACCTTGTCTGTGAGGCCGTTTCCTCCATCACCGGTCCTGAAGGTAGGAAGGGCTACGGAATCGACGAACTCAACCCCATCCCATGTGGGCAGGGGCGCGGGCATCAGCTTCACTTGGCCGGGGTGTTCAATGTCCCAGCGCAGTAACATGGCTCGATCTTCGTGTTGGGTGTTGTGGCAGTGTTCCATGTAGGAGCCGGCGAATTCCCGGAATCGAATGGCGATTTCAACACTGGAGGTGCTGTCATCCATGGTACCGACCCGGTAGAGGTCCTTTCGGGCCCATGTCTCCCATGCGGGGGGGGCTTCTCCACCGCGTCTTAATACGATTCCCTCCTCGAAGTGGACATGGACGGGATGGCTCCAGCCCCCGCCTCCGTTTTGAATGCTCCAGATCTCCATGGTGCTGGTGGCATCATCACCCGCCGCATTGGTCCCGTCAAATCCGGCTTCTGTGGGGCCGAGGGCCAGGCGTGGGGCTGCGGAAACCCGTCTGGAGTCCATGGTAAACCCGCTGCCGCCGTCGGTCTTGACGGTCCAGGGCGCCGTGTCAGTGCCGCTGGAACGACCGAAGGTAAAGGTGCGGTGGAGGGCATCGGCCAGCTGCGGGTCGTTTCTATCGATGGGAAGGGGGATCAACGATTTTTTACCCGCCTCGAATTCAGCCGGGTCCATGCTGAGGTCTGTTCCGGCGTAGGCTTGAACGCGAAATTCGAGGAATTTTCCCACGGTGGGGTCCCCGTCCCTCCACCTGTCAGGAATCCCATCGCCATCGGTATCTTCCATGACCGGCTTGTACTGTTTGGATAGGACCTCAGTGAGGGGAATTCTTTGTTTGGGGCCTTTGCCGTCATCGTGTTCCAGAATGTTGACAAAGTAGAGCTTATCTCCGGGGGTTAGGCCGTGCTTGCTGAAGTCCACGATGATGTCGTAGCGCTCGGCAATTCCCTGGGTCGGGAGCTGCCCCTTGTGGTCGAGAAGCTCACCGTCGCCATCTAAGTCCTGGCTTCCGTCAAAGGGCACGGTGTGTTCCATGATGTTGCCGTCATTGGCGATCATGTGGAAGGGGATCCGGTTGTAAGAAATTCCTGAGCCTTGGGGCCCGGGCATCTCGCCATTGGTGCTTTGTACCTCCTGGACCAGGGCCAGGGCGAAGTAGCGCGACACCGAACCATTTAAGATGCGGAATCGATAGCGGCGGGCGCGTACGTCAAGGTAGGGGTGGTAGAGCCAGTTGGTGAGGAGGTAGTCGCCTAAAAAGCCGTCGGTATTGAAGATGTTGAACCAGAGTTGTCCCTGCTGGTCCCAGGCCTTGCAGGCGATGAGGAGGTTGACGTCGTAATCGCGGTTGCCCCAGTCAAGGCCCGTGCCGCTGGGAAGGCGAAGGTTGACCCCATCATCTAGGTCCTCCTTGCCGCGGTCTAGGGCGCTGTAGTAGTTCATCATTGCCGCGTTGCCCTTGTAGACATTCTGGGCGGTGAAGTCGAGCATGTGGTCATGGAACCAGTGGGTGCTCATCGTCTCCCGCCAGTCTCCGCGAATGTTGATGCGTCCGTTTTCGCAGGGTTTGACGCTCATGCCCAGGTCATTGGTGAAGAGGGTCTCTCCATCGGAACAGGGAAAGGCGGAACGGGGATCCATGGCATCGGTGTTGACCGAGTCGTAACCGGCGAGCTGGATGGGCCAGCGGTAGTCGTAGAATTGGCCGGGGAAGAAGAAGGCGTTGGTGTAGCCGTCGCTTTCTGCCGGGGAGTGGCCATTGTGCTCGTGGGTGGAGATGGTGTGGACGCCAAAGCCTCGGTTCGCCGATGGGTCGATGGGCAGGGCGTTGTAGTGGCGCATCAAGACGGGCTGCCCGTAGCGCACCATAAGAAGCTTGGGCGGCAAGGTCCCGTCAAAGGTCCACAGGGATTTGTGGTCTTGAATCGGCATGTCTGGGTGGAAACGAATGTAGATTCCCTTCGTGGTCCCTTCGGTCTCGGGAAGTTTGGCGGTGTTGTGGTAGAGCCCTCCGGGGCCGAATTCGCCTACGTTGTAGCCATGAAGCTGTTTGCTATCTCGGAATCCACCGTTCCCGCGTGCACCGGCCTGGGCTGTTTTAAAGTAGGTCTGGGGAGAAAATTCGTTCCAGCGCTGGTGGGCCCAGCCACGTCCAGGCGGGCGTCCTTCGGCAGGGGGGGTGTTCAAGGGACGGTCCAGAAATGACTCGATGCTCGTTCTCCAGGGGTTTAAATCCACGGTGTTGGCAAATTCGGTGGGGAAGGGGGCGATACCGTCCTGGGCGAGGAAGGCTTCCAAAGCTTCGGGAACAGGGCCGCTGGCTGCCACACTTGTCGGATCCTGCTCCGGGGCGGGCCCTGTTGCGGGCATGGGGAATATCAGGGGCGGCGCCGGTGCACCGGGGGTAAGG
>JABXKT010000333.1 GCA_013619155.1 Desulfobacteraceae bacterium
GGGATGAGGAGAGTATTGTGGGGATCAGCACCGCCATGCAGGAGGTGTATAAATCCATCGGGCGGGTCGCCGTCAGTGATGCCACGGTGCTTATCCGGGGCGAATCCGGTACCGGTAAGGAGCTGGTGGCCCGGGCGATTTATCAGCACAGCGATCGAAGTCGGCGCCCTTTCGTGGTGATTAACTGTGTGGCCATTCCTGAAACCCTTCTGGAGAGTGAGCTTTTCGGCTACGAACGGGGGGCTTTTACCGGTGCGACCCATCGTAAGATAGGCAAGATCGAACAGGCTCAAGGGGGCACCCTCTTCTTGGATGAGATAGGGGATATGCCCTTAGAGCTGCAGACGAAGATACTGCGTCTGCTTCAGGAGCGCAGCATAGAGCGTGTGGGCGGTCGGGAGACGATACCCGTGGATGTACGAATCATTGCCGCCACCAATAGGGATCTGGAAGGGGCCATTAAGAAGGGGCGGTTCCGGGAGGATATCTACTACCGGCTCAAGGTGGTGACCATCTATTTGCCACGGTTGCGGGATCGGAAAGGGGATATCGCGCTTTTGACCGATTATTTTCTTAAGCGCCATGCCTTTGAGTTGGGCGGGGGCAACGCCACTATCAGTAAAGAGGGGCTCCGGCTTCTCAGCGGTTATGAGTGGCCCGGCAACGTTCGGGAGCTCTCCAATGTGATCCAGAAGCTTTTGATCTTTCATAGAGGGGGGGCCATCACCCGGGAGAGTATCGCACGAAGTCTCGGCCAGGATGTCCGGGAAAATGAGGCACAGTCGGAGCCCGAAGAGATTATCAGGCAGTGGGTGCGGCACCGTCTCGATCGACGGGAGGAGGATCTTTTTGAACGCCTCCTGGACGAGTGTTCCCGGGTGATTCTTTCGGAGGCGCTGGCCGTTACCGAGGGCAATCGCTCCCAGGCAGCACGGATTCTGGGGATCTCCCGGCCCACCCTCCATGCCCGTATGGATAAATATGGTATTACCGTGGGGGCGCGTATTAAGGGCTGTCTCTTATACACATC
>JABXKT010000334.1 GCA_013619155.1 Desulfobacteraceae bacterium
TTCCCACCCTGGATCTCGCCACGCCGCCCTCCTGGCTCTCGTCGGAACTCCTGGCCGAGTTAAAAACCCTTCCCGGCCTCTTCCAGTTCCAGTTCTCCCAGGGCGAGCGAAAAGTGTTTCGCCACGAGGCGTATATTTTAGTCTCCGAGTGGGCGGAAAAATACCGCAACATCACCAAGGGTCCCCTGCCCGGCAGCTGGAAAAACGCCCTTACCCCCTACCTCGTGGGCATCATGGACGCCTTAGACTGCCCCTGGGTCCAGGAGGGGGCTGTCATGAAGGGGCCCCAGTCCGGGGTCTCCGAGGCCTCGGCCAACTGGATCGGTAAAAAATGCGACTGCGAGCCCGGGGATGTTTTAGCCGTCTTCTGCGACGAGGTCACCGCCCGGGAGAACTCCAAGGATCGCTTTCTCCCGATGTTCAAGACCACCCCGCGCCTGGCGCGCCACTTAACCGGCAAACAGGACGACGAGAGCTCCCTGCGCATCAACCTGGCCCACGTCGCCGTCTACTTCGGGTGGGCCAGCTCCTCCAGCCGCCTGGCCAACAAGCCCATACGCTACGCCCTGGCCGACGAGATCGACAAACCCGGATGGGACGCCGGCAAGAATGCCGAGGCCTCCCCCTTGAATCTGTTGAGAAAACGTCTCATCACCTTCAAGAAGATGGGCATTTCCAAGCTTTTCAAGATCTCCACCCCCACCGTCGAGGCGGGCAATATCTACCAGGAGTTCATCGGTGCCGATGTCCGTTTCGACTACCACTCCCGCTGCCCCCAGTGTGAACGTCATCAGGTCATGATTTTTGCCAACATCCGCTGGGAGGGGGGCTCCGGGGCCAACCCCGCCGACATCGAAAACGGGCGCCTCGCCCGATACCAGTGCGCCCACTGCGATGCCCTCTGGGATGATGACATGCGTGATGAGGCCCAGCAGGGCGGCGAGTGGCGTCACCGCCCCTCCGAAGACTCCAGCGAAACACCCCTGGAGCTCTTCACCTACTTAGAGACCTTCCGCCCCCCCAAAAT
>JABXKT010000219.1 GCA_013619155.1 Desulfobacteraceae bacterium
CTATGATGAGAAAATTAATTCATGTGGCCTTTGGTGTTTTAAAAAACCAAACCCCTTTTAACCCTTCATTACATATTGCGTGACCTTGACAGTATCTACTCTGGATAAAAGGGCCCGGCTACCGTAAGCGTGGCTGTAAAAGGATGGTAATCAAGTTATACAATGATGACAAACGCTTGCCTCCCATAAGGGGGCAAGCGAGTCATAAATGAATATCTTAAACGATTCGTGATCACATGGGATCGGCATTTCCATAGAAGAGTGCCGCTATGAGCATGGCCTCTCGACGAGGGTATCCATATAAAGGGGTCGATTCAAAGCACTCGTCCCATAGAATCAACCCTTTCAGCTCGCCACCTTCAGATCGCAGAGATAGAGTTCATCCAGAAGTGAAAACATCATCTCCTTGGCTTCCACAAAAGCGTCCATCCGTCGCCGTGCCGCCTCCTTTTCTCCGGCATTAAATAGAACCACAATTTCGCGGGCCACACTGTGCACCTTTTCATGCCATATGCCCATCTCCTGGTAGGCGGGAATGGCGGCGAAATCTCTCCCCGACCCGAAATACCACTGGCCAAAATTACACTCCGTATGGGAAACCACCTCAGAGGGATCGAGGGTCCGGACACCGGCTAAGACAGATTCCAGGACCGTGCGCCATCCCATATGAGCCACCTTGACCTCCCCAATATGAAACAGAGCGGTGCCCACATCAATGGATGAGGAGGCGGCATCGAGATTCCCGGCCAGTGTGGCCAACTCCTCGATATTAATCTTCGTCTCGAGCATACCAAAGGAGATCCCCGAGGAGTCGTTGCTGATACCGGCAATATCCTGGGCGAGAACAGAGATAGCAGCGGAGGTATCGGCGGTACTGCGACTGATATCGGCGATGCTCCCCGAGGCCTGGGTGGTACTGGCGGCAATCCCATGGGAGGCCATGGACTGCTGATGAACGGCTGTGGAAATGCTATGGGCGTTGTCCCGGACCTGTGTGATCACCTCACTGATCTCCGAGATAGCCGCTTCCGAAGATTCAATGGAGGCTTCAATGGTACCGAGCATCCCCTTGATCGTTGCCGTCGCCTCAGACGTTTGCCCCGCCAGGGCCTTAATCTCGTTGGCCACCACGGCAAAACCCTGACCGGCCTCACCGGCTCGCGCCGCTTCAATGGTGGCATTTAGAGCCAGGAGATTGGTCTCTCTGGATATATCATCAATGGTCTGGGTCACATGGTTAATATGGCCGGCGGCCTGGGTCAAGGCCCCCATGCACGTCGCCACCTCCTGGGATCGCGTCACCGCCTCCTCGGCCACACGCCGGGCCTCTTCGGTATTTTGAGCAATCTCAGAGATCGTGACGCTCATCTCCTCAGCGGAGGAGGCCACCACGGTGACGCCCATGGAGGCCTCCTCCACCGCCGTGGAGACCGCCTCCATATTTACACCCACCTGCGATCCTGCCGATGAGGCCGCGCTCGTGCAGAGAACGGTACTACTGCACCGTGAGAGGATATCCTCGGCCAACTGATGCATCACCCCCGAGGAGACGTGAATCGTCGCGGCATCCCCTTTAATCTGCCGGATCTCTCGGGCCAGAATCGTGAAAAAACGATTCGTGGATCGAATCAAATCCCCCAGACCACCGACCAAATCTCCCCCGGGTAGGGAACAAGTCATGCTGCGACGCTTTGCCACGAGGGCATCCATGGCCTCCGTGGCATGCCTCAAGGGGCGTACAAAGGTCCAATAAGCCGCAAAAGCCACGGTCGCGCTTGCCATACATATGCCCAACCCCATGATCAGAAGAGCCTTAAATGAAGGAAAAACGCCACCAATTCCCATACAAAAAGAGGCATATCCCCCTAACAAAACAAACATATTCAATGCACAGACAATGGAAAATCTGAAGCCCCAACCCGATTTCATCCACACACCCCTTCGCATACATTGCTCTCCTTAAAAGTGATCATTCCTTGGAGCGGATACACCCCATATAACTTAATATGACGATTCAAATAAAACCATCAAACGCCTCTTTCAAGCAAAACTCATAAAACAATCCATCGCCATCAATATTGATACAAAAATAGAATAAGTATAGCTTTTATACATTTCATCGAAAATAAAAATTAAGATAAAATTAAGATAAAAAGCAGGAAACGACAAACAATACCCGGAACTGACCCACGATCGCCCACTCTATTCCACCCTCCTTGAAAAAGCAGATCGAAGTAAAAAAAATGCGACGATGGAACCGCTCCCCTGACCCCGGATAGCCCACTGTGTCACCTCAGAAACAGGGTGGCGTGCCCCTTACGTCTCCGAAAATTATCGATACCGTCTATAGGTACCCCAAGAGGCGATCAATATTACCAATTTGACCCCACGCCGCCCCCATCTTATAAGTGCATCTGAATTTCAAAGAGCCACCATGGCACCCAAACGAAAAAACCTGAGGGCGGGTCGATGCACACAATTCAGACACACTCCATTCATGAACAGGGCACAGGCCGAATAAACGAAGATGCCCTGCTGCTCGAGAATAACCTCTTCGGTGTCTTCGACGGAGCCACGAGCCTCGATAAGACCACCTTCGAACGGGAAATGACCGGAGGGTACCTGGCCTCCACCATCGCCGGTGACAAATTCCGCAGTAACGATGCCCCCCTCTTCGATCTGGCCTGCAAGGCCAACACCGCCATCTTCCATGAAATGGTGTCCAAGGGTGTCAACGTATCTGAAAAAGAGAACCTCTGGAGCACCAGCGTGGCGGTGGGACGCGTGGCAGACGGCACATTCGACTGGGTCCAGTCGGGAGACAGCCTGATCCTCGTCATCCACGAAGACAACTCCCATACCCTTCTCATCCGAGATTATGATCACGATACGGAGACGCTGAAGATGTGGAAGGAGAGTGCCGATGGACGATCCGGGACTATATTAGACGAGATGAATGGACAGATACGAAAAGTTCGGGCGGGTATGAATATCAACTACGGCGTCATGAATGGTGAGGAGGAGGCCTTAAATTTTCTAAGACATGGTCGGGTGGACCTTAAGGGCGTCAAACATATCCTCATGTTCACCGACGGACTCTTCATCCCCCGGGAAGATCCGGAGACCAATACCGATTTCGAACAATTGGTCGCCCTTTTTCTCGAAGGTGGCCTGGATGCCGTACGGAACCACGTCAGATCCCTTGAAAAAACCGACCCCGAGTGCCGAATATACCCACGGTTCAAAACCCATGACGATATCGCAGCCATCTCTCTCTCCTTCCCCCCATCCTAAGCATTCACAGCAGCCTTCGCCGGATCTCGCTTAAGGGCCTCCGGCCCGGGCCCCTTTCACACACCCTCACTCGAAAAGCCATGGGAAAAGGGGCTATTAAGGCCCCTTTTACTCTATCCCAGCCCCTCATACGCCCTTTGGATTCGATGGAACACCCCGGTCCAGGTATGGGGGGCAAGAATCTCACTGGCCGAGGAGACCTCCCCCCCAGAAGAGGCCAGAATGGAAGAGAGTTGCCCCCGAAGGGAGACGGCCAGACTCTCCTCCAACCACGCTTCATCGGCCGCATAGGGCGCATCCACCCGCTCCAAGGGGGGAAGATCCACCAGATGGACCCACTCACCGCCGCTCTGCCCAAGCACCTCACACACCCCCGGCAGCGAGGTGGCCACGAGACGGCACCCACAGGCCAGGGCCTCCAAAAGCACCAGGGGAAGCCCTTCAAAAAACGAGGGCAAAACAAAGAGATGGGAGCGCTTCATAAGGGATGAGAGCGCCCCATGGGAGAGGGCCCCATGAAAGACCACCCGTCCCCCCAACTTTTCGGCCAGAGCCCTGCAACACAGAGCTTCGGGCCCCACGCCCTGGCCCGCCAGATGAAGACACCAGGGCAAATCCATCACCCGGACAAGGGATCTCAAGAGCCAGGGAACGCCCTTGGCCCGACTGAGTTTTCCGGCATAGAGAATCTCGACGGGGGGCGGACTCTCCTTAACGGCCGGAGAGAACATCCCCTCATCATAGCCCCCCCCCACCACATGAATTTTTGATAGAGAGATCCTATAAAGGGTCGAAATCTGCTCGGCCTGACTACGGGTTAAGGCCAAAACCCCATCCATTCTGCGGCACGCATCCCCCACCCGCATGGCCAGATGGGGGCAGGTTTGAAACTGCCTGAGATCGGTCCCATGGCAGCTGGTGACCATGGGGATATCGGGAAAGAGATCACGGGCAAGGGCACTCATCACCCAGAGATGGTGGCTGTGGATCATATCCGGGGCAAAGGTCGATACCGCCTGGGTCAAGGTGTCGGAAAAAGCCGCCTCATACGTGGCCATCTCCTCGGGATAAAGCTCGGAAAACCGCCGGCTCTTGTAGGGCATCACATCACTCATCCCCACCACGGGAAAGGGGATCGCCTCCCCATCAAAACTCACAAAAAGACAACGCGCCCCATCCACTCCCGGCAAGGCGGGCACCGCCCCCCCGGGGATCCCCGCTACGAGAAAGTTTTCATGCCCACACCGCGTGGCCTCGCGCATCACCGCCTGGAGGTACATGCCACTGCCTGTAAGCTCCGGACGCTGACTGATAAGATGTAATATTTTCATCCAACACTCCGTGAAACCGGGAGGTAAGGAGTTAGGAGATTGGCGTCTCTTAAACTCTGATTAATGGTATGTATAACCGTCAACTGCATGGATCTTTTTACAATATCTGTAAGCGATGCCTTGTACGGTTGAAT
>JABXKT010000044.1 GCA_013619155.1 Desulfobacteraceae bacterium
GGGGACGTCGAGGCCGAAGTGGGCGGAGACCTTACCGAAGACCTCCACCTGCTTGACGGTGTCGATGCCGAGATCGGCCTCGAGATCGAGGTCGGCCTCAAGCATGTCGACGGTATAGCCGGTCTCCTCGGCGATGATCTCCTGGACGGTGGCGATGGCCGTGGCCGAAGGGACCGCCGAGGGCGCTGCCGATGGGGCCGCTGCCGCTACAGGAGTCGCTGTAAGGGCCGCCCCCATGCCATTTTGGGCCACGTAATCGGCCAGTTTGGCGATGGTGTTTAGGTCCCGTAACTGAAGATCCTCGGGGACGTCGAGGCCGAAGTGGGCAGAGACCTTACCGAAGACCTCCACCTGCTTGACGGTGTCGATGCCGAGATCGGCCTCGAGATCGAGGTCGGCCTCCAGCATGTCGACGGTGTACCCGGTCTCCTCGGCGATGATCTCCTGGACGGCGGTGATGGCCGTGGCCGAAGGAACCGCCGAGGGTGCTGCCGATGGGGCCGCTGCCGCTACGGGAGCCGCTGTAAGGGCCGCCCCCATGCCATTTTGGGCCACGTAGTCGGCCAGCTTTGCGATGGTGTTTAGGTCTCGAAGCTGAAGATCCTCGGGGACGTCGAGGCCGAAGTGGGCGGAGACCTTACCGAAGACCTCCACCTGCTTGACGGTGTCGTCCGATGGTCTTTCGTCCCTTGGGCGTGGTGTCCGACTGGATGCGCAAGGTGTGATTGACCACTTCCAGAACGGGGTACGCCTCTCCGGAGATGTGCTTGAGCCAGTTGAAGTAGTCGGCGTTGTCATCGCAGCTTCTCTCGGGTGTGTGCTTAATAAAGAGGAGGGCGAAGTGGGATCCGAATCCGGCGGCACAGTGGATGCCGTAGTCGAGTTCCCGGCTCTCTCCCCGTGAGAAGGTGAGGTCGCTAAACTCTTCGGAGAGATTCGTGAGGTTGGCGATGGGGGGGGCCTGATTCTTTACGAGGGCCTTGACCATCACCGCATCTTCGATGGCGGCTCCCAGGGTATGACCGGTGAACCCCTTGGTGTTGGTGATGGTGACCTGGGAGGCCTGCTCACCGAAGGCGCTGCGAAGGGCCTTCACCTCGGCATCGGCACTGCCGCCCCGGGCCGGAGTATAGGTCTCATGGGACATGAAGAGGGTCTTGGATGCGTAGAGGCTGCGATCCAAACCATGGCGTCTCTCCACGCGTTTGACGAAGCGGCCCATCTCTTTGGCCAGATGCTCCTGATCGATACGGGTGGAGTGGAAGGCGCTGTTGCCGATATAAGACCCGAGGATCTCTGCCTGTCCGATTCGTCCGCGGTCGATTAAGCTATCTTTTCGTTCCACGATGAGAGAGACGGCGCCAGCCCCCAAAATGGTTCCGTTTCGGTCGGCGTCAAAGGGTTTGGCTCCTTCGGCGACGGTTTTCTTGACGCTGGCCGCTCCCATGGCGAGGAAGCTGGAGGCGATCCAGGGTCCCTGGGCTTTATGGGTGGCCGATTCACCACCGATGATGATGACTCGCTCGCAGCGTCCGGCACGGATCCAGTCTTCGGCCGTGGCACACGCCTGGGTGGTGGAGGCGCAGGCACCGGAGAGAAGGAGGTTGGGTCCCTTGGCCTTGATCATCTGGGCAAAGTGAGCCGAGCCCAGGGCGATGGCGTTGATGATCAGCTCGCGGCTGAACTCATAGGGTGTTTCGGGCTGCTCTTTCTTGAGACCGAAGAACCAGTCGGTGAGACGGCCTTTCAGATCGGTATCCTTCACCTTCTCCATGAGATAGTAGTACATCTGCTCCATCTCTTTGAAGGGCTTCACGGAGAATTTATCCCGGCAGTAGCTCTCCACCTCGGTGAGGAGGGTCTCCCACCCCTGGAAGAGGGAGGTCATGATGACGCCGGTGGTCTCCTGCATCTCCTCGGGGAGGGCAAAGCCTTTGGTGAGGCGCTTGCCGCTGGGACCTGTGGTCCAGTTCCGCACGAGGGGGATACCGGCGTCGCGCATGGCGTTGATGCCGGCGGCAATCCCTAAGCTGATACTGATATCGTAGTTGTACTTGATGCCGAAGTCTTTGTGGTGGAAATAGCCCAGTTTTCCCGCCAGCTGGATGACATCTTCCGGAGAGGTGATGGCCATCATGCGTGCGTTGCCATCAGGGGACTTGTGGACGCGCACGATATTCTTATCGAGCATGCATTCCCGCTCTTCGGCGGTTAAATTCTCGATGCAGTTCTGACCGGAGAGGATCTTGTCGAAGTTATTATCGGCGAAGACCGGGGAGGTGGAACCGGGCAGGCCGATGGAGACGCCGGCGATGGAGACGGGCCCGGTGTAGAACCCGAAGGCTTCGGTCTCGCGGAGTCGTTTTTCACGGCGTGATTGGACGTACTCTTTTTCGATAAGGGACTTTAAGCTTCCCGCATTGTCCTGGAGGAAGGCATTGAAATCGTCTTGATCACCGGAGAAGCTCTTATGGTCTTCTACCATCTCGGCGGCCACCGGTACGGCCGCAGGGGTCGGGCTCGGTGTGGGAGCAGAGGGTGTTTGGTGTGTCTCTGTTTCAGTCATGGTTGGTTTGATGGCCTTGATAAGTGCCTCAAGGGAGGCCGCCTCGCCCTTTCCTTTGTCCACGGAGAGGTGGGCGGTAAAGCCTTCGGGCAGAATGTATTTTAAGAGTCCGGTGAGGATCTTGCCGGTTCCCACCTCAAAGAAGGTGTGAACCCCTGCAGCATGGACCGTCTCAACGGATTTAATGAACTCCACGGGGGAGATGATCTGGTTGATAAGAAGGCGTTTTACAGCGGCCTCGTCATCGGGGTAGGGGAGCCCGGTGACGTTGGAGATCACCTTAGAGAACCCGCGTCTGTTAAAGACGAGTTTATCGATGGTGCGTGCCAGTTCATCGGCGGCCCCTTTAAGAATCGGGGTATGAAAGGCCCCGGTCAAGGGGAGCTTACGGAACATGGCCCCTTTCTGGGTGAGGAACTCGCAGAACCGGTCGATGGCCCCTTCGAGGCCGGAGACGGCCGTCTGCTTGGTGCTGTTCTTGTTGGTGACGTAGATGTCACCGATACGGGACTCAGAGATGAGTGCGGCGGCATCGGTGGCGTTCTTAAAGAGCACGAGGATACGGCCCGGAGTGTTTAAGTCTGCCTTTTTCATCAGCTCGGAGCGTTTCATGACCAGGCGGAATGCATCATCGAAGGAGAGGATACCGCTGGTGTAGAGGGCCGAGTATTCGCCCACGCTGTGGCCGATGTGGTAATCCGGTGAGAATCCGGCCTCTTTGAGGAGGTCGAAGACCACGGCGGTGGAGAGGAAGACCGCGGGCTGGGTGAAGTCCGTGGAGTGGATTCTCGCATCCTTTTCGGCGAACATTACCTCGAGAAGGGAGGTGCCCCGCTCCTGACGGAAGAGGGCATCGGCCTTGTCGAACATGGCCTTGACGGTGGCGTTGCCCTCGTAGATGGGCTGCATCATCTTCGGATACTGGGAACCCTGGCCGCATAGGAGGGCACAGGTCTCCCCTTTCTTTACCTCACCGTGGGGCATGATGGGGGCTTCTTCGGCCTTCGTCACGCTCTCTTCGGAGATGGAGGCCTTGGCCTCGGTCATCCAGAGGGGCAAGGTGCTGATGACGGCGTGGCCATGGTTGGCACCGAAACCGAAGAGGTTGGCACCCAGGCTTAAGCGACGTCCTTCCGGGGCATCGGCAAGGTCGAGGCCGGGGATGAGGTTGAACCGGTCCGCCACGATGGAGTGCTCCGAGGAGTGACTCTGATGGGGGAGCAGTTTGCCGTGCTTGGCCATGAGGGCCAGTTTCACCAGGGTGATGGCGGGGTTGGCACCCTTGTAGTAGCCGAACTCGGGTTTGATGTTTCCAAAGCGCACCTTGTGGTGAAAGCTTTTGGAGGTGGCCTGGAGCTCTACCTGGTCGAGCATGAGGGAGGAGAAACCGAAGACATCTACGTGGGAGACATCCTCCTGGGCCACATCGGTACGATCGTAGCTGCGGCGGGTGACCTCTTTAAGGAGGGCTTCGGAGGGCGCATAGAGATTCCTGGCCGGGTTGGAACGGAAGCTCATGCCAGACATCTCGGCAAATATGGGCATGCCCTTGGCCTTGGCGTGCTTATACGTGGTGAAGACCAGGGCCGCGGCTCCCTCACCCAGGTGAATCCCCTTGGCTCGTTTGTCGAAGACGAGGGACTCTTTATCGGTCAACATACCGAGACGCTTGAATACCATCATGATGGCGGGGTAGAAGCTGGCATCCACACCCCCGGCCACGACCATATCAAAATCACCGGACTGAAGGCCTTTGATGGCAAGATCTGCGGCAATACCGGAGGAGGCACATGCGGCGTCTACCACGAAGTTGGCGCCGTTGGCTCCGAAGAAGTTGGCGATGCGTCCGGTGATGATGTTGGTGAGAAGACCCGGGGTGGTGTCTTCGTTGTTCTCCATGAACCGTTCACGGATACTCGCCATGAGGGCGTTGCCCGCATTGGCGGCCTTAACGGGATCCACGCCGGGGGTCTCGGAGATGTAGCGTGCCACCAGGGGTGCTCGGGTACGCACGATGTTCTCCACGTGCTTCTCGCCGCTGATGCTTCCCATGATGACGGCGGTCTTGTTGCCCAACCCAAACATCTTCGTGCGATCGCCCCCGCAGGCCTCGTCGATGGCCTGGGTGGCGGCATCCAGGGCAAAGAACTGGGCCCTATCGATGGATTTGGCCGTCTTGGGCGGGATGCGATACTTCAGGTTGTTGAAGCTGTAGTTGGGGATGACTCCGCCCTTGACCCGGGGGAGGCTAAAATCAGCTTCTTCATTGACGAAGTAATCGAGGTGGATGCGCTCTTCCGGTAGGTCGGTGAGTATTTTCTTGCCATCGATGAGGGTCTCCCAGAAGGCGTCTGTGGAGAGTCCACCGGGAAGCACGGTACCCATACCGCATATGACGATGCGGTCTTCGTTGTAGTCCCAGGCCGTGTCGGAGAAGATGGTTCGTGCCGGTGGCTCGTAGCGGTCCGTGCACTCTTCGATGATGGCATGGTAGTTGATACCCCCAAATCCGTAAGCGGAGATGGCGGCTCGCTTGGGTTTGCCATTCTCCGTGACCCAAGGCTTGGCGTCTTTGAGGATGTAGAGCATGGAGTCGTCCAATCCATGCTTGGGCGAGGCGGTATCAAACTGCCCGTTGGGGGGCAGGGTGGCGTGCTTCATGGCGAGAAGCACCTTGATGAGCCCTGCGGCTCCGGCACCGCCCAGAAGGTGGCCGATCTGAGACTTGACGGAGCTGACCCCAATGGGTTTACCCGTCTCATAGACCCGTTTTAGGGTCTGGATCTCGGTGATATCTCCCAGGATGGTGGAGGTGCCATGGGCCTCGATGAAGTCGACGTCATTTGGGGTGAGGCCCCGGGTGTTTTCGAAGCAGCGATGAAGGGCGTACTCCTGGCCGTCGGGGTTGGGGGCGGCAATGGCCTTGCCCTTCCCATCGGAGCTGGAACCCACACCTTTAATAAGTCCCAGGATATTGTCCCCGTCACGTAAGGCATCCTTGGCGCGTTTTAATACGACGACGCCGGCACCCTCGCCCAGGATAAATCCGTCGGAGCGTGCATCGAAGGGGTAGGATCCCTTGGCCGAAAGGGCCCCCATCTTGGCAAATCCGATGAAGGTCTCGGGGTTGATGCTGGTGTTGATTCCCCCTGTGATCACCACATCATGGCTGCCCGAGAGGAGCTCTTTGATGGCGGAGTCCATGGCGGCAAAGCTGGTGGCGCAGGCGGCATCCACCACGTAGTTGGCCCCTTGAGCGCCGATAGCGGCTGCCACACGGGAGGCCTCGATATTTAAGGTGGCACAGTCCGGGGATTCGAGGCGGTACTCACCGGCCATACGATCTTTGAAGTGGTCGAGAACCTTCACCTTCTCCTCCTCGGAGAGGGCGGCAAAGGCCTCGGTCTGTTCCAGGTGCCAGCGAAGCTCGGGGTAGTAGTACTTGAGGTTCAGGTGGTGGCTGGTCTCGTTGCCGAGGCAGCTTCCCATGATGACAGCGGTGCTCTCCAGGGGGAGCCCCTTGCCTTCAGGGTACCCTGCCACCTCGAGGGCCTCGAAGGTGGCGTTCAAGGCCATCTTCTGGCTTCGGGAGATCAGCTCCCCTGCCTTTGCCTCCTGGCCGTAGGCCGTGGGATCGAAGGAGAAGGTATCCACGGTGGCGGCCAGCTTGGTGTAGGTGCTGTCCATGGCCTTGCGGTCGGCGTTGTAGAAGAGGGAGAGATCCACACGGGCCGGGTCTACCTCTTTGATGGAGTACTGCTTGGATTCGATGCTCTTCCAGAAGGCATCGATATCCAGGGCGTCGGGATAGACACAGCCCATGCCGATGATGGCGACCTCGTCATTCATCATCGAGGTGGGGGAGGTCATCACTTCCAGCTCATTTAAGTTGGCGGTGAGCCCCTCTTTGCTCTGCATCTGATTGTCATGGACTCTCTTCACCGAGGTGATCTCGGAGAAGAAGGCCAGGCTGTTGCCCACGGAGTAGTTGCCTTTATTAAAGGCCTCGCTGTCGTTGTACTGGATAAACGAGAGCGCCTCTCCTTTTTTGAGTTTCTCAAAATCGGGGGAGAACCCTTTGGCTGCGATGAGAAGGGAGCCGATGTTCTCTTTTTCGAAGGCCTGCTTTCGCTTGGAGAGGGGCACTTTTTCTAAGATGCGCTGGTGCTCATTCGCCACAATCTCAAGGGAGAAGGGGGTCTTGATGGTACGGCAGGCGAGGCCCACGGTGGTACCGATGCGTAAGGTGGAGATCTCCTCTCGGGCCACATCCTGGTACTTTTTCATGAGGGCCCCGCTCTTCACGATCTCATCGGTGAAGAGATACGGGGTGCCGAGCTGGATGCCGACCTTGACGCCCTTGGCGGCCAGCACCGAGGTCATGGTGGAGACGAACCAGGAGCCGGTCTGGGTGGCCATGCCCCCTGCAAAGACGGCGGTCTGGGTGGCCAGTTTCTCATCGCTCTGTTCCAGGAGGTGGGTGATGCCCATCTCCCAGAGAACCATACTGCTCAAGCGTCCTACGTGGCCACCGGCTTCGGTCCCCTCGAATATAAAACGGGAGCAACCCGAGGCGATGGCGTTCTTCAGCATCCCCGAGGCGGGGGTGTGGAGGAAGGTCTTGGTACCCGCCGCTTCCAGTTCGATGGCCTGGGCGGGAATGCCGCCGGCAAATAGGGCGAAGGGGACCTTGTATCGTTTGACCGTTTCGATGTGTTTGACCACGGCCTTATTGAGGGCCTCGATACCGATGAGTCCGGCCCCGAATCGAGGGACCTTGCCAGACGCCTTTTCCACGATGTTCTCTGCCAGGTCTGCCGGAAGGCTTCCCAGGGCAAAGAAGGGGAGCCCGCCTTCGCGGTATACGGTCTCGGCAAAATCGGCATTGTCGCTGATATTGGCCATGGGACCCTGCATGATGGGGTAGCGGGTGCCGAGTTCCTGGGCGAAGGGGGAGTTCTCTTTCAAGGGGTCATGGGCGTCCACCAGGGTGGTGAGCTCTCCCACACGGGTGAAGAAGCGGGCGATGACCGAGGCCACATCCGTGGACTCCTTCACGAATCGTTTGGCGAATACACCATCTTGGCCGACGAAAAAGAGGCTCTGGACCGGATTGACCCCTTCGGTGTTGACCGGGGTAAATCGTTTTTCGATCTCACGGCGCAGGATCTCGGCCTCATCGGCCTGGTTGAGAAGGGCACTCTCCATCTGGCCAAGCTCTTTGACCACCTTGGTGGCCAGCTTGTAGAAGAAGCGGACGCGGTAGGGAAGGGTGCGGCCGATGGAGATGGAGTCAAACTCCTCGATTTTTTTGAACTGCTCGCGAAAGGCCGGTGCCAGGGGGGCTTCATCGGTTAAGTAGAGCTGGGAGTCGAGGACGACACCGGAGGCGCCTGCACCGAAGAGTCCTGCGGCGGTGTGGAAACCGACACCACCGTGGACAAAGACGGGGAAATCGCTTTTTTCGAGATACCATTGAAGTAGTATAAAAGAGGTGTAGCGGGAGATGTACCCTCCGGCTTCTGAGCCTCGGACTACCACGGCATCGGGGGTGCCATCGGCCAGGGGAAAGGAGGTGCCGAGGTTGACGGCCTCCACCACCACTTTGCAGCCCAGGGCACTCTTGGAGATCGAGGCGAGGTGCTCGGGAGCCGCGGCAGCGACCACCACGACGTCTAAGGCAGGGATGCGGCTGGTTTCGAGGAAGTGAATAACCCCTCCCATGGAGGCGCGAAGCCTGACACCGAAGGGAAAATCCTCTTTTGCGAGGGTTTTTATGTGTTCAATGGCGGTTTTTTCGTCCATCATTTCGGTGTCGAACACAGGCAGTACGCCAGCCACGGAGAGTGCGCGGAAGTATCCGATATCGAAAGCGCCCGTGGGGTTGTAAGCCAGTGCCGGCAGTCTGGATCCTAAGACTCGTTTGATCATTCAAAGACTCCTGAATATCTCCTGAACCGAGGGCTTTTTTATTGCATCGGCCTCAGGGTTATGTCATTTTCTGCATAAAATCGGATGTGAAAACAGCTCCTTAGTCGGGCCGGCCTGCCTGGAAATCTGGCCTATCGCCTGTATGCAGAAAAAAATGAATAGCATTCATAAATTTCGAGTTCCAGAACTATGCAAAAGTTATGCCATTTATCCGTTATGGGGGTAAACTCTTGATTTAAGGGGGGTTGGCCGGTATGCTTGCCCGGTTCATGGAGAGGGCCATATGGCGAAAAGGTGACACCCCGTGCACCGGGTGTGCATGAAAGGAACAGATGGGGAAAGGAAGATGCCAGTGATACTCAAAAGAAGTGCGCGAGTGGGAGAACTCACCCCGGAAGAACGTGAATTTTATACCCTGGTGGGTCGGGCCTCCCGAGTGAACCCCTTTGGAGAGGAGCGAATTACCCTGGATCGCAAGATTGCCGTCGTGCCAGAGTCCACATCGCCGTCACGTGCCGTGGAGGCGGCGGTAAAACGGGTGGAGGCGGAGGCGGCTCGCCTGGAGAGGGAGGGGCGTTTGACCCTCTCCATCTACCGGGGGGAGGACCATCGGCTTGTCTCGGGGGTGATCACCTTCATCTTTTTTTATCGGTACCGAAAAGAGTTTGATCGTCTGATCAAGGCCCAGGCCCGAGCCGGGGAGCATCAGATCCGGGCCAGTTTTTTGAAGGAGTCCATCAGCGGCCTGGAGTCTTCGGGGATGGATCGTGATGAGGCGATTCGTACCGTGGAGGGGTGTTATCAGTTGCGTCGGGCCTACTACTTTATCAACCACTCCCTCGTGGGGCCCAGCGCCTCCATGATCGCCCTTCGCTATCGCCTGTGGAACAACGTCTTTACCCATGACATGGATCTTTACAGTCGTATTCTATGGAATCGCATGGAGGATTTCTCCACCCTCATCTTAGGGGAGACGGGTACCGGGAAGGGATCGGCTGCTGCGGCCATCGGTCGTTCGGGCTATATTCCCTACGACCGGAAAAAGGGGTGTTTTAAGGAGAGTTTCACCCGCTCTTTTCTGGCCATGAACCTCTCGCGTTTTCCAGAGTCCCTCATCGAAAGTGAGCTCTTTGGTCATCGCAAGGGCTCTTTTACCGGGGCCATCGACGATTACCATGGGGTCTTTTCCCGGTGCAGCATCTGGGGGGCCATCTTCTTGGATGAGATCGGGGAGGTCTCTATCCCGGTACAGATCAAGCTGCTTCAGGTTCTTCAGGAGCGTGTCTTCTCCCCCGTGGGAAGCCACAGCGAATACCGCTTCAAGGGGCGCGTTATCGCCGCCACCAATAAGCCCGTGGAGCGACTTCGTACCGAGGGCAATTTCCGGGATGACTTCTATTACCGCCTCTGCTCCGATGTGATCACCGTCCCCCCGTTGCGCCAGCGTATCGAGGAGGAGAAACGGGAACTGGTGGATCTCGTTCAGCTTCTCGTGGCCCGCATGGTGGGTAAGCGCTCCGATGAGCTTACCGATATGGTTCTCGATGTCATCGAGACCAATCTTCCCAGGGGCTACCCCTGGCCCGGCAACGTCCGAGAGCTCGAGCAGTGCGTCCGGCGGGTCTTTCTCAATCGCAGCTACCATGGGGATAGTGTGCAGGCGAGCAGCCATATCGCCTCCCTCCCCGAAGGGTTCGGTGACCTATCCAGGGGGGAGCTCTCCGCCCATGAACTCACCACCGCCTATTGCCATATGCTCTATCAAAAGTATGGCAAATTTGAAGAGGTGGCCCGGCGAACGAGTCTTGATAGACGGACGGTCAAGAAGTATGTGGTGGAGTGGCAGGAGCGGCTGGATTTAAGGGAGGCCTAGCCCATCATTGCCTGTGTGGGGATCCTCGCCGGGGGGATGGGTATTGGTAGTTATTGCTCAAAAAAAAGTACAATTCGACGGTAAGACTATTTATTTTGGAACGGGAGAAGTAATCACTGTCTTGAAAGGGCCCAGGATAGATGATAAGTGATAGTCCATCGTGAGTTAAGGATAAATGGAGGTAAAACCGTGCCTTGGTAGGGTACGCTTCGTTTAGTAAAGTACGATCATGAATGAAGTAATAGTAAAAATCGGAGGCCCTATGATGCGTCGAAGAGTCAATGCCATGTACTTCAGTGCCACGGGAACAACGGAAAAAGTGGTTAATGCCATCGCCACCTCACTGGCGGGGACCCTAGGGGGAGAGGCGGCTATCACCCAGATTGATTTTACCTTGCCGGCGGTGAGAAGAGAGGCGGTCTCTTTTTCCGAGGAGGACCTGGTGGTGGTCGGGGTGCCTGTCTATGCAGGGCGGGTTCCCAATGTGTTGCTGGACTATTTGAATGCCCTCTCCGGCCAGGGGGCCTGGGTGGTGCCTGTCGTCTTGTATGGCAATAGAAACTATGATGACGCCTTGATCGAGTTGACGGATATTCTGGGAGATAGAGGGTTCCAGGTCGTTGCCGGCGGGGCCTTTGTGGGCGAGCACTCCTTCTCTACGATTCTGGCCCAGGGGCGGCCCGATGCCGATGATATGCGTCTTATCCATCAGTTTGCCGATAAAATTGCGGCCAAGGTGATGCAAGAAGGGCCCATGAATCCGGTGGTGGTCAAGGGCAATCGTCCCTACAGGGCCTATTATCGACCCCAGAATAGCGAAGGGGTGCTGGTCAATATCCGCAAAGTCACCCCAAAAACGAATGGGGAGTGCACGGATTGCAAATTGTGTGTGTCGGTATGCCCCATGGGCTCCATTGATTACGATGATGTCTCCCTATTAAAGGGTATCTGCATCAAGTGCGGGGCCTGCATTAAGATCTGTCCTGCCCAGGCCAAGTATTATGATGACGAAGATTATTTGAGGCATAAGCGTGAGCTAGAGGTTGATTTCTCCCGTCGCAGCGAACCCGAATTTTTTGTATAGGCCTTAGCGGTTCGGTTTATGGGGCACCGTGTACCTAAAAAAAGTGTCCACGGTGTTTTGTATAGAGAAGGTCCGCCGGGAGGCGGCGTTCGTGGCTCACCTTGAAGGTGGTCCACGGGGGAACGTGGATGCATGAAAATAAGCTGACAGCCCATGGCCAGGCTGGTACACTTGTCTTCGTAAGGGTGAACGGGTTGTGGGGGGCGGCATCGTCCGTGGGGACGAGGGCTGGTCTAGGCTCCCATGATTAAAATTCAGCCATCTCTTCGAAGTTAAGGTCTTCGGTAAAATTTTTTCGTGAAGGAGCATCTAAGTGATTAAGCATATCGTCGCATTTCGTCTTAAGAAAGAGCTGGACACCGCTGAGAAAGCTGCCGCCATGGATCAGATCAAGGTGCGCCTCGAGGCACTTCCTCCCGTGATTGATGAACTGCTCACCGCCGAGGTGGGGTTGAATTTCAATCCCGCAGAGGCGGCTTTTGATGTGGTCCTGACCACCACCCATGATAGCGTCGAGGCCTTGGGTATCTATGCCGGACATCCCGATCATCAGGCGGTGGTGGCGTATATCCTTACTGTCATCTCCGACCGCGTTGTGGTGGATTACGAAGTCTAAGGCGCGTCGAAAAATAAAAACCGACTCGACATCGAGGGCTTTAAAGCCGGGCGTTGGAGAGGCGGCCCCTATTTTCGTCTCGTCGGGGAAAATTTGATGTGACCCCCTAATTCAGCCAGTGGCTAGGGTAGGGTGGCGGGAACCGTGATTGATCCGGATGGATCGATCACGGTTTTTTGCGTTTATGCCCTGCGCCTTCGTGGAGGGCAGAAGATCGTGCCTTTTTTCAGGTGGTTTTTTGTGGCTCTCACCCCATAGAATAAAAAAATGTGGGGTGTGTCGATTATTTTCATTGGATATTAGGAAGGGGGTTACTGATAATCCCGTGTGATAGATTCTGAAATTATTTGAAATTTAATGGTTCTATGGATGGATTGTGCGACTATTTTTTTTGTCGGTGTTTTGATCTGTGAGGAACTTATATTTTTTAGCGTTATGATTTCAATGGTTTTAAAGTTGCCTTATTTATGTTAGCGTAATTGGAAGTTGCATTGTGATTGACTTTGTCTGGTCTATGGAATAGTAAAATCAGTTTTTTTTATTATTAAAAATAAGTAAGTAGCTGTTTACTACTTAGTAATTTTTTTTATTGGATAAGTCCTTAATAAGTCATTTGCTTGCGTGTTTTTACGGCCCTTGAAATCAGAGAGATGATCCCCCATGGGGTCCTTGTCTTTGTTATTAAAGGACCTATTTGGGTCGTTCCGAAGATACTTTAAAGGCCTCGAAGACTCCTCAAAATGAGGTCTTCGAGGCCTTTAGATTTGTGGTGCCCTCGGCGGTAACGTGAGGTGGCTGTGCAGAGATGATTCAGACCGTATGGAATGTGTGCGACACGGCCTGATTTTTTTGCGCGGACTCTCTCTTGCGCTGTTTTTTTTTAAGATTAGGAGCACCCGAGGTAATCAGGCTTAAGGGCTATGATTGCTTGGGGTGTACCGCCGGGATTTATGGTCACCCATGGCGCCAGAGATATATGGCGATCCTTTTTTTATCTTCGGGTTTTATGCAATATCAATAGTCGAGGTTTTTATATGTCAGGCAGTGAGCCATCCCAGCAAGTTAATTCAGATTTATCCCCCGAAAATTCCAAGGATTCCCCCCTCTTTGATGTCCATCCCCAGGTTTTCTTCACTTCAGCCGCCTTTATTATCGGTTTCGTGATTTTTACCATCTTTTTTCACCAGAAGGTGGGCGATTTCTTCACGCCTCTCCAGGCGGCCATCTCCACCAATGCCGGCTGGTTTTTTGTCTGGACCATGAACATCATTTTGTTTTTTTCTCTCTATCTGATGTTCAGCCGCTACGGAGACATTCGCTTAGGGGGTGATGACGCCGAACCGGATTTCAGCACCCAGAGCTGGTTTGCCATGCTCTTCTCCGCCGGCATGGGGATTGGCCTTCTCTTCTACGGAGTGGCCGAGCCGATTTTTCATTTTGGATCCAGCCCCTTCCCCGCGGCAAATGCCACGGAATCGGCACGAAACGCCATGGCCATCACCTTTTTGCACTGGGGGTTTCACCCCTGGGCCGTCTACTCCATTGTGGGGCTGGCCCTTGCATTTTTTAGCTTCAACAAAGGATTGCCTCTCTCCATTCGCTCGGTTTTTCATCCCCTCTTGGGGGATCGTATCTATGGATTTTGGGGCAACCTCATTGATATCCTCGCCACTGTGGCCACCCTTTTCGGTGTGGCGACCTCCCTTGGGTTTGGGGTGCAGCAGGTCAACGCGGGTCTGGCCCATCTCTTCGGGTGGGAGCAGAGCGCCACGGTACAGCTCCTGCTGATTACAGGGATTACGGCTATTGCCACCATATCTGTGGTGAAGGGTCTGGACGGTGGGATACGAAAACTCTCTGAACTGAATATCTGGCTGGCTTCAGGGCTTTTGCTTTTTGTGTTGGTGTGCGGTCCCACCCTGTTTATTTTTAATGGGTTTTTGGAGAACATTGGCTCCTATATTCAGAAATTCCCCATGCTATCCACCTGGGGTGAGACCTTTGAGAACGGTAACTGGCAGAACGGCTGGACCGTTTTTTATTGGGGCTGGTGGATCGCCTGGTCACCCTTCGTGGGAATGTTTATTGCGCGCGTCTCCAGGGGGCGGACTATTCGAGAGTTTATCATGGGGGTTCTCTGTGTGCCTGCCTGTGTCACCTTTGTGTGGATGACGGTATTTGGTAACTCGGCCCTGTGGATTGAGATGTTTGGAGGGGGCGGCATCGCCCAGGCCGTGGCGGAAAATGTTCCCGTCTCTCTCTTTGTGCTGCTTGAAAACTTCCCGTTTTCGGGGGTCTCCAGCATGCTGGGGATTCTTGTGGTGGTGAGCTTCTTTGTGACATCTTCGGACTCCGGCTCCATGGTGATCGATATCATCACCGCCGGTGGTAACCCCAACCCACCCATTCCTCAGCGTATCTTCTGGGCGGTTCTGGAAGGCGTGGTGGCGGCGACCCTGCTGCTCTGCGGTGGCCTGGCCGCCTTGCAGTCTGCGGTGATTACCACGGGGCTACCCTTTGCCATCGTGCTCCTCATTATGTGCGTGAGCCTGAAAAAGGGGTTGAACGAATACCTGGGTGTCCAGACCTTCAGCGTGAAAACCGAGAAAAAGAAGGCAGAAGAGTTTGAGATTGAAGGGGCCGAGGCACCTCATGTGATTTTTGGCCGCAAGAAAAGCGCCTGATCTGCAACAAAGGAGACAAGATGTTACAAGATGTGAGTCAGAAATTTGCAGGCGGGTGCATGATGCTGGTGCGTAAGAGAGAGAACGCCGTGGTTTTTTTGGGAACGGCTTTTCTCATGCACGAGGACGGTTATCTTATTACGGCGGCCCATCTCATGGAAGAGGACCCCGTGGGATTGATGGTGGTGGCCACATCCAATTCGGATGATTTTAATCCCATCAGCCTGGACAAGGTCTCCGCCATGAGTGTCTCTGTGGCGGCGGTGGACAAGATCCATAATGTCGCGGTTTTGGAGATAGATCGAACCCTTCGAATCAAGACCCCGGATCATTTGGGGGGCACCACCGAGAACCTCAGAATTGGGACCAGCGTTCTTTGTCTGGGCTTTCCCTTCGGTCACGATGAGATGCACAACTTGGTGGCCCAGAGTGCCATCTTGAGTTCCAAGGTGCTCTCTATGAACGGTGCGCGCCTTCTCCTGTTTGATGCCATGGTGTCCGACGGGGTGGCCGGTGCGCCCCTGGTGAGTGTGGATGACGGTCGTGTGATCGGGGTGATCATCGGGCGTTTCTCTCCCGTCGAAGATGGGGGGGATTTTGCCCGGGGCAGCCGCATCTCCGGGTACGACACCCAGATCAGCTACGCTGTCTCCATCGAGTACGGCATCGCCCTGATGGAGAACATGGGACTTGAGGTCATCTGATCGTCCCCCTTATTAAAAAACGCCTTCGGTATCCACCGAAGGCGTTTTTTTTTATTTTTTTATCGATGGAAATATCCCTTTTTCTACTGAGCGTCATTGACACCCGGATACGGTAGGTATATCAATCACGGCTGTATTTTGCTTTTATTGTTCCCTCTCGCATCATTTTTGATCTTTTTATAAATCGGAAGAGGATGCGGGATATTATTATATGTGGCGATGATATTTGATTTGAGGTCCCCTTTTTTGGTGTGGTCTCCTGGGGGGCTTTTTTATGCGTTTCAATGACGTGACCGGAGGCGTGGAGCATGACAGGCGTGTGACGGGTCACTACTTTCTCGTTGCCTGGGTGATGGGGCTCTATGGGGTTGAACAGTGCTCTTTCATTGAGAGTTTCCCGGTTCTGGAGTGCTTCCTCCATATGGTTGCATTATTGGTCTTGATTCGTTGTTTTCGCTATGCCCTGACCCGGATGATACTCAAGCGGGGGGCCTGGGAGTGGCAGATGCTGGGGCAGTTTCTCGTGGATCTTCTGCTGATGGCCATCTCCGGTTTTCTGATGGGGCTTCACAATGAAATCTATTATGGTGCCGGCCTGAGAAGTACCCTCGAGCTCACCTCCGGCTTTTTAATCTTGGGCTTCTTTATCGGGACGGATCTGGCCCTGATCCATAATCGGCGCCTGGCATTAAAGATTGGCCAGGGGCTCTTTACAAATACCTCCCATTTTTTATCCTCACCGCAAAAGTTGATTCTCTTGACGGTAACCTCCCTTCTATCGGTGATGGTGATTCTTTTTTTTGTCTTCACCACCAATATCAACTGGCTTATGAAGCAGCCTCTAGAGGCCATGGGGGGGGCCAAGAAATCGGTTCTCATCAATCTGGGTTTTATCTGCGGCGTGCTCATGGTCTATATGTCCAATGTGGTGATCACCTATGCCACGAATATCCGTCTCTTCTTTAAGGCGGAGGCAGAGACCCTCGCCGAGGTGGCCCAGGGCAACTTCGACTCACGGGTACCCGTTGTCTTCAATAATGAGATGGGGATCATCGCCAGCTACACCAATCGGATGATATGTGGCTTTAAGGAACAGAACCTCCTGGTGGAGAGGTTACGGGATGTGATTATCAACAGCATGGCCTCCCTGGCCGAGACCCGGGATAATGAGACCGGTGCCCATATCCGCCGCACCCAGCACTATGTGAAGTGTCTGGCCGAGACCCTGGCCACCTTTCCCCGCTATGGGGGGCAGCTGGATGCCTCGGCCATCGATCTCCTGTACAAGACGGCTCCCCTTCATGATATCGGTAAGGTCGGGGTTCCCGATGCCATCCTCTTGAAACCCGGTCCCCTCACCGATAGGGAGTTCTTCATTATGAAGCAGCACACCGTAAAGGGGGAGGAGGCGATCCAGAGGGCGGAGTCCCAGATGGGACCCGAGGCCGACACCTCCTTTCTTCGCTGGGCCCGGGAGATAGCCGGAGGGCATCATGAGAAGTGGGATGGCACGGGGTACCCCCGGGGGCTTTGCCGGGAGGCCATTCCCCTTTCGGCCCGGCTCATGGCCGTGGCCGACGTGTACGATGCCTTACGCTCCCAGAGGGTGTATAAAAAGGCGTACTCCCATGAGGTGGCGCGGACGATCATCTGTGAGGGGCGGGGGGCTCATTTCGAACCGACGGTGGTGGATGCATTTTTGATCTGTGAGGCTGAGTTCGTGGCTATTTCCAAGCGTTTCGAGGACCGATAAAAAAGGGGGGGCTTTGCCGAAGGGATTTTCCCCTTACCGGCAAGGCCCCTTTTTTTTAATCCCCGATGCGCCGGACTTCGTTGATGGATCGGATGCGCTTGATATTCTGGATCACCTTTTTGATCTGATCGGTATTCTGAACCTTCAAGGTGAAGGTACACTCATACCCGCCCTGCTCTTGACGATTCATCACGAGATTCACGATATTTGCCTGGTTGTCACTGATGGCCGAGGTAATCTTGGCCAGGAGCCCTACCTGGTCCTGGGAGCGTACGAGGATACTGACGGGGAGGCTCTCCTTGGTCTCACTGGCCCAGGTGACATCCACACCGCGCTCTGGGTTCATGGTCAGGGCGTTGATGCAGTTGCTGCGGTGGACGGTGATGCCCTGGCCCTGGGTGACGAAGCCGGTGATCTCATCGCCGGGTACCGGATCGCAGCATTTCCCCAAGCGGATGAGGATATTATCGATTCCCTTGACGATGATGGCATCGTTCTCTTTTTTCTTCTTGGATCGACCCATGAGGCGGTGAAAGAGCGAGGGTTCTGGTTTCTCCTGCTGGGGAATGAACCGGTTGACCACCTGGCGCGGGGTGACCTTGCCGTAGCCCACATTCTCGATAAGAGAGGAGATCCCCTTGTAACCGAAGGCGTTGGAGGCCTCCTCCATCTCTGGCGTGGTGGAGAGTTTGTTGAAGTTGAGGCTGTGTTTTCGAAACTCTTTTTCCAGGAGGTCTTTGCCGAGGGCCACGCTGTGCTCCTTCTCTTCGGAGCGGATGAAGTAGCGTATCCTCGATCGGGCCTTCACGGTTTTAACGAAGCCGATCCAGTCCTTGCTGGGTGTGTGCCCTTTGGTGACGATGACCTCCACCGCATCACCGGTATTGAGCTCGTAGGTGAGGGAGACCAGTCGGCCGTTGACCTTGGCCCCGGTGCACTGATTGCCGACTTCGGTATGGATGGCGTAGGCGAAGTCCACGGGGGTGGCACCCTGGGGGAGGGTCGTGATATCGCCCTTGGGGCTGAAGACGTACACCTCGTCCTGGAAGAGGTCGATGCGAACGTTTTCCATGAATTCACCGGGGTTTTTGACGTGCTCCTGGTTCTCCACGAGGTCCTGGACCCAGGCGTAGGCCTCCCCGAGCTTCTCATCGGCCACCCGCCCCTCTTTGTAGGACCAGTGGGCGGCAATCCCTGATTTGGCCACCTTATCCATCTCTTTGGTTCGAATCTGAACCTCGATGCGGTGGCCCCCCGGTCCCACTACCGTGGTGTGAAGGGATTGGTACATGTTGGGTTTGGGAACGCCGATGTAGTCTTTAAACTTACCCGCGATGGGGCTCCAGGTGCTGTGAATAATGCCTAAGGCCGTGTAGCACTGGGGGATGGTGTCTAAGATGATGCGAAAGGCGACCAGATCGTAGATCTCTTCAAAGGCGAGTTGCTGAGAGATCATTTTGTGGTAGATGCTGTAGAGTTGCTTGTATCGTCCCGTGACACTGCAGGAGATCTCGGACTCCTCCATGAGGGCCCGAATTTTTTTTCGCGTGGTGGTGACCACCTCCTCTTGTGACATCTGATCATGCTGCACCTGGCCCTGAATCGTCTTGTACTCTTCGGGCAGGAGGGTTTCGAAGGCGATATCCTCCAGCTCCTGTTTCAGCCAGTAGATCCCCAGCCTGGAGGCGATGGGCACGTAGAGGTCCATGGTCTCTTTGGCGATGAGGCGCTTCTTCTCCTCTTTCTTATGGAATTTTAAGGTGCGCATGTTGTGGAGGCGGTCGGCCAGCTTGATGAGGATCACGCGGATGTCGTTGGCCATGGCCAGGATCATCTTACGGATACTCTCGGCCTGGCGCTGCTGGGAGGAGGCGAAGCTGAGTTTGCTGAGTTTGGTCACCCCGGAGACGATGTGACAGACGCCGTCTCCAAAGTACTGGGCAATCTCCTCTTCGGTGGCATGGGTGTCCTCAACAACGTCGTGAAGGAGGGCTGCGGCGACACTCTCCACATCGAGTCGCATGTCGGCAAGGATGTAGGCGACTTCCAGGGGGTGGGTGAGGTAGGGCTCTCCGGACAGACGTGTCTGGCCGTCGTGGACCCGTGCGGAAAAGATATAGGCCTTTTCGACAATGTCCAGGTCGGCATCGGGATGGATCTCTATAATTCTGTCCAGAATATCGTTAATACGGATCATGGGTCTGCTGCCGCCTTACCACAGGGCCTTTAATGGCCCGCCTAAAGGGTTGTTAAGAGACGATGTGAGGCCCTTGCCACCGTGTCGTCCACCCGTTTTGGGGGCGGCCCGTGCAGGAGAGGGCGCTTCATCTATTACCTAAAAGTTGCATTCATCGCTTTGTGTTATGACCAAAATGCTATTATTACTAGTGCTTATGATGTTTTTTACTGATCATCAAAGTTACGGCAGCCGAAAATGCAAAAATTGGCTCACCCTTCGGGAACGCCCTTTGACCGGATCTACGGCGTTACCCGACAATTGCGGTAAAATACGACAGCCGCATGTCCGGCGCCTTGCATAGCCGTCCAAAGGACGCGTGCAACTCTATAGGTATTATACTTAATTTTGGCCACCCCATTTATGGGATGGCCCGTGCCGTCTTAATACGCCTTGGCGAAGATTACCCGTTTCTGGCTCGGTTTTCCGCAGCAGATGCAGGTACCTTCCTCCGCATCCCCTTCGAAGGGGATGCAGCGAATGGTCACCTTGAGATCCTCTTTGATCCTCTCTTCGCAGGCACCATCTCCGCACCAGTGGGAGAGGGCAAAGCCCCCATGGATTTCAGGTTTCTCCTGGCTCTTCGAGGTAAACCAGTCGTAGAACTCTTTTTTATCGTCCACACGTTGGGTGTGGGCCTCCCGGTAGGCCAGGGCCTTATCGAAGAGATTTTTCTGCATCTCGTCCAGGATCTCGGGCAGGGTGGCGAGAAGTTCGTCTCGTTTGACACCGCGTTTCTCCTTGGGGGAGAGGTCCCGGCGTGCCATGAAGACAGAGTCCTCTTTCATATCCCGGGGACCGATCTCGGCCCGGACGGGGATCCCTTTCTTGATCCAGTCCCAGCCGCGGGTACCGCCGATCTCCCGTTCATCCACCTCCACCCGAATCTTCTCGCCGTGGTAGATCACCCCGGAGAGCTCTTTGGCGAGATTCCGGGTGTAGGCGAGGACGGCCTCCTTCTCATCGGCCTTGCGGTAGATGGGGAGGAGGACGATATGGGCGGGAGCGATGCGGGGGGGCATGATGACACCGTCATCATCTCCGTGGGTCATGATCATGCCACCGATGAGACGGGTGGAGGTACCCCAGGATGTGGTCCAGGCGTGCTCCTCTTTCTCATCTGCACTCTGAAAGGTGATGCCCGAGCTCTTGGCAAAATTCTGGCCGAGAAAGTGGGAGGTGCCTGCCTGGAGTGCTTTATGGTCCTGCATCATCGCCTCGATGCAGAGGGTGTCCACGGCCCCTGGGAAACGCTCAGAATCAGATTTTCGCCCTTTGATCACCGGCATGGCCAGGTACTCTTCGGCAAAGGTGGCGTAGACCTCCAGCATCTGTTCGGTGCGGGCCATGGCCTCTTCGGCTGTGGCATGGGCCGTATGCCCCTCCTGCCAGAGAAATTCGCTGGTGCGCAGGAAGGTCCGCGTGCGCATCTCCCAGCGTACCACGTTGGCCCACTGGTTGATGATGACGGGGAGATCCCGGTAGCTGTTGACCCACTTGGAGAAGGAGTGGCCGATGATGGTCTCGGAGGTGGGGCGGACGATGAGGGGTTCGGCCAATTTTCCCGCCGGAACCAGTCCCCCGTCGGGGCCCGCCTCGAGGCGGTGATGGGTGACCACGGCGCACTCTTTGGCAAACCCTTCCACGTGCTCCGCCTCCTTTTCGAGGAAGCTTAAGGGGATAAAGAGGGGGAAGTAGGCATTCTTCACCCCGGTCTCCTTGAACATGGCGTCCATGGATTTTTGAATATTTTCCCACAGTGCATAACCCCAGGGCTTGATCACCATGCACCCGCGAACGGGTGAATTTTCGGCCATATCAGAGGCCTTGACCACCTGCTGGTACCATTGGGGGTAGTCGTCGGTTCGTGTGGGGGTGATCGCTGTCTGCACCGGTTTTGCCATTGTCGTCCTCGCTCGTATAAAGGTCCACTATCTATAGCAGGCCGTAATCGTTGATGGTGGATTTTCGGGTGACTGTCCGGCATCTAAAAAAAAGAGGCCGGAATCTATTTTTGGATCGAATCGTATAAAAAATATCACTATTTAGCGATGCCTTCAGGCGGGTCACTTTTTTTACGGCCACTTTAACCATAAAAAGGCCTTTCTTCCGTACACTGAAATAGTGATAAAAAATGTCACTATTTCCGAGAGGCCCTATCTCTTTTCAAAGGCGGCGATGGCATCGAGAAGCACCTCTACTATCTGCGCTTCGGGGAACTTTTTCACCACCTTCCCTTTTTCAAACAAGATGCCGATGCCGTTGCCTCCGGCGATGCCGATATCGGCCTCACGGGCCTCTCCGGGGCCGTTGACCACACACCCCATGATGGCGATCTTTACCGGTGTCCTGCATCCGATGAGGGCCGTTTCTACCCGTTCCGAGATGGAGAAGAGATCGATATTGCATCGGCCGCAGGTGGGGCAGGAGACGATCTCGGGTCCAAAGCGTCGTAACTCCAGGGATTTTAAGATCTCCTGACCCACACGAATCTCCTCGACGGGGTCTCGGGTGAGGGAGACGCGGATGGTGTCGCCGATGCCTTCGGCAAGGAGCATACCGATGCCTAAAGAGGATTTGACCACTCCTGGAAAGAGGGAGCCCGCTTCGGTCACGCCTACATGGAGGGGATAGTCCACCTTACCTGAGAGGAGGCGATAGGCCTCAACGGTCCGGGTGACATCCGAGGCCTTCAAGGAGATCTTGATGTCAGAAAAATTTAACGCTTCCAGGATGCGAATGTTCTCCATGGCGCTGGCCACCATCGCCTCGGGGGTCACCCCGTTGAATCGATCCAGGATATCTTGGGACAAAGAGCCTGCGTTGACGCCGATGCGTATGGGAAGGCCCCGCTCCTTGGCGCAGGAGACTACCTTTATCACCTTATCCTGGCTGCCGATATTGCCTGGATTGATGCGCAGTCCGTCGGCTCCGTGCTCTGCCGCCGCCAGGGCCAGGCGATGGTCGAAGTGGATATCGGCCACTAAAGGGATGGAGATCTCTTTTTTGATGGAGGCGATGGCTTCGGCGGCTTCGATGCTGGGAACGGCCACGCGGATGATCTCACACCCCACCTCTTCGAGGCGGTGAATTTGGGCCACCGTGGCGGCCACATCTTCGGTGCGTGTATTGGTCATGGACTGGATGGATACCGGTGCATCACCGCCGACAGCGACCCCACCGATGTGGAGGGTGCGTGTTTTTTTTCGTGTCTGAACCAAGGTCATGGGCGTCTCTCTTTCCCCGGGGAGGGTGGCATCGAATCAACGGCGTGGGGTTCGAAGCACTCCATGGAGAGAACATGACAGATGGCTCACCATGGGACTTTCGAAAGCACCTTTCAACTGGTATTGTATCAAACTGAGGAGGCCCTGAACCAGACGGGGTCTCCTTTGTTCGATGCGCTTTTTAAAGAATATATGTGTGATGGCCGTTCCTTAATTCAAAACGACGAAACGCCTCCAATAGCCTTTTGCGGCGGTGGAAACCCTGATATCGGGTACCACCAATCGGTGAAAATGGTGGGGATGTCCGGGGTTTGTATCGTGACCATCATGACTAAATACTGAAAAAAAGAGTATCAGAACAGCCCATCCTATGGCAAGGGAAATGAGGCCGGCAAGAGCCCCGGATCATAGGGGCTTGAAGCATTTACAGAGATGATGGATTATACCATGAGGAGACGATGGCATGGGATTAAAGACGACGGAGTGGAAAGAGGCCCTGGATGCAGTCACACGGGAGGGGCACATCACCTGTACCGCTGCCCTGGCAACGGCGAAGGCACACACCATGACACCGGCTGAGGCCGGTGAGCTCTTGGATGAGATGGAGATTCGCATCGAAAAGTGCCAGTTGGGACTCTTCGGATACGGTCCCGGAAAGCAAAAACGCATTGAGGTACCCGATGAGATCCCTGAAGCTGTGGCGATGTGGGTGCGGCAGTGTGCCGAGGAAAAAGGGGAGACCACCTGTGCGGATATCTTTGCCAAGGCCGAGGCCGAGGGCCTCTCTCGCGCCTCTTTGGCTGGTGCCTGTGAGGTGATGGACCTCAAGATCCGTTCGTGTCAGCTGGGGGCCTTTTAAGGGGAGAGTCCGTGGCCTCCGGAGGCTTTTTTAGCCGCGGACGCCTTTCCTTTTATGGACAAGGGCGCTCTCTTGCCCCGCCATGGGGAGAGTCGATATATGAAAAGGGGCCCTGGCCGATCCGAAAAAGGATAGGCCAGGGCCCCTTTTATCTTACTTGGGCCCCTTTTTCTCTTATTTGAGGAAGGGGTTGTACTGCTTTTCGGTTCCGATGGTGGTCTTGGGGCCGTGGCCGGTGTAGACCACAGTCTCATCGGGCAGGGAGAACAATTGATTTTTGATACTGGAGATGAGGGTTTCGTAGTTTCCACCGGGAAGGTCGGTGCGTCCGATGGACCCATAGAAGAGGGTATCTCCGGCAAAAGCCGTCTTCTCGTCTTTGCAGTAGAGGGTGATGCCGCCGGGGGTGTGACCGGGGGTGTGGAAA
>JABXKT010000335.1 GCA_013619155.1 Desulfobacteraceae bacterium
GATGCAAGTACATCTTTGATTTCAGTTAGAGACTTCTTACCTAAATTAGGCGTTTTAAGAAGTTCAACTTCTGTTCTTTGAACCAGATCACCGATATAGTGAATCGTTTCTGCTTTTAAACAGTTAGCAGAACGAACAGTTAATTCTAAGTCATCTACTGGGCGCAAGAGAATCGGATCAAACTCAGGTTTTTCTTCCTTCTCAACAGGCTCACTTACATCACGTAAGTCAACAAATGCGTCTAATTGTTCAGCTAGAATTGTAGCTGAGCGACGAATTGCTTCTTCCGGATCAAGTGTTCCATCTGTTTCCATATCGATGACAAGTTTGTCTAAATCGGTACGCTGTTCAACACGAGCTGATTCAACACTGTAAGCAATACGCTCAACAGGACTGAAAGTCGCATCTACTAATAGACGACCAATTGGACGCTCATCTTCTTCGGTATGAATACGTGATGAAGCTGGAACATAACCGCGACCTGATTCAATTTTAATACGCATGCTGATTTCAGCATTGCCTGTTAAATTACAGATCACATGTTCTGGGTTGACTATCTCTACATCACCATCATGAATGATGTCGCCTGCAGTAACAGGACCGGCCCCAGATTTAGTTAAACTAACTAGAACTTCGTTTTTACCTTCAAGTTTAACAGCTAGACCTTTAAGGTTTAGAAGGATCTCAAGGATATCTTCCTGTACGCCTTCTTTTGTGCTGTACTCATGTTGTACACCATCAATTTCGACTTCTGTTACCGCCGTTCCCGGCATAGATGATAACAAGATACGACGAAGCGCATTACCTAAAGTATGACCAAAACCACGTTCTAATGGCTCTAAAGTCACTTTTGCTCTAGTTGCGTTGACTTGTTCGATATCAACTAATCTTGGTTTTAGAAAATCAATTACAGAACCCTGCATTTGTGTCCTCTCTTAGCAGTTAACTTTACTTAGAGTAAAGTTCGATGATTAACTGTTCGTTAATCTCAGCAGATAAATCTGAACGTTCAGG
>JABXKT010000045.1 GCA_013619155.1 Desulfobacteraceae bacterium
TTTTTGATGGGAGACGTCGGTTCCCGTTGTTTTGGGGATGGCTGATCCATTTTAGTTTTTTTGGGGGTGATTTTTCTTCCCCGAAGGGGAGATTTCTGGGGCTGGCATGGGTTGGTTTGGATAGCTCACATAAAGAACCTGGCCCCCATGGGTGCGCTGGAATATCCATCACAAAATCAATCGATATCGGTCCCTTCAAAAAATCGAACGAATAAGGCAGCCGGCTAACAGGTACGATACGGGAGAAGAGGGGGCCCCCACGTTTTTTAGCCCCCTCATATATTATATGAGTCGCATGATTAATTAAAATGGATAGATTTAATCAATCACAAAGACGATGAGATCGGTGGGACCATGGACCCCAAACTGCAGGATGAGTTCGATGTCGGCTGTTTTCGACGGACCGGATATGAGAAGGCTGTTGGTGGGGGCCTTCTTGGCCCAATCGAGTTTTTTAATGGCCTCGGGAAAAGAGGTGAGGATCTCGGTGGCCTTGACCAGGGCAATGTGGACCGGTGGCACCAGGGAGAGAAGACGCGGCTCTTCCCGGCTGGGCCAGAGAATCAGGGCGGCGGCCTCGGCAATACCCCCCATGGTGGTGGTGATTCCGGCATTAATGCCGAAGAGTTCGTCCCGGAAGGACTCCACATCCTCGATCCAGGGAATAAGATCGGTGGGGTGGGGCTTCTCCTCCCAGCTCTTTTCCAGCAGGGTACCGCACCAGCTCCCCTTCCCGTAGGCCATGGTGGCCATCTCCCGGGTTTTTAAGAGGTCTCTCAAGATCTCTACCCATCCATCTCCCTGTACCCGGTAGACCTCCGAGCGCATCGCCTCCATGAGTTCGATGAAACGGGTGACCCGCTCTGCCGGTGCCAGGGAGGGCGGGACCCAGGGTTCAGCCTTGGGTGTGTATGGCGCGATGGCGCCTGCATTTTTATAGAGACGTGAGAGAATCTGGGTTCGGGCAGACGGTCTACTCATGGGAGATTCCCTCCTGTCGGATACGTTTTTTAAGGCTCTCTTTGGCAAAAATCGGTTTGGTGTGACTACGGGTCCACTTTTTTAAGGGGCCGACATTGGGAAGCAGCCACCCGGTGAGGCCCAGGATTTTTAACATAGCCCGGTTGAGGAGGGGAATGGTCTGACTGTAGCGCCACCCCTTCCAGATAAAGGATTCCAAGAGGTTTCGTTTGTATCCGTGTCCCGGAACGACCCCCACCCCTTTTTTCATATAGCTCTCGTCTCTTAGACGACGTATCAGTTCTGGAATGGGAATTTTTACGGGGCATACTTCGCTGCAGGCGTTGCAAAGCGAGGATGCGCTGGTCAATTCGCCATAGGTCTCGAGGCCTTCAAGCTGGGGCATGAGGATCTTCCCGATGGGGCCGGGATAGGTGGCGTTATAAGCGTGCCCCCCGATGCGGGTGTAGACCGGGCAGTGGTTGAGGCAGGTGCCGCAGCGGATGCATTGCAGGACCTTTCTCAGTTGGGGATCGGCCAGCATGCGGGAACGGCCGTTGTCCAGAATCACCAGATGCACTTCCGTGGGGCCATCTCGCTCCCCTTTTTTTCGGGGGCCATTGATCATATTAAAGTAGGTGGTGATGCGCTGGCCGGTGGCGGAGCCACAGAGGAGCCGGTACAAGGGGGGCACCTCATCGAGTTTTTCCACCACTTTTTCGAGTCCCATAAGGGCCACGTGCACCGGGGGCACCGTGGTGCACATGCGTCCGTTCCCCTCGTTCTCCACCAGACACAAGGTCCCGGTCTCGGCCACGGCAAAATTGACTCCGGAAAGTCCGATGTCGGCCGTCCGGTAGTGTTCACGAAGGATCTTCCGGGCTGTGGCCAGAAGGATATCTGTATCCTCGGTGTAGGAGGTACCGGGTATCTTCTCGGCAAATATTTTACCGATCTGCTTTCGGTTTTTATGAATGGCCGGCACGATGATATGGGAGGGGGGTTCGTTATTGAGCTGAATGATGAACTCCCCCAGATCGGTCTCTAAGGCCTCTTTTCCCCGGGCTGCCATAAAGGCGTTGAAGTGCATCTCTTCCGAGACCATGGATTTACCCTTCACCACCTTTTTTGCCCCGTGGGTATCCATGATGGAGAAGACAATGTGGTTGGCCTCTTCAGTGGTCTCCGCCCAATGGACGATAATACCATTTTGGGTGCAGCGCGCCTCCAGCTCTTCCAGGAGGCGGGGCAGGTGGGTGAGGCCCCGTGCCTTGATACGGCTGCCGATCTCTCGAAGGGCCTCGGTGGCCTCCGGATCGTCGAAGACGGCAAGACGCTTTTGGCGTAAGGTCTGTGTGGCAGAGGCGAGATTTTCCCGAAGCTGGATATCGGCCAGTGCCTTGACCGCTCCTCGTGCAAAATTGTATTTTTTTTCTTTATCCATGGATTCGCTCCAGTATGAATTCGGCGATATGATGGCCGGAGATCGGGTGCCTGCTCTTCTCCATATGGCCGCTGATATTCATCATGCAGCCGCAGTCTCCGGTGATGAAGGCCGAGGCGCCCGTGTCTTGAATATCGCGCACCTTATCTTTGACCATGGCCGCCGAAATTTCCGGGCGCTTCACCGAGAAGGTGCCACCAAATCCGCAGCACTCATGTTCATTTGTGAGTTCCACCAGGGTAACATTGGCCAGCTGTTTGAGAAGAAATTTGCTGTCTTCGGTGCAGACCATCTCCCGTCGGGCGTGGCAGGAGCTGTGCCAAGTGAGGGTGATGGGAGGCCCCTTGTCGACATAGGTGGCGTTTAAGCTGTGGCGTAAAAAGGAGGTGAGCTCGAAGATGCGCTGGGAGAAACGTTTCACCTCAAAGTACTCGGGCTCGTGTTCGAATAGGAGGGGGTAGTGAACGCGCATCATTCCGGCGCAGGAGCCTGAGGGCACCACGATGGGTGCATCGCTGCCGGAGAAGGCTTTGACCTGGGCCAGAGCCACGGCTCGGGCCTCATCGGGAAATCCGGAGTTGTAAGCGGGCTGGCCACAGCAAGATTGCCCGCTGGGGTAGATTACCTCTACCCCTTCACGTTGGAGGAGGCGGATGCCTGCAAGGCCTGCTTCGGGATAGATCATGTCCGATAGGCAGGTACCAAAATAGTAAACCGTTGAGGGAGCTTGGGGGAAATCGGTCATGGGGGAGTCCTGTGCCATTTACGATACGTTTGACAAAAATGAGGGGGGAATCCTAATTACCGTCAAAACAAAAATCAACCGGAGAAGGTGAGGGCATATGTGAATCGCAGGGCAGGGGGCGACGGAAAGCAGGATGAGCCGAAATTCAATGGTTTATTATGCAGGATGGGAAAGGGGGTGTCAATGTGGCGAGCCCTTCGATGGGGCCATCGCCACCCGCATCGATATGCCGTGGGAGCATGGGGTGGTTGGATGGCCCGGATTTTATATGAGGGTCAAGAATTTATCTTTGGTAGATCTCTTCGAATTCATACCAGAGGGTATCGCGGAATTCGGGGGCGGATATCTCGATGAGCGCCTTGGCCCTTTGGATAATGGATTTTCCCGTGAGATGGGCCAGGCCATATTCGGTGACGATATAATCCACATCGTTTCTCGAGGTGGAGACGGCCTGCCCTGGGGCCAGGGTGCTGACGATGCGTGACAGGGTCCCTTTTTTTGCCGTGGCGGGCATGGCAATGATGCTGCGACCGTTTTTGGAACGTCGGGCCCCGCGGATAAAATCGACCTGTCCGCCGACACCGGAGAACTGATGGGCCCCCATGCTGTCGGCGGCGACCTGACCGAGAAGATCCACGGCGATGGCCGAGTTGATGGAGGCCATATTATCGTTTTGCGCCACCACAAAGGGGTCGTTGACGTAATCCACCGGATGCATCTCCACCATAGAGTTCTCATGGAGCCATCGATAAAAGGTGTGAGAGCCCATGGCAAAGGTGATGATGATTTTCCCCGGGTGGCGGTTTTTGCATCGGCCATTAATCACACCCGCCTCCACCAGGGACATCACTCCGTCGGAGATCATCTCCGAGTGAATACCCAGATCTTTCTTATCCCCTAAAAAAGTGAGGACGGCATCGGGAATGGCCCCGATACCGAGTTGCAGGCAATCCCCATCTTGGATTAGGCTGGCCACGTGGGCACCGATGGCTTTTTCCACCTCGCCGATGTGTGGGGGGGGCAACTCAATCATCTCTCGATCGCTCTTGACGAAAAAATCGATATCTGAGGCATGAAGAAAGGCGTTACCGCCGATTCTTGGCATATGGGGAGAGACTTCTGCGATGACAATCTTTGCCGACAAGGCCGCCTCCATGGTGTAGTCCACGGAGATTCCAAGGCTCATATTGCCCATTTTGTCGGGTTCTGAGACGGTGACGAGGGCCACATCCACGGGCAGGTGGCCGTCCCGGAAGAGACGGGGGATTTCACTGAAAAAACAGGAGGTAAAGTCTGCCCGGCCCTGGGAAATGGCTTTACGGGAGCCCGCCCCGGCAAAGATGGAGTTGTGACGAAAATTTTTTTCGTACTCCGGCTGGCAGTAGGCACTCTTGCCCATGGAGACCATATGAACGATCTCGACACCTTCAAGCTCTTCGGCTCGTTCGACGAGGGCATCCAGGATAGGCTCGGGGGAGCCGCAGGCGTGCCCCGCCACGACCCGATCTCCAGATGCTATTTTTTGGGCGGCCTCCCCAAGGGTGATCTGCCGACGTGTGTAATGTGCCTTCCAGTTCATCTGCTCTCCTTAAAATAATTTCGCCACTAAAAGTGGGCTCCCGGTCAAATCGCGGTACGGGTTCGCTCTCATGTCATCTATAAAAAGGCGGGCATCGGCCTCGGATCGGATCCGGAGGATGGGAAGGGGCTCAAAAGTAGCGGTATCCGCACACGAGGTGGGACAGCCCGCCACGATGAGCACGGCGTCCAGATTCTCCGCTTCATATGAGAGCAGGATAACCGCTTCTGCGAGCATTTTTTTTAAGACCCCGACCTGCTCTACCCGGTCGTAGCGGGGGGCACACCCCCCGCAGTATTTGAGACCGATGCGCCAGGCTCTCCCTGGCGCGAGACGAGTCATCACTCTTTTGTAATGCCGCAGAGGCGTTTGGCCACTTTTTGCTTCTGCTTCAAGTCGATCAGGCGAGAGATCATGATGCGCTGGGCCTGGGGCGAGCCGGCACCGTGCATGGATTCGGTGAGGTACCCCACGGCGGCGGTGCCAAGGGTGATGTTCTCAATGAGACGCAGCATGCGCATGCGATCCTCGGTGGGGACGGTGTTATCCCCTTTAAAGTATTTTTGTACCCATTTTCCCACCTCGGCAGATCGCAGATCCTCTTCGGAGGGGAGGGTCACCATAAGGCCCCCGGCAATATCCTGGGCGAGCCGTGCGATTTCATAGGGGAAACGCGTGACGTTTTGCTTGCAGACGTTGGCCAAGAGGGTGTTGACAAGGTAGGTTCCGGACTCCTCCTGATGGCCTTCGGTGGCACAGGCGATGGAGCCGCAGAAGAGGGTTTCGTTGAGATGATTCATCTCGATGATCTTGTCCTTGACGTGGGAGGCCTTCTGGGCGCCGTTGAACTCTGCGATGGTTTGGGTGGCCCCGATGAGAACGTCCCCGACGCCGGCCTTACAGGCGTAGCTCTGACGATGGTAGGAGGCAAACTGTTCCACCAGCTGTCCGGCAAAATCCCACTCCTTATACATGAAGATGCGGTCCCAGGGGACGAAGACATCATCGAAGACCACGAGGGCCTCGTGGCCACCGTAGAGAACGTTGCCCCGGTCGATGGTCCCCTCTTCACTTTTTCGTGTGTCACAGGACTGGCGGCCCATGATGTAGGTGATGCCCTCGGCATCGCTGGGAAGGGCAAAGCTGATGGCGTAATCTTTATCCTCTTCGCGCATGGCGATGGTGGGCATGATGATGATCTCGTGGGAGTTCACCGCACCGGTCTGATGGGCCTTGGCACCCCGAACCACGATGCCATCATCTCTCTCTTCCACCACGTGGAGGAACATATCGGGATCGGCCTGTTTGTGGGGCGGCAGGCTGCGATCGCCCTTGGGGTCGGTCATGGCCCCGTCACAGACCAGGTCGTTCTCCTGGACAAACTCAAGGTAGGCCAGGAAACGTTTATTATAATCGGTACCGTATTTGGCATCGATATCGAAGGTGGTCATGGAGAGGGCGTTCATGGCGTCCATCCCCACGCACCGCTGAAAGCAGCAGCCGGTGAGAGAACCCAGAAGGCGGCACATCTTGGTCTTCTTGACCAGGTCTTCGGTGCTTTGATGAATATGGGTGAATCGGTTGATCTTCTTTCCGGTAATATGGCTCGTGGCGGTGATGAGATCTTCGTATTCAGCCATGTGGGCACACTCGTAGGTGGCGGCAACGGCATTCATGGAGGGACGGATGATGGGGTCGTCCACCACATTGGTGACTTTTTTACCGAACTGATACACATTCAGATTGAGCTGCCTTAGACTCTCTTCATATTCTGCTGCGGTTTTCATCTGGCGTACTCCTTTTACTTTAATGGATGGAACGGTCTACAATTAGGGCCTTAACAAGGGTTTGAATGGGGTGAAAGCCGGCCATCCAAAATAACTGATTTGAAGTAATTCCAAGAAACGTGCCAGGGTGTGAGATTTTATAATAAAAAAGAGAGATCCGCTGTTATTGCCTATGATATCAATGCTGTGCTCTTTTTGTGGGCCACTCTACCCGCGTGGCAGGCATGGGATGGGTCTATGGGAGCGGCGCGGTCTGTGATGCGTTTCGGCATCGGCAAGGGATGCTTTCTGTATGAAAAGGGGCGGAAATAAAAGGGTTGGAGGCGAGATGCAGGGCTGCATTGCGATGCCATGATGCATCGACGGGGTGTTTTTATGCCGTGGACGGGCCTTTGGAAGCGTTAAGAATTCTTAAAAAGGTAAGGGCTCTGGCAAAAAATAGATAAACAGACTTCATAAGAATACCGCAAAAATGTGCCTCCGACGGCGAGGTGTGCCACCTCGAAAGCAGGTAGCGCTTGCGCTTTACCCCTCGTGCCTCGGGGCAAATCACATCCGCCTTTGATTCTTTTCGTTCAATCGAAGTGATTTACCGAAACCGGTCTTTATAAAATCAGGCAAAAGGTTGCCAAACAATCTTTTTATAGTGACTGTGACGAGCCTTTAGCCCCTCACAGTCACAAACCTGGGGTCCTCAGGGGCCAGTCCCTGGGCGCCGGAGGCCTTTTTTGGCCTATTTTGACCAAGAGGGCAGGCTTTTGCCTGGTTTGAAAGGAAACGTCGTTTTTTTACGGACGGGGTTTTGGTGTAGATATCATCAAAGGAGGGGAGAAGGGGCCGAAGGGCCCCCTTCTTAAAATGGCGGTATTTTTTATCGAAGGCCCTTCACGGAAAAAGGGGTGCTCTCTTCATCTTTTGTTTGAACGATGGATATGATCATACATAGTGCTGTCAGGAGAAAGAGGGGGCTGGTCATACAGGCGGTGATGAGGGGTGAGGAGAGGGGGCCATGAACGAGAAGAGCGGCCTGGCGGACAGCGATAAGAGCCATCATGAGGGAGATCAGGGCGCAGCCAATGGCCCCCTTTCGCTGATCTGAAAAGGCCAGAATGGCTGAGAGGAAGAGCAGGCTGATATTGATCAGCGACAGATTGTGGGTGATCAATATGCCATGGCCAAGATCGATGCTCCAGGCGGCGATGAGACTCGCATGGGCCATCTTCTTGGAGCGGCTGGACGGGAGGCGGTACGGGGTATTCATAGGTATATTCCTTCTTTTTTCGATCAGGCGGTGTACCGCTTCAGGATATAGGCAGAGATCGAGTCGATCATCTCCCGTGAGAGGCACTCTTCCCGCCCTTGTTCTATATGAACCGCAAGGGCCTGGGACGAGATGACGGCCATGCCATCCACGCTCTTCATGGATCCCGGATGCCCGCCGTGGGGGACGATGACCGGAAACGGCATCACCGTCTCACCCCATCCCTTGTCGATGATAATATTGAGGAGATGACAGATACGCCAGGTGTTTGAGCATAAACTCTCCAGGGGCGTCTCCCCCGCGTGGAGGTGTCTTCCCCTCATCTCAAGGGGCCCCTCTCTCCGCACACGGCCCAGGACAAAGAGTCCCCATGGGGAGACCACGAGATGATCGATGCGAAAGAGTTCTACGGTGAGGTTGTTGAAGACGTAGCATCGGTCGCTGAGCTGGTCCAATTGATGGATGATGGATGTCTCTTCGCTCACCGCGACTTGAAAGCGGGTCGGGTTAATGAGCATGGTCAGGGCCAAGGGGTTGGCCTTAAAGGAGATGAAGGCGATAAGTGCCGTGCAGGCGATGGTGATACAGGCGATGGTGCCTATCTCGGCCATGGGATCTTCGGAGGTGCCGATCATCATGCCTAAAAGGACCACGCTTACGGTCACCATGAGGAAAAGATGACGGGTGATCCTCTGCTTGAGTCCGTCGACGGGATTGCCCTGCATGTAAGCCATGGCGTGAACTCCTAAAATAGGGTGGGTTTAAAAATACCTCTGCGATATGACCCCGAGCTATCGATGGGGGATATCGCAGAGGTATTTCGTTTTTAAGCGATCTTGTCCAGGTGAGCCTGGACTTCGCGGTTGATCTTATCCGGAGAGTCACCGGGAAAAATCGGATCCTCTTTAATATAGGCGTTCTCTTTGTCACCGCCCAGGTAGATCAAGGCGCACATGATGATGGCGGCCCCTAAGCCCCAGGCCGCCCCACGGGTGGCCACGATGGCCCCGGTGACGCCTGCGATGCCGAGGTCGTTGAAGGAACGGGCCTTAAGGACACCGATGCGCACGCTCACATACCCTTGAATCAGCATGGTAGAGGCGAGACCAATGCCCAGGATGGGTTTGACCGCCGATACGATGGGAGCCAGAAAATATCCGGTCCAGGTACCGAAGCGGAAGGAGGCCGCACCGCCGCTGATGGAGTCCATGGCCTCGGGACCATGCTTATATCGCTCGCAGAGGACGACCTGCATGGCCGCCCATAGGGGGCCGCACATGGAGATATCGGGTCCGATGACGCTCATCACGGTATTTCGAACCCCGAAGATGATGTGGGAGCGGTTGGGGTCGTAGTCGATTAATTCGTCTGGTCGGTATTTTTGGGCATCGTCGAGAAGGGCCTGGCTCTGGATGACGTCACCGAAAATGACGAGGTAGGCGCTGATCACCATGGGGACACTGGAGAGAAACATGCTGGCAGAGGGGAGGGGTATATTCCCCAGGAGGGTAAAGTCCCTGAAAAGAGTGGTAAAATCTGGCGTTGTAATGATTTGACTGGTGAATGTGGGCCAGGAGAGCTCGCCGGTTAAGGGGCCGACAAATACGGCCAGTGCCAGGGTCGGCATCATGCCTAAGTTAGCGAGATAGAAGAAGAACTTATTTTTGTTGCGCAGTATTTTAAAATGTTCGGAAAAGAGAAGGTAGAAGGCAAGACCCACGCAGATAATCACAGTCAATGGGAAATTATCGAAACTTTTTAGGCCGTTCCCAGGCTTGAAGACGATCATGATGGCGGCAAACCCGGCCCCCAATACGATACCGGATTGCATGGCGTTGGGGATGATGGAGACAAATTTCTTGGCCAGCCCCGAGACCCCTAAGAAGATACAGAAGATGCCAAACATCATCTCGAAGGCGATTAAGCCCTGCATTCTCTCCACACCGGGGGCAAAGGTCTCCACATAACCGATGAGAAGGGGAATGGCCGGTGTGACCCATCCGGGCACCACAGGGTCTCCGAAGGTGACGTGGGCCAGGTAGAAGGTGCCGTTCATGATGACAATGGCAAGGGCCACCTCGAAGGACATCCCAAGTTTACCTGTGAGGACGGGGATGATGGCCAGGCAGACGGTACACATCAAGAGGCCCTGAAGATAATCAGGCCATTCAAATCGATAGTGAATAAAGGGCAGTCTCAGCGTCAGAGGTCCCAAGGGGATCCCGGACTGCTTGCCACCGTGCTCGCGGTATTTACTCATGCTTCACTCTCCTTCAACATCTAGCGTTCAGTGCTCTGGCGGACGGCTGGGTACTCTTTTTCTACCCCAAAGAAAAATAGGGCCACTGCATCTGTGGTTAGAATGAAGCGTTCCTGCCATCCACCGATCATGACCGGCTTTCGAGGGGAATGTTTCGCAAGGAACATGCCAAGGTGAGAAAATACGATGAGGAGAGTGAATATCGATGCGAGCAAAAATGGATGAGCCTGCGGTGTGGCCTATGTTTACAGGCGTTATGGTGATTATGGGTGGAGAGGGGTGTTTGGTGCAGAGCCGGAGAGGTGTCACGGTGAGGTAAGGCCGCCATCGATGCGTTTTGGCATCGATGGCGTAAGGGGCTGTGAGATCTGGAGACTGTAACATGGTGAAGTTCCGCTTTAAATCATGGTTTTTGGCCATACGATGCGAAACGGCATCGCAGGCATGCACGGGTGCATCGGTGTTATGCCCCATCGGGGCGAAGGCCATATCGGCATGCCTTACGCACTACGGTGGACTGGTTGACGCCGAGGGCCTCGGCCGCCTTTCGGGTGGTTTTATGTGTTTTCAGCGCCTCATCAATGGCGTGGGCCTCCACCTCTTCTAAGATCTCTTTTAAGGTTCTACCGGTCAAAGGGGGCAGGGGAAGCCGGCCCTTAGAGCGACGAATGGAGTCGGGAATATCCGAGGCGAGGATGGTGTCATCGGGGGTGATGACCACGAGGCGTTCGATGACATTTTCAAGCTCCCGCACGTTACCGGGCCAGTCGTGGCTGGTGAGGATATCCACCGCCTCGGGGGCCATCTGCTTGGAGAAGTCGAAGCGTTTGTTGTACTTGGCGAGGAAGTGATGGATCATGGGGACAATGGCCTCGGAGCGCTCCCGCAAAGGGGGGATGAGGACGGGGACCACGTTGAGCCTGAAAAAAAGATCCTTGCGGAAGCTCTTCTCCTGCACCATCTTCTCCAGGTCGCGGTTTGTGGCGGTGATGATGCGTACATCCACGTTGATGGGCCGGGTCTCTCCGATCCGGGTCACCTCTTTCTCCTGGATCACTCGCAGGAGCTTGCTCTGGAGGGGCAGAGACATCTCTCCCACCTCGTCCATAAAGATAGAGCCGTTTCGGGCCGCCTCAAAGAGGCCCGCCTTCCCCTTGTTGGACGCGCCGGTGAAGGCGCCGGGAGCGTAGCCGAAGAGTTCGGCTTCTAGAAGCGTCTCGGGGATGGAGGCGCAGTTGATCTTGATAAAGGGCCGGCGCCTTCGTTTTCCGTTGGTGTGGATCATCTCCGCCACCAGCTCTTTGCCCACCCCGGACTCTCCATGAATCAAGACGGTGGAGTCCACCTGGGCGATGCGCATGGCCAGGGAGGTGATCTCCAGCATCTTCTTGGATCGGATGATATACTCGCCGTTTCCCTGATCCTGGCGCAGGCTGTTGATCTCCACCTCATAGTGGGAGCGAAGGGTTCGCATGGTACAGAGTTCATGCTGAAGACGACTCAGTTCGGTCACATCCCGGACGTTGGTAACCACGCGTGAGGTACGTCCCGCCTTATCGAGGACGGGGGTCCCGGTGACCATAATGGTCTTGCCGTTTTTTACCTTCTGCATGATGGATTCGGGGTGTCCGCTCTTCAGCACCTTTAAGGTGGCCGATTCGTTGTAATATCCCTTTTTGACAAGATCCGTCATTGCCTTGCCGATAATTTCCGAGCGTTTGATGCCGGTGAGACGCTCGTAGGCCTGGTTGATACGGGTTACCTTCCCATGTCCGTCGGTGACGAAGATGCCGTCAAAAGAGGCCTCGATGATGTCTTGAAGTTCTTCATTGGTACTGCTGGAGAGTTTTAATTCGTCTGCCAGGGCTTCGATGCCGGAGATATCCTGGAGTAGGGCCATGGCGCCCACAACGCGGTGGTTGTCGATAATGGGAGTGCGGTTTGCCAGGTAGGTCGTTCCGGCGATGCGGATCTTACGGGCCGCCTCTGTCTTTCCCGTTTCGACAATGGATGTCAGGCGGGTTCCGGGGACCACCGTGTGTATAGGGGCACCGATGATTGTATGCCGGGGGCGGCCCACAATCTGGCTAAAGGCCCGGTTACAAAGAGCAATACGGCTGTCGTTATTCACCGCCACCATCGGGTTGTGGATGGAGTCCATGAGTATGATGAGTGGGTCTGAAATGCCCTTTTTGAGCCTTTGAAAAAATAATGCACCGGTATCATCTGGAACCTCGTGGGTCATTGCGGTCCTTCCTCCTGATTTTTCTCCGTCTGCAGATGGCGCCCCTTTACATAGTCATGCTGCCGTCTCTCTTTTGGCCGCCATCATACGATGTGCGTCGTCTAAGGCATTGGAAACGTATTTGGGATGCCAGAGGTGTGTCTGGAAAACATGGGTGTGTTGTAGCAGGCAAAATAGAATGGGAGCAATCCTTTTTTTATATCGAGTAATTGAGAAATAGCGTGATGGATTTTTCGAGGTTTCTTTTTCCCTTTGTTTCGGATATCAATATAGATTGACTGGGCCTTTGGGTCGATAATGGTCATAATCTGGATAGTTATTTATTTTGTAATTATTCAGCTCACTGAGAAAAGGCCTTGTATGGTTAAGGTGGGTAAAAAAAAGTAGCCTTTACGTCTGCCAGGGAATTTTTTGCCTCAGCGCCTTTACCGCTCCTGAATCGTCACATTTAGTAAAAACCGTCTTAGGGCCGAAGTAAAAATAAAACATACAAAAAGCGATGCCTCGGTTGGCGAGGGTGGCGAAGCCACTTCGGTAAAAACACCTCGAAAGCGCGTTATTTTTGCGCTTTGCCCCGTGCCTCGTGGCCAGTCCACGGCGGTACTCTTATGAAATCGCTTTATCTGTTTTTTGCCAGAGCCCTTGCAGGCAGGTGTTCCTCTCATGGCACAAGTTTTTGCGGTATTTTTTTAAGAAAAAGAACGCCGGAGGCGCCGCTGAATAGGTGCCGTATATTTTTTTTTAATTTTGGGGTGTGGGTAAATATAGTGCCTGGTCCCTTCTCTTACCGAGGGGGCCCTATTTTTTTTATCCGGGCCCGATTCTCTGGGAGACGCATAATAATGCCTCGTACCAAACTCGCCATACACGAAAATTACCCCTTTCGCTGTGATATCCAAGTCCGGGTGGGGGATCTGAATTATGGGGGGCATGTGGGAAATTCTGAGATGGTGGGGATTCTCCATGATGCGCGTGTGGCCCTTTTCCGTGCCATGGAAATCAGCGAGTCCGATTTAGGTGATGCCAAGACAGGTATCGTCATGGATGACCTGGTGGTGAATTTTCGGGCCGAGGCATTTCTCGGGGAGACCCTTACCATCGGGTGTCTCTTCGGGGAGGTGGAAAATGTGGGGTTCCGGATTCACTATCGTGTGAGTCGCGGAGATAAAACCGTGGCCGTGGCGGAGACGGGACTCGTGGCCTTTAACTACGCGACCCGCCAGATCGCCTTTCTGCCGGCTATTTTTAAGGAGAAGGCGGCGCGATATATGAAGGCGTGAATCGGTGGTGGCCGTCTCTCTTTCATCTTTATACCTAAAAATTGCAAGCGTCCTTTGGCCGGATATGCAAGGCATCGGACATGCAGCTGTAGTATTTTACCGCAATTGTCTGGTAACGCTGCAGATCCATCCAAAGGTCGTTCCCGAAGGGTGAGCCCACTTCTGCATTTTCGGCTGCCGTAACTTTGATGACCAGCAGAACACATAATAAATACTTGTAATAGTAGTGTTCTGGGCATGACACAAAACGGTGAATGCAATTTTTAGGTTATAAAATACGAATGATATAAACATGATGCATGGTGCCAGCCATGCATCAATTGCGATTGACACCTCTCGATGTAGTACCCATAATAAATATACGACCTCTTTTTTGTTCACACACACTCTCTCTTTTTTTCCTGCCTCCCCCTCGTTTCGTGCCAACCGAGACCCCCTGGGCACACCCGTTTCTTCTCTTGGCTCCTCGGATTGTGGGCCATCTCTTTGCCATGAGAGGTGTTTTAAGAAGGAAGAGTCGTCACTATTCAGCTTACTGGGAAAAATGTTTTCTACGGTTACGATGGGCTGGAAAAACGTCTTACAGGCATCTGTTTCTATTATCAAAAAGTTTTTGCGGTGCTTTTTTTATAAAAAGGGCCGGCGGAGGCCGTGCCGTGAAAGCTTAGCTCCGGTGGTCCTGCCGGGGGGCAACCTTTTGGAAAAGTTGCCAAATAGGATTTAATAGTGACCATGACGGGCCAAAGGCCCGTCATGGTCACTCTCTTGGGGTCCAGGGGCGGCAAAGCCGCTTAGGCAAAAAATTCCCTGGCCGCCGGAGGCTCAGTTTTTAAATCCACTTGAACCATAGAAGGCCTGTTTTTGATCCCTTGGGTCATAAGAGAGCCGCGCTGAATAGTGATAAAGAGTCCCGCATACCCGCCATGACCGACCCCAAACCAGTGAGGAACCATCATGCTGACAAAAGAGTATAAAGCCTTTGTACGCGCCATGAAAAATGTGGTGCCGGAAAACCGTATCACCACAGATCCCCTCTACACCCTGGCTTATGGAACGGATGCCAGTTTTTACCGCATGGTGCCGAAAATTGTGATCACCGTGGAGGCGGAAATCGAGGTGGTGAGGATATTACGGGAAGCGGCGGCAAGGCATCTCTCCGTTACCTTTCGGGCCGCCGGAACCAGCCTCTCTGGGCAGGCCATCACCGACTCGATCCTGGTTCGCTTGGGTCCATCCTGGAAGGGCCATTCCATTTTCGATGGGGCCGGTAAGATAAGGCTCCAGCCCGGTGTCATCGGAAGTTGGGCCAATAGCTGGCTTTCGCAGTTCGGGAAAAAAATCGGACCGGATCCGGCCTCCATCGATACCGCTCAGATCGGAGGCATCGTGGCCAATAATGCCAGCGGCATGTGTTGCGGGGTGTCGGAGAACACGTATAAGACCATTGCGGATCTGCGAGTGGTCTTCGCCGATGGGACGGTGCTGGATACGGAGGATGATGCCAGTCGCGCTTCTTTTGAAAAAAAACGCCCCGAATTTATCCAGGGGATCTGCGCCATGCGTGATGCCGTGGCGGCCGACCCTATCTTGTCCGAGAGAATCCGTCATAAATTTAAGATTAAAAACACCACCGGATATAGCTTGAATGCCCTCATCGATTATGAGGACCCCTTCGATATAATCAAGCACCTCCTCGTGGGGTCGGAAGGGACCCTGGGGTTTATCTCCTCGGTGACCTACAACACCGTGGTGGAGCATCCGCACAAGGCCTCGGCCCTGCTCCTCTTTTCCGATATCGAGACCGCTTGCAAGGCGACGGCCATATTGAAACAGCAGCCCGTGGCGGCTGTGGAGCTCATGGACAGGGCCGCCCTGCGTTCCGTGGAGGAGAAGGAGGGGATGCCCGATGCCATCAAAGGGCTCGCCGATGGGATCACGGCCCTTCTCGTGGAGACCCGGGCCGAGACGCGGGCAGACTTAGACGCCCAGATTGAGGCCATAGGCGCCTCCATCGAAGCCATTGAGCAGGTCTCCCCCGTACGGTTTACCCCGGACCCGGCAGAGTTCACCAAGCTCTGGGCCATTCGAAAGGGGCTCTTTCCGGCGGTGGGGGCGGTGCGTGAGACGGGGACCACCGTTATCATCGAGGATGTGGCCTTCCCCATGGCCCGGCTTGCCGAGGCAACCTTAGAACTTCAGGGGCTCTTTAAAAAGTATCGCTATGATGAGGCGATTATCTTCGGCCACGCCCTGGAGGGAAACCTGCACTTTGTCTTTACCCAGGCCTTTGAAGAGGCCACCGAGGTCGAGCGTTACCAAAAATTCATGGATGATGTGGCGAAGATGGTGGTGGAGACCTATGACGGCTCCCTGAAAGCCGAGCACGGCACCGGTCGCAATATGGCCCCTTACGTGGAGATGGAGTGGGGGAAAGAGGCGTATCGTCTGATGAAGGAGATTAAAGCCCTCTTCGATCCAAGGGGCATCTTAAACCCTGGGGTGATTTTAAATGAGGACAACTTTGCCCACATTAAACATTTAAAGCCCATGCCCGCTGCCGATGAGATCATCGACAAGTGTATCGAGTGCGGTTTTTGTGAGCCGGTTTGTCCCTCGAAGAATTTGACCTTTACCCCCCGGCATCGCATCACCGCCTGGCGAGAGGCCAAGCGTTTGGAAAAAGAGGGGAAGGGCAGGGATCGAAGCTGGAAGCGTAGCTACCAGTATCCCGGCTTAGATAGCTGTGCCGCCGATGGGCTCTGCGCCTTGAGGTGCCCGGTGGGTATCAACACCGGTGCCTTTACCAAGGCGCAGCGAGCCCGTGCCGTGGGCCCTGTGGCCAATCGAGTCGCCGATACCCTGGCCAGCCACTACAAGATAACCACCCGTGTCATTACAGGTGGACTCCAGGGCGTTCATCTGATGCATAAGATGGCCGGAGACGGGGTAATGGAGGCCGTGGCCATGCATGCCAGGCGTCTCTCTTTAAATTCACTGCCCCTGTGGAACCGGGCCCTTCCCGATGGGGCCAAAAAAATGAAACGGGTGGGACGAAATCCCAATAATCCCTTGAAGGTGGTCTACTTTCCCTCATGCATTGGTCGAAGTTTTGGGGCCACCCCCGAGATGAAGGATAAGCGCCCTTTGGGCGATGTGACCCTCTCTATCTTGAAAAAAGCGGGATATGATGTGATTATTCCCACGGGGATCGGTACTTTATGCTGCGGTCTCCCCTTTGTCAGCAAGGGCTACACCCGCCAAGCGGATAAGAAGGCCGCCGAATTGGAAAAAGCCCTGTTACGGGCCAGTGACGGGGGAAAATATCCGATTCTTGCCGATACCAGTCCCTGTCTCTACCATATGAGAGAGACCCTAAGCGAGTCCCTTGACCTCTATGAGCCCGTGGCCTTTATCCTGGAGTTTCTCAAGAAACGTCTGATCTTTAATGCCGCCGATGAGAAGGTGGCCCTTCACGCCACCTGCACCACCATCAAAATGGGCCTGGCCGATAAAATGAGAGAGCTCACAGAACTCTGCGCCCGGGAGGTGGTCACTCCGGAGAATATTAACTGTTGTGGCTTTGCCGGAGATCGGGGGTTTAGTGTACCCGAATTAAACGAGGCCGCCTTAGATGGTTTAAAAGATCAGGTGGCCGGGTGCAGCGAGGGGTTCTCCACGAGCCGCACCTGTGAAATTGGCCTCACCCTGCACGGGGGAATTAACTACTCGTCTCTCCTCTATCTGGTGGATCGCTGCACCCAAGGTATCGTGCCCACGCGAGAACTCTAAGGCGGTATAGCCTCCGGCGGCCCTGCCGGGGGCCAACCTTTTACAAAAGGTTGCCAAATTAACTTTTATTGTAGAGGTGACGGACCGCTGGTCCGTCACCTCTACAAATGTGGGGTATAGGGGCCCAGGGCTGTCGATTTAAGTGCTGGAGTAAAAATAAAAGATACAAAAAGCGAAGCCACGTGAGGCAAAAACACCTCGAAAGCGGTTGACAGCTGCGTTTTGTCCCTCTCCTCTAAGACAAATTACAGCGTTATTCTTATGAAATTCGGATGCTTATTTTTGTCACAGCCCTAAGTAATTCGGGTGGGTAGGACCCACCGTATCTCTAATTCTTGTAAACAGTGACGGCTATATATTTGGAGTGCAAACGTCTAAAATAGACGTTTTTCCGATTAAATCGACACGCCCGGCCATAAACAGGTATTTCAATTTAAACGAAGAATCAAAGGCATATGTGATTTACCCCGAGGCACGAGGGGTAAAGTGCATATGCTATTTTGCTTTCGAGGTGGCCCACCTCGCCGCCGGAGGCCCTTTTTCTGGTCACTTTCACCCTAGAAGGCACTGCGGCGAAAGCTTCGTCTCGCTTGCCCCTGCCGATTGACAAGCCCTTCCCGCAGAGATAGATATCCCCTGTTGTCCTGAGACCTTATTTTGCAGGGTCCTTATCTTGTTGATTGTGAGTTTGGAGGGAAGTGATGTTTTACTTAGGGGTGTATCTCGAAGAAGAGGAAGGGGCGGCACAGCTTGCCATCGTGGAAAAATCGTTTTTTAGAGGGGACCGGCGGTATCGTATGGCCCACTGGGTGCATCTTCATGAACGGGATGAGGCGGCATTGATAAAAAGAGTGCTTGATATGCATCGTGATGAGCGGTGGACAACGGTGAAGAAGGCCTTCAGCCAGAACGGTCGTCCCCTTAAAATAAAGCGAGAACCCCCGCTTATTCTTCTCTCCGCCTGGAATGACGAGATCCATCTGGCCGAGACCCTGAGGCAGGGGCGTGCATCGGTGGAGGGGGTCCTCTCCCGGGAGGGCGCCGGTCAAGGGGAGGGCACCTACTACCATACTCATGGGGTCACCGCGGAGATGGTGCATCTCTCCTTTGCGGCGACCCTCTCCAAGAGAGGGTTGGACCCTCTAACGTTGCCACCCTCCCTGGTATCACAGGTGGGGGAACTTACCTCCGGGGAGGGGACCCTTCTCGGCTCCTCCGAGCCCTGGTTTTTTGCCGTGGGAAGCTGCCTTTGGCATGGAGAGTTTGTCCGGCGTATCAAACGATACTAAAATCAGCCCCCAGACCCTGCCCGGGTTTCTGGGGTTTTTTTTGTCCTTTTTTTATAAAAATCCCTGTGAAAAGGGCCGTTCAGGAAAATTTTCGATATGAAAATTAGATATGGGTTATACGACTTGTAAGAATTCTATTTACCATTTGCTTCAGTATAATTTATGGGACTATACATATCTATACTAAAATAATGTGGAATTAGAATGTATGATTTTATATGAAAAACAAATAACTGTAATTATTCATTAATATCTTATGTATTGGCGGTGCGGCCGGCGGTGAGGCGAAAAAATAATTGACAAGTCATCCTCCCTACGAGTAGGGTTTCATTGCTCATACGCAGTGAGCACGGAGTTATTTTTTAGTAAAAAGTGTAACACATACATCAGGCGATCTCTTGACTTTGGGTGTATAAGCTAAGGCTGTATCCCTACTCATGACGTGTTCTTTTCTTTTTAAGAACATTCGCCTTCTCAAGCAGGTATCAAAGAGAATTATCTCCTGGCGTCTATTATTGGGAGATATTTAATGGGGCCGACTTCAGGTTGAAATAACCTTGAGGTGTGATGACCCTATTTTGCTTTGTCAATCTGAAATTATGAGAAGGAATAGTTATGCGAAAACGAGTCGAGCTTACCCTTGCATCCATCTTGATCCTGCTGTGTATCGGCCTGCGTTTGGCGCACACCGATAACATAAGACGTCAAGACAGGGCTGCACATCTCATCGCCTTGGATGGCCTCGCCTCCATGGGAGAGCTGGAGCGCCCGGTGGTACAGTTTCCCCATGGGATGCATGCCGTTGGCGATGATGACGCCTCATGCCGAACCTGCCATGATGTCGCCCCGGATGGGGAGGGACTCCTCTTTGTCTTCAAGGCTCAAGAGGGTCTCTCACGGGAGGAGATCAAGGCGCTCTACCACGACCAGTGCATCGGATGCCATGCAGACCGAGAGAGTGCCAATAAGCCTACCGGCCCCCAGATGTGCAGTGGCTGTCACGAGAAAGAGCCCCTTAAATCCGTAAAGCCGATGCACCCCGTCGATTTTAACACCCCACTTCACACCCTCCATACCGAAAAAGCGGCCCTTGCGTGCCAAACCTGCCATGATCTCCCGGATTCATCGGCTCCCTTTGATCAAGACAGATCCCATGATCTCTGCCTGGGTTGCCATCTCACCGGACAATCAAACGACAGCGCCTCGGCACCCCTTGATTGCGGCGGTTGTCACACCTCAAAATCTCCTCTGTTGGTGTTGGATGGGGATGCCTCCCAGGGAGGGCAGGTCGCCTTTGACCATGAATTGCATGAAATGGCCGATGTCTCCTGTGAGGTGTGTCATCACAAAGAGCCAGAGACAGCGTGTCGTGAGTGTCATACCGATGGCAAGACCGATACAGACGTAAAGATCTCCATTCAGGCGGCGATGCACACGAAAAAATCCGAACGCAGTTGTGTCGGATGCCATGAAGAGATGGGTATCGGGGACGTCGATGATTGTACCAGCTGTCATCAACCCTTTGGAGAGGATGCCTCTTAAAATCGCTTATTTTAAAATATGCCTCCGGCGAATAGGGGGAAAAGTGTCTGCGGCGCTTTTTTCCCAGAGAGCCTCGCCGGAGGCATTTCAAAAATAGTGACCCTATTTATCGGCCAATGGCCGCCCATTTTTTTAAGGGGATATCACACACCCCGCTTATCGTATCGAAGGGATTATCATGTATCATTTCATTACCGGACCGCTCTTGTGGGTCTCTTTTGCCATCTTTTTCATCGGCACACTGACCCATGTGGTCCTTTATGTGAAGAACCTCGACTGGGAGTTGGACCGTGTCTCTTACGGGGCCCATACCCTCTGGGGCATACGGGGGGCCTTACGGTCTATCTGTCTCTGGATGACTCCCTATGGAACGCGCAGCTGGCGCATCAAGCCCTTGTACACATTCATGTTTTATCTCTTTCACGTGGGAGGGGTCCTCGTGCCTCTTTTCTTGTCGGCCCATGGGGTGATCCTTAAGAGCCGTTGGGGTATCTCCCTTCCCACTTTGCCTGGTTTTGTGGCCGATCTCTTGACCGTCGGGGTGATGATCGCCGTGGTGGGCCTTTCGATCCGGCGGTGTATCCGTCCGGAGGTGAGGGCCCTGACCTCCGGACGAGAGATTGGAACCCTAATCATCGCGGTGGCCCCTTTTTTCACCGGGTTTATGGCGTATCACCAGATAGGGGGCGGGAATTTTTGGACCCTGGCCCATATTCTCTCTGGGGAGATGCTTCTGGTGGCGGTGCCCTTTACTAAACTCTCCCATATGGTGCTCTTCTTCTGCTCGCGCGCTCAAATTGGCATGGATTTTGGCATCAAGCGAGGGGGCATGAAGTCTGTGGGGATGCCCTGTTAAGGAAAAAAATGGGGGAATGATTCAGCGCTTGAACAAGGGCCTCCGGCGGCCAGGGGATGATCCCCTGGACCCCAGGATGTGAATGACCTCACATGGCTTCGCCACCCTCGCCTCTGGCAGCCCTGCTGGGAGTCAACCTTTTGCCAATTTTTATGAGCGGGGCTTGATAAACAACTACTCTAAAGTCACTTTGGGTTTAATCGAAGAATCAAAGGCGTATGTGATTTGCCCTGAGGCACGAGGGGTAAAGCGCATACGCTACCCGCTTTCAAGGTGGCACACCTTGCCGCCGGCGGCTGAGTTTTTATACCCGCCTTGACCATAGAAGGCATAGCCGAATATTTGACAAAGTTTCGTCCTCAAAAGGGCCGCCGGAAGGCATCGTGGATCCGTTATAGAATCTGAATTTTTATCCACGCCCTTGGATGGGCACCCGCTTAAAATGATGCACCCTTCGCATACGGGGCGTGCATGGGATCATAAGTTGATAACAAGGATATAAAAAAGATGCCCGAAGGAATATTTTGCAATAAACAGCCCGTTGAGACCAAAGAGAGACTCCATGAGGTATTGGGAGATAAGGGAGGGGCGAAGTATTACAAGGAGATGGAGAGTCTTGAAGTGGACGTGCCGGCTTTAAAGGCCCTTCTTAAGACGAGTTGTAAGTCCCGGTTGAAAACCTGGCTGAATGGCTGCATGCGATGCGGCCTCTGCGCCGACTCCTGTTTTCTCTATATCGCCAATGACAAAGATTACCGGCAGGTACCCTCCTATAAAATCCAAACCACCTTAGGGGAACTGGTGGCCAAGAATGGCGAGGTGGATACAAAATTTATGATCCACTGTATGGATGTCGCCTGGTCCCAGTGCACCTGCTGCAATCGGTGCGCCATCTACTGTCCCATGGGTATCGATGTGGGGGTGATGTTCAGCTACCTGCGGGGCATCCTCTTCTCCCAAGGATTTATCCCCTGGGAGATGAAGATCGGATCGGGGATGCACCGGGTGTACCGTGCCCAGATGGACGTTACCTCCGAGGAGTGGGTGGATACCTGTGAGTGGATGGCCGAGGAGACGGAGGAGGAGTGGCCGGGTCTCACCATTCCCGTGGATAAGAAAAATGCCGATATTATCTACACGGTGAACGCCCGAGAGCCCAAGCACTACCCCGAGGATCTGGCCCATGCCGCCATTCTCTTTCATCTGGCCGGGGAGAATTGGACCGTCCCCTCCGAAGGGTGGGAGGAGACAAGCCTTGCCATGTTTGCTGGAGACTGGAAGGCCGCCAAAATGCAGGTGGAGTCGGTCTATGCGGCCATCGATCGCCTAAAGCCCAAGCGAATGGTGGTCACCGAGTGCGGCCATGCCTATCGGGCCACGGTAACAGAAGGCCCCTACTGGGCGGGAATCAAAGACGGGAAGCCTCCGGTGGAGAGCCTTCATTATGTGGAGTGGGTAGCCGAGGCCCTTCGGACCGGAAAATTAAAGATCGATCCCGCCAAGAAGATCAAGGAGCCGGTGACCTATCAGGATTCGTGTAACTATATACGAAACGCCGGGCTCGCCGATGATGTGCGCTATATCATGAGCCAGATTGCCGAGGATTTTCGGGAGATGATCCCCAACAGGGAGTACAACTATTGCTGTGGGGGTGGGGGCGGATTAAATGGCATCGGCCGGTATCGGAAGGAGAGAAATGTGGGCCTGACGGTGAAGCGTGATCAGATCTTGGCCACGGAGGCGAAATTGGTGATTACCCCCTGTCACAATTGTTGGGATGCCATTCGGGATTTAGAGGAAGTGTACCATATCGGTATCCGATGGTCCTTTCTCAAACCCCTCCTGGTGGATATGGTGCTCGTCCCCGAGCACCTAAAACACCTTGAAGCCTAACACTTTTTTGATAAAAACGTCGGGGTGTGTCTGCGGCCGCCCCGGCGTTTTCTATGGTCATGCTCTTGAGATTTCCTGTTTTTAAAGGGTTCTTAAGATGTATGGCCCATGGAAAGGGGGATAAAAAAAGAGAGGGATAGTCGGTGTTTCTTTGAGCAATATGATCAGAATAATTTAATAGACTTAAAAGATCTATACAAGATAGGTATAGTAAGTCCAGGACGGGAGCGGTAACTTTTTATAAGTACAGGAAAAAATAGGACTTTAAAGGCTATATTTCGAAGGGCATTTTGATTCTTTAGTTAAAAAATAATTGACAACGTAGAGGCTCGTGGTAAGGTGTCATTGCTCATCCGCAGTGAGCACGGAGTCTTTTAGTTAGTAAATGTGTAGCACAAATAGGCAATTTTTTTGTCTATAGTGGAGACAATTGTATCTCTACGCCCAAGCATACTGCACCTTCATGGTAAAGTGTTTGCTCTTTTATGGCAGGAACTTAAAGAGAATGTATTCCTATATCTAATATATGGGATATTTACGTGGTTTTGAACCGATGTCGAATGGACGTCAGTTCGGAAATAGCCATTGTTTTCTGTCAATTTGAGGAGTTAGAAGGAGCAGTTATGTGTAAACGAGTCGGGTCAATCCTGGCCATCCTTTTTGTTCTTTTTTGTGCCACCGTCTCCCTTGCGGATACGGGCCAAAAAGAGCCGAGAGATGTCATTACCATTGACGCATTGATGCCATTTGGTGAGCTTGAACGTTCCGTTGTTCAGTTCCCCCATGGGCAGCACACCGCGGCAATGCCGGAGATGGATTGTCTTTCATGCCATGATGAGAGACGTGATGCCAGGACCGGTAAGAGTACCGGGCTCACCTTTCAGTTCAAGGACCATGGGTCCTTGAGTGAGAAAGAGGCAATTAAAGATCTCTATCACGCCAAGTGCCTCGACTGTCATGCCGAGCGCGCGGTGGCAAAAGAGTCCACAGGCCCCCAAACCTGTAACGCCTGCCATGTAAAGAATTCCATCGATCCCACCCCTTTAGAAAAAGTGCGTATGGATGCGGCCCTGCACGCCACTCATGCCGATAAGGCATCTTTAGAGTGCGCTAGCTGTCACCACGCCTACGATCCTGCCGAGAAAAAAGCCGTCTATGTAAAAGGAGAAGAGGGGAGTTGTACCTATTGCCACCAGGAGAACGTGCCCGTATCTCCGTCGGAAGGCATGCCCACGACCACCGTGAAGACCGCCTCCCATGATCAGTGCCTCAACTGCCATTTGACTGTGCAGAAAGATCAGATCGCCCAGGGTGACGGGGTGAAAACAGGGCCCCTTCTCTGCAGCCAGTGTCACGAGGGAGAGACGGTCAGAGACACACCGTCCATTCCCGAGACGATGCGCCTGAAACGAAACCAGCCCGATGCCGTGGTGATTGGTGCCAAGATTCTCACCGACAAGGATCTGGTTCCCTTCAACCATAAGGCACACGAACTGACGGGTATCTCCTGCAAGACCTGCCACCACAAGAGCTTAACCGCCTGCACCGAGTGCCATACGCCCACCGGATCCGAGAAGGGGGACGGAGTGACCCTGGAGACGGCTATGCACACGAAGCGTTCGGATCGTAGCTGTATCGCCTGTCACACCGAGGTGAAAAAAGCCCTGGAGTGTGCCGGTTGTCATCGGCCCATGGCCTCTGTATCCACGGCCTCGGATGCAAGCTGCACGGCCTGTCACTCCCTGAAACAGACAAAGGGAGAGACCCTTCCCGAAGGGATGGCGCTCTCTAAGATGATGGAGCGACGTACTCAGCAGAAAGCATCTTCCTGGCGGAAAAATGCCCCGGAGACCGTCGTCATCGACGATATGGCGAAGGAGTATAAGCCGGCCATCTTTCCCCATAAAAAAATAGTGGATGCCCTGGCCAAGGGTGTCAGCAACAGTGCCATGGCCTCAACCTTCCACGGATCGGAAGCGGCGCTCTGTAAGGGGTGTCACCACAATGCCCCCGCCACGGAAAAACCGGCCCAGTGCGCCAGTTGTCACACCAAAGAGCGATCCATAACGGTCGATTCCCGACCCGATCTCATGGGCGCCTTCCATATTCAGTGTATGGAGTGTCACGATACGATGAAGGTTGAGTTGGCCGGTGATTGTACGGCGTGCCATGCATCCCTGACTCCATCAGCCAGTAAAAAATAGAGGTATTCACTTATGAGTTTATCCAGAAGATCCTTTCTTTTCGGACTGGGTGCCGCCGGCACCGGTCTGGCTGTCGGTAAGACGGCCAGTGCCTCCACAGGAAAAGAGTTTACAGGGTATCCCGACTCCTACGGGGTACTCCACGATATTTCACGATGCGTGGGATGCCGTCAGTGTGAAGGGGCGTGCAACACCGTCAACGATCTTGACGCGCCTGAAAAGCCCTTCACCGATACTTCGGTCCTCGATACAAAACGGCGCACGGGGCAAGAGTCCTTTACCGTGGTGAATCGCTTCGAGCCTAAGGGCAAGCGTCCCCACTTTGCCAAGATCCAGTGCAACCACTGCCAGGAACCGGCATGTGCCTCGGTCTGTTTTGTGCGGGCCTTTAAGAAGAGCCCCGAAGGGCCGGTGGTCTACAACCCCGATATCTGCGTGGGATGCCGTTACTGCATGGTGGCCTGCCCCTTCGATGTACCCGCCTATGAGTATGACAAGGCCTTCAGCCCTCGAGTGAGAAAGTGCACCATGTGCGCACCGCGTATCGCCGAAGGCAAGCTGCCCGGTTGTGTGGAGGCGTGCCCCAAAGAGGCTTTGGTCTTTGGTAAGCGCGATGACCTCCTCGCCCTGGCCAAAGAGCGCATTAAGAAACATCCCGGCCGGTATATCGACCATGTCTATGGGGAAAAAGAGATGGGGGGCACCGCCTGGCTCTATATCAGCGATGTTCCCTTCGAAGAGGTGGGGATGAGAACCGATCTGGGGTCAAAATCTGCCCCGGCGCTCACCTCGGGAGCCCTGGGTGTGGTGCCTATGGTGGTGGGTCTATGGCCCGTTTTTCTCACCGGTATGTATGGCATGACCAAGCGCCGGGAGAAGGTGGCGGCCCAAGATCAGAAGGTCGCGGTGACTGCCGCCGTTCAGGAGGCCGAAGCCAAGGCGGCCCAGGAACTTGAGGTATGCCGTGCCAAGGCGAAGACGGATCAGGAAAAGGCCCTTGCCAAGGCGGATAAAGAGAGAGAGGCGGCCATTGCCAAGGCTCTGGAAGAGGCCGCCACGAAAGAGGTGCCGCCAGAGACGGACGAGACCCCCCACGGGGAGGAGGCATAATGAACGAGCAGATCATGGCACCTAAAAAGGGGCTGATGACTCCCTTTAATATCGGCGCGGCCATCATTGTGGTGGCCGGTATCATCATCACCATTTTACGCTTCACCCTGGGGCTGGGGGCAGTGACCAACCTCAGCGATTACTACCCCTGGGGTATCTGGATCGGCTTCGACCTCATGGTGGGGGTGGCCCTGGCCGCCGGAGGCTACGTCACCTCCTCGGCCTGTTACCTCTTCGGCATGAAGCGTTATCACGCCGCCGTGCGTCCCGCCATCTTAACGGGCTTTCTCGGCTACTTCTTCGTGGTGGTTTCCCTCATCTACGATCTGGGGCGTCCCTGGCGACTGCCGTATCCCTTCTTACTGGGATGGGGCACCACCTCCATGCTCTTCGAGGTGGCCTTTTGTGTGGCCCTCTACCTCACCGTGCTCTTCCTGGAGTTCTCTCCGGTGGCCTTAGAGTGGCTGGGGCTTAAGAAGGCACGAAATCTGGTCCATAAGCTCACCATCCTTCTCACCATCCTGGGTGTGGTGCTCTCAACCTTGCATCAGTCCTCTCTGGGGGCGCTTTTTATACCGGCACCCTCCAAGCTGCACCCCTTATGGTACAGCGAGTACATCGCCGTCTTCTTCTTTGTCTCCAGTATCGTGGCAGGGCTCTCCATGGTGATCTTCGAAGGGGCCATCTCCCACAAGGCCCTGCATCATCGCATGGGTAAGGAGTACCTGGAGAATCACGACGACCTTACCTTAGGCTTTGCCAAGGCCGCCTCCATGGTTCTGGCCGGTTACTTCACCATCAAATGGGTGGGGGTCGCCGCCGGAAACCACTGGGATCTTCTCGCAACGGGTTACGGCCTCTGGTTCCTCGTGGAGATGTTTGGCTTCATCGCACTCCCCTCGGTACTCTACGCCGTGGGTGTACGTGAGAAAAAATTTGGGGTAATCAAGATTGCCGCGGTGATCTCGGTCCTGGGTATCATCGTAAACCGGTTAAACGTGAGCATCATCTGCTTTAACTGGTATCTCCCCTCGGCCGATCGTTATGTCCCCTCGTGGATGGAGGTCGTGATCTCTCTCTTTATGGTGACACTGATCATGCTGGTATTCCGGTTCATCGCAAACCGCATGCCCCTCTTCGATACCCACCCCGACTATCGGGACAACCATTAGGAAAGGTGGCATCCATTATGACACACGAATTTTATACCCTGTACGACCATATGCTTCACTCCGAGACCATCATCTATATGATCATGGGCATCTCGCTGGTGGCTTTTACCCTGTATTGGTTTTTCATCACCGGAAGGGATGACAACGCGGACGATTAGAGCCTTGAGCCGCTTTTAAGGCGGCAATGCTCTTTTCTCGCGTCGATAACGGAGGAAACATCGATGTACCAGTTTATAACAGGGCCGCTTCTATGGCTCTCCTTTGCCGTCTTCTTCATCGGCTGCATCACCCATGTGGTGATCTATTTTCAGGGGCTCGATACATCCCTGGATCGTGTGACTTATAAGGTAAATACCGCCTTCGGGGTGAAGGGTGCCCTTCGCTCCGTCTTCTCATGGCTCATCCCTTTCGGTAGCCATGGCTGGCGGGCAAAGCCCATCTACACCCTCTTGTTCTATCTCTTTCACGTGGGAGTGTTGGCCGCACCGATTTTTCTTTCGGCCCACAGCATCCTGATAGAGAGGGCTCTGGGAATTTCTATTCCCGCTATGCCCGATGCCGTGGCCGATGCCCTCACCATCGGGGTGATCATCGCCTCATTGGGGATCTTTATCCGGCGTATGATCCTTCCCGAGGTGCGAATCATCACCTCACGAAGAGACCTCCTCGCCCTCTTGATCTCCATAGCCCCCTTTGTCACCGGCTTTATCGCCTATCATCAGATTGGCGACGGGACCTTTTGGACCCAGATGCACATCCTGGCAGGAGAGTTCCTGCTTCTATCCGTACCCTTTACCAAGCTCTCTCACATCGTGCTATTTTTCTGTTCACGCATTCAGATTGGTATGGATTTCGGGATCAAGCGCGGCGGGATGAAACCCTCCGACTTTCCCTGGTAGATAAAAAATGCCGGTAACTATTCAGCCGTGCCTCCGGCGGTGAGGTGTGCCACCTCGAAAGCAGGAGGCAGATACGCTTCGCCCCTCGTACCTCGGGGCAAATCGTAGCTGCATTTGGCTTTAGGTTCACCCTGAGCTTATATTTCAAGGGCTGTTTGCCAACCTTTTCAAAAGGTTGGCCCCCGGCAGGGCCGCCGGAGGCAGACGCTGAATAGTTACACATGCCGTCCTTTTTTCCCGCACCGTCTTCCGGTGTTCGGGGAAGAGGGGTACAAAGGCTCCATACGGCGAATCATCATCGCCACCGTGAGCCGGGCTGCCTTAAGAAAATGGTGGCCCTGATTTTAGATCCTCACCTTAATTTGTAAGGAAAATATACCATGTCGCAAGGAACACTTTGTAACAGAACGCCCATTGGAACCAAGGAGCAGCTCCATCTGACTCTTGGGGACAAGGGGGGGAAAGCGTACTATAAAGAGATGGAGAGTCTTGAGGTGGATGTTCCCGCCTTGAAGGCCCAGCTTAAGAAGACCCTGAAATCCAGGCTGAAGACCTGGCTGAGTAGCTGCATGCGATGCGGGCTCTGCGCCGACTCCTGCTTTCTCTATATCGCCAATGACAAAGACCCCAAGCAGGTTCCCTCCTATAAGATCCAGTCCACCTTGGGTGAACTGGTGCGTCGCAAAGGGGAGGTGGACACCAAATTTATGATGCACTGCATGGATGTGGCCTGGTCCCAGTGTACCTGCTGCAACCGTTGTGTGATGTTTTGTCCCATGGGTATCGATATGGGGGTGATGTTTAGCTATCTTCGAGGCATTCTCTTTGCCCAGGGGTTCGTTCCGTGGGAGATGAAGATCGGCTCCGGCATGCACCGCATCTATCGCGCTCAGATGGATATCACCACCGAGGATTGGGTCGATACCTGCGAGTGGATGGAGGAGGAGACCGAAGAGGAGTGGCCCGGCTTAAAGATTCCCGTGGACGTTCAGGATGCCGATATCATCTATACGGTCAACGCCCGAGAGCCCAAGCACTATCCCGAAGATCTGGCCGATGCCGCCATTCTCTTTCACCTGGCCGGGGAGAACTGGACCGTTCCTTCCGAAGGGTGGGAAGAGACGAGTCTGGCCATGTTTGCCGGAGATTGGGAAGCCTCGAAGATGCAGGTACAATCCGTCTACGATGCCATGGAGCGCTTAAAACCCAAAAGCATGGTAGTCACCGAGTGCGGCCATGCCTATCGGGCCACCGTTACCGAAGGACCCTACTGGGCTGGACTCAAATCGGGAAAGACCCCGGTGAAGAGTTTTCACTATGTGGAGTGGCTGGCCGATGCCCTGCGCACGGGAAAACTCAAAATCGATCCGGCCAAGAAGATCAAGGAGCCGGTCACCTATCAGGACTCCTGCAACTATATCCGTAACGCGGGTATGGCCGATGACGTGCGCTATATCATGAGCCAGATTGCCGAGGATTTCCGCGAGATGATTCCCAACCGAGAGTACAACTACTGCTGCGGCGGCGGCGGCGGACTCAACGGTATCGGACGTTATCGAAAAGAGCGCAATATCGGCATGAAGGTCAAGAGGGATCAGATCTTAGAGACCGGCGCCAAGTTGGTGGTCTCTCCCTGTCATAACTGCTGGGATGCCATACGGGACTTGGAGGAGGTCTACCATATCGGTATTCGCTGGTCCTTCTTAAAGCCCCTCATTATCGGGATGGTCGTGGTGCCCGAGCACCTCAAACCCGAAGAGGAGTAGCGGGCTTTACGCCTCCGGTAGCCCTGCCGGGGGTCAAGCTTTTGCCTTATTTTATCAAGGACGGGGTTGCCAAACAGGCTTTTACAGTCACACACTTGGGGTCCAGGGGATTTATCTCCTGGCCGCCGGAGGCATGTTTCTTGGCCACTTTAGCCATAGAGGCCCGTTGCTCAAGAATTAAATAGTTAAAAAAGCCCCGTGAGCTAAAAGCTCACGGGGCTTTTTTATTGTCTGCTTTTCGGCCCATAGATGGCCCCACAGAAGAGTGACAGGCCATATTTTTATTGACGTAGCCTCATGGCACCGATACGATTTACTTTACTACAAGAGGAAAGAAAGATAATGGCTCTTATCCGATTCACCTAGGAGTGAATAACCTATGAATGGTGTGATATCTGTCCTATCTCGACTGCTTGTGTGTAAAGAGGGGATCGGTTTTTTCTCGATCCTTCATCATGGCATCGGGGCCCATAAAATTCCCTCTGGAGCGGCTTTTTCTGTATCTCTGCAGATACCTTCCACCCCTTCTCTTGCGGCTCCTATACCCTTTTTCCTCGGGGAGCCCTTCCTCAAGCTTGGCTCTTTGTCTCCACGTATGCCCGCCTCATTTAAGAAGTATAAGAAATAGCTCTGGCATTTGAAAATCGATTCGGATGATGTGTTCGGCACCGGCGTGCCCGCATCATGATGGTGTTGATCCTTTCGACCTAAGGTAGGTTTGCCATGTTTAAGAAAATTCTTTTTGCCACCACCGCCTCTCCCATCTGCGAGGAGGCCGCCCGGGTTGCCTTCGGTCTTGCTCAGAAATATGGGGCCCGGATAAAGATGATTCATGTCTACGGGCTTCCCTCCCATGGATTCAGCACCCATGTGACGGTGTTTAACTCCCATGAAGAGATAGAGGTGGATGCGGATTATGAGGTGGGGCTCCGTGAGGCGTTGTGGGCCTCCCACGCCCCTCTCCTGGAAAAAATATCGGACCCGGAACTCGTGGTGACGGCCGGGGTTCCCCCCACAGAGATCTTACGGGAGGCGAGGCGATGGGGGAGTGATCTCATTGTCATGGGAGCTCACACACGGGTCTCGGAACCCGAGGCCTTAAAGTATCGAAATATATCGGGCAACACCTTGCAAAAAGTGGCCAAAAGCGCCACGTCACCACTTCTTGTCGTGGGCCATGCCGCGGCACCGCCCTCCCTCTCTTTTAAGCATATTATCTTTGGTACCGACCTGAGCAAGGCCTCGGATGCCGCCTTTGGCTTTGCCCTGAAAATAGCCGTCATCACAGGGGCGACCCTCTCTATTTTTCATGTGATGGAGAGACAAGAGGGCGGCGCAGGCAACCCGGGCGAAGCGGAGAGCGTGGAGGAACGTCTCATGGCCATGCGTGAAAAAATAAAAGCGCGTTATCTCTCCCGAGCCGGGGGGTGTGATGCCATCGATGTGGCGGTGTGGGAGGGAACGGCCCATACGGCACTCTTAAATTTCTCCCGTGAACGCAAAGGGGACCTCATCGTGGTCTCCTGTCACGGCACCTCCATGGATATAGTGGATGAGGGAACCAGTACCGTGGAGCAGCTGGTCCTCGGTGCCTCCTGTCCCGTGGTGAGCGTTCGAGGGTAGGCGAGGGAAGCCTCGGTTGGCCCTGCCGGGATCCACCCTTTTACAAAAGGTTGCCAAATATATTTTTATAGTGGCCATGATGGGCCTTTGGCCCATCATGGCCATAAACCTGGGGTCAAGGGGCCCTGTCCCTGGCCGCCGGAGGCTCGGCTTGCCCCTATAAGTCATGTTCCATGATTCTTAGGCAATGCTTTTTTACTCCTTAAAGAGTATTATTTCCTTGGGATTGGTGAGGTCAGGTTCTCGTTTTCACCTCAAATACAGACCGTGGCAGGGTTATTTTTTGTTTTGCTATCGCTCCCCTTTGGGCTATGACTAAATAGACTCATTTTCTTAAATGTCCGCCTGATGTTTACCCGGACGTTTTTATTTGCGTATCTAAAATCCGGTAAGGAGTTTGTTATGTCCCGTCCTAAAAATGCCATGGAGATATTTAAACACTTGGAAAAATCCAACTGTCGGGAGTGTGGTGAAACGAGTTGCCTGGCCTTTGCCGGGGCCGTTTTCACCGGAGCCAAGCCCATTTCAGCCTGTCCGAGAACGGATGAAGCCACCCGGGTTCTCTTTCAAGGGGGGGAAGGGGAGACAGGGGATAACGGAGATATTTGCTTTACAGAGCTAAAAAAAAACATGGCCACCTGCGATTTTGCCGAGGCGGCTCAGCGGATCGGTGCCGAGGTCTCCGGGGAGACCCTTGTCTTGAAAGTGTTCGGTAAGGATGTGGGGGTGGACCATGAGGGCCGTTTTTATACCGATCTTCATGTGAATCCCTATTTCGGGGTCCCTCTTCTGGAGCATATCCTCCATGGAAAAGGGGTGCAACCCAAGGGCGAGTGGGTCTCCTACCGGGATATTCCCGGAGGACGCGAGCAGTACAATCTCTTTCATCGCCGGTGCGAGGTCAATCTAAAGCGACTGGCCGATAAGCGAAGCGATCTTTTCGATGACCTGGTTCACCTCTTTGATGCCACTCCCGTCGAACCCCAGTTTCAGTCCGATATCTCCGTGATCCTCCATTTTTTTCCCACCGTCCCCATGATGATCTGCTACTGGAACGATGAGGACGGATTCGACTCCGCCTTGAATATCTACTGTGACAATAGCACCATGGACAATATGGATGCCCACTGTCTCCTTCACCTCGGCTCCGGATTTACCTATATGATGGAAAAGCTGGCCCTTCGGCACGGTTAGGGCTGTACAAAAATAAAATAGACAAAAAGCGATGCCTCCGGCGGCAAGGTGGCGAAGCCACTTCGGCAAACACACCTCGAAAGCAGGCCAAGGTATGCGCTTTGCCCCGTTCCTCGGGGCAAAGCGCACACGCATTTGATTCTTCGATTAAACCGCTGTGACTTGACGATTTTATTTGGCCAGCCCCAGCTTTCAAATCAGGGAAAAGCGTGGCTCCCGGCAGGGTCAAGCGAGGCATTTTTAACTTGGGCACCTCCAGGGTCAAGGTGAGCCACAGTAAAGCGAGTTACCGTTGTGATTTTCCAAAGCCCTAGCCCGTGCGAGATACGAGTGACCTGCACAAAGGCATCTGTTTTCCCGGAACTCCAGATTGATTCTTAAGAGGCCGCCTCTTCTGAAAAGTGTGTGATCATATCTCTTATCTGACTTGCAGATTTCCTTTGACCGAGTTTTATAAAATCGTCATATGATCTGTTTAGAATCTCCATGCCTTGATCTGTAGTAAATGGCCAAAAATCCTTCCAATAAAACATATCCCGTCAAGATGGCCCAGATGAATAAAGAGACTGTAGGCCCAAGGGCGCCTCCGTGAGGTTTAATATGAAGCAAAGCCGAATTGCGAGCGGTAACGAGAACGACCAGATGGCGAGTAAGGGCCTGCGCGAAAATAAAACAGACAAAAAGCGATGCCTCCGGCGGCACGGTGAGCCACCTTGAAAGCGGTATTTTTATAAACGGTGCGGCGCACCAGGGATCAAGGGTGACCGGGTGATATAAACGCGCTGATGGTCGACGATGATGCGGCCAAAAAGTGGCGTATTGGTGCCTTTAGGCGCAGAAATAGATCGTTTTGAACGGTTAACTTGGCGGGATGACTTATCTTTTTTTGTGGAGTTTTTATATTTTAAGCTGACGGCAGACTGGAAATCCGGTTGGCTGTGATCAGCTCGTGCCTTAGAAGGTAATCGAAAATTATCTGGGCACATTCGTCCGGATTCATGGTCGCGGTGTCCACCACCAGCTCCGGGCTTTGCGGTGGTTCGTAGATACCGTCCATGCCGGTGAAGTTCGTGATCTCTCCTCTCCGGGCCTTTTTGTAGAGCCCTTTGGGATCTCGTTTTTCACAGACGGCCAGGGGCGTTTTGATGTAAATTTCGATAAACTCACCCGCCTTAAACAAGGCCCGGACCTGACGCCGATCTTCGGTAAAGGGCGAGATAAAGGCACAGATAGTGATGAGTCCGGCATCCACAAAGAGACGTGACATCTCTCCGATACGCCGAATGTTCTCTCGCCGATCCTCATTACTCAGCCCTAAGTCTTTGTTGAGACCATAGCGCACATTATCACCATCCATGATGTAACCATGGTAGCCCCCCTCGAACAGGCGTTCATCAAGGGCCCCTGCGATGGTGGATTTTCCTGAACCGCTGAGGCCGGTAAACCATACCAAACAGGGCCGTTGATTTTTTTGAGAGGCTCTGTCTGATTTGCTTATCTTGTGTGTGTGGATCGTGATATTTTTCGTCATATCTCTTATGGGTGCTGGGTCCACACCGTTTCAATTCGAAGAATTTCCACTACATATCGTGGCTTGGTTCAAAATAGCCTAAAATAGGGTAACACTATAACTATTCAGTTTGCGCCTCGGTTGGCCCTGCCGGGGGCCAACCTTTTTCCAATTTTTATAAACGGGGGTTTCCAAACAGGTTTTATAGTTACGATGACGGGCCTTTGGCCCGTCATCGTAACAAACCTGGGGTCCAGGGGATTTATTCCCTGGCCGCCGGAGGCTTCTTTTTGATTTGAAGTGTTGCCCTGATTTGAACCATGCCCATATCGTAGGCCCGAATAATTATGAGCCCAGCGCCCTCTTATTCGTTTTAGTAACGATTGAGTCTCTGGCGTAAGAGATGGGCCTCGTCCTCCAGATCGAGAAGGGCCATCATCATAGAGGTCTTCGTGGAGTGGGCCGGCAGGCGGCTCCGGATCTCCTGGATCTTCTCTTCCACACGTATCAGTGCCTCTTCAATCTCTTTTCGATCCTGCATCTCCCCTCCTTAGATACACCCGTCAACGATCGTTACGGCAGAGCCTTCGGCGGCCGGGAGTGTTGATAAAATACACAAAAAGCGATGCCTCCGGCGGCGAGGTGAGCCACCTCGAAAGCGGGTAGCGTCTGCGTTTTACCCCTCGTGCCTCGGGGCAAATCACAGACTCCTTTGATTTTTTGGCTAAACCAAAAATAGTTGTTTATCAACCTTTTCAAAAGGTTGGCCCCCGGCAGGGCCGCCGGAGGCATGTTTTCTGTCGGGGTCATCTTTGCCCCGGCCCTTAGGCGTAGAGTCCCTCGATCTCGGGGCGGTAGTGGTCCATCACCACCTTTCGTTTGACCTTAAAGGTAGGGGTCAGCTCCCCGTCGGCCTCGGTGAGCTGGCGATGCGAGATATGGAATTTTTTGATCCGCTCGTGAAACTCGAGTCCCTTATTTGCCAGGGCAATTTCGTCATGAATGAGGCGTTTTATCTCGGGAAGATCGAAGAGATCCCGGGCGACCTCCACGCAGACCCCGTCCACTTGGGTGAGGAGGTAGTGAACCATGTCCGTCCCTTTGGCGGTGAGGCAGGAGAGCAGGGAGTCGAAGTTGGGCACGACGATGGCGGTGATAAATTTCTCACCGCTTCCCATGGCCACCACCTGGTCGATATAGGGAGAGAGGGCAAAGAGGCTCTCCACCTTGGCTGACGGGACGTTTTTGCCGGTATCTAGGACCAACAGCCCATGTTTTCGATCCACGATGCGGATATGCTCTCCGGCCATGGTCTCCACGAGATCTCCGGTCTTGTAAAATCCATCCTCGGTAAAGGCGGATCGTGTCGCCTCCTCATTGTTCCAGTACTCGGTAAAGAGGCTCTCCCCTTGGACCTGCCACTCGCCATCCTCGGCGATACGGCAGGTGACTCCCGCACACGGGGCTCCTACGGAACCGGGGAGGATGGCCTCTGGGGTATTTAAGGTGATGGCGTTGCAGGTCTCCGTAGATCCGTATCCCTCAAATATACGCACCCCCATGGCCATAAAGGTCTTGCACAGCTCTGCCGATAGACTGCCCGCCGCCGAGAAGGCAAAACGAAATCGCCCACCGAGTCCCTGTCTCACCTTGGAAAAGATCATCCGATCGAAGAATCTGTATTTAAGGGAGAGAAAAATTCCCGCTCCGGAGAGAAGATCGGCCTCTTCGGACATGTCGACGAAGCCTTGGGCATCGGCCCGGGCGGAGACGGCCCGCCGTCCCGTCTTCATGGCGGCGGAGAATAGGTGTCTTTTAAGAAAGGAGTCGGAGGCTCTTTTCTTCATGGCCATGTAGATGCGTTCATAGACGCGGGGGACGGACATGAAGATGGTGGGACGAAAGAGGGCCAGGTCGGCCACCAGAGTCTTGGGCGAGGAGTAGGCGATGGGAATCGCCGCATGCATGGCATTGGCGTGTCCACACTCTCTCTCGTAGGTGTGGGAGAGGGGAAGAAAGGAGAGGAGGAGATCCTCTTTCGTGAGAAGCGGAGTCGCCGCCAGATCTCGGCGGCAGGCGGCATTCATGGAGAAATGGCTGTGGACCACGCCCTTGGGGTGTCCGGTGGTACCCGAGGTATAGACGATGGTCATGGGGTCATGGAGATCCACGGACTGCCATCTTTTTTCCCAGTAATCCGGGTTCTCTTCGTGGAAGGCCTGCCCCCGGGCCTTGAGCGCCTCGAAGGAGAGGATGGGCACCCCTTTGGACGGGGCCTCTCCCTTTATGAGGATGATGTGGGTCAGACTCTCCATCGTCTCTTCAACCGCATCGATTGTATCTAAAAAAGAGGGGTCTTGAAGGAAGAGGGCCGTGATGCCGGAGTCATTGACCATGAAGGCGAGCTCTGTTGCTGAGAGGCTCGGATAGAGGCAAACGGTGATGCCCCCGGCACAGAGGGCGGCATAGTCCGCCTGTGACCATTGGGGAGAGGTGGCCCCCATGATCCCCACGCGGGCTCCCTTCTCAACGCCGATGGCGAGGAGTCCTTCACTGAGATCCTGAATGATATTGCCCAACTCTTTATAGGTGAGGGTGTGGGTCGTCTCCCCCTTATCACACCGCCACCATTGGGCGTTTCGATGACCGAAGCGCGTGGTATTTCGATGCAGAAGTTCGGGGAATGTCTGTTGGGTGATGTACCATTTTTCATGTGAGGGGCAAGGCATAGTGGGGGTTCCGGTTGCAAGGGTCCGTATCATTAAAAATTAAAATGGCTATTCAGTCCCATCTCTTCTGGTGGTCCTTCTTTTTATCGAAAGCGAATTTGACAAACGGACCTTAAAATATAAATCTTGCCATCGAAGGCCTTTTTTAGCGCTGAATAGTGACAAATGAGAGTTATGGTTGTGACGGAACGTTTAAATCCCAAAACACTCCAATCTTTCGGTCATTGCATATTCACAGGGTGGCGTCCAGTGTTTTAGACCGTCCGGTCGTGCTTGGGGGTGCGCTTTCCCATGGGGTATGCCGGGAGTAAATTTTTAAAATATTGAATGTAACCACTCAGCCTATTGGGAAAAATAGTAACTATTCAGTTTACGCCTCGCTTGGCCCTGCCGGGCGCCAACTTTTTGAAAAGTTTGATAAACAGGTATTTTGATTTAAATGGGAACCCCCCATCTCTAATGGAGGGTTGCTAACGTTTGACAGTTCCATCAGTAGATTTAGTCTGTCGTTACTCATGCCGCACCGGAGTGCGGCGCACTTAGGGATCACGGGTGACCGGGTGGTGATGACTGAAACGAAGGATTAAAGGCATATGCAATCTGCTTTCGAGGTGTTTTTGCCGAAGTGGCTTTGCCATGTGCAGTGAAAGCTTACCTCCGGTGGCCCTGCCGGGAGCCAAGCTTTTGCCTTATTTTATCAAGGACGGGTTTGCCAAACAGATTTTTATCGTGACCATGACGGGCCAAAGGCCCGTCATGGTCACATGCCTGGGGTCCAGGGGCCCTGTCCCTGGCCGCCGGAGGCTGACTTTTTACGGTCACTTTAACCGCAGAAGGCTCTAATAATGAGCTCGCTTACTGTGAGTGTGGCTGAAAAAGAATGATAATCGAGTAAAATAATGAAGAGGTGGGTTTTATGATGGATACGCTGGTGCGTCTCAGGCAAAATTTACATCGCATTCCTGAAGCATCGGGAGATGAGGGAGAGACGGCGGATTATCTCACGCATTGGCTCGCCGGATGCGATCCCCATGGTATGGTGACGGATTTGGGCGGGCACGGCCTTGCCGTGATTTTTGACGGGGAGGATGCCGGAGAGACCCTTCTCTTTCGGGCCGATCTTGATGGGGTGCCCTTAAGTGAAAAAACAGATCTGGCCTACGGGTCTATGCACCCGGGGCTCTCCCACGCCTGCGGCCACGATGGACACATGGCCATTTTATGCGGGCTGGCCATGCGTTTATCGAAGCGACCCCCGGCGTCGGGACGCGTGGTGCTTCTCTTTCAGCCGGCAGAGGAGAACGGCACCGGTGCCGATGCGGTGATTGCCGATCCCAGGTTTCAGGGGCTCACTCCAGACCGGGTCTTCTCCTTGCATAATCTTCCCGGGTATCCCTTCGGACAGGTGTGTGTACCGGGTCGACTCTTTGCCTGTGCATCTTTGGGTCTGGATATAAAGGTGGGTGGCTCTGTCAGCCATGCCGCCCGGCCCGAGGATGGGACGTCTCCCATTCCCATGATTTTAGAGATTTTAGGGGATCCCACACTTTTGGGCCGGGAGGCGGGGGGACCTCTCTTTATGGGGACGGTGACCCATCTTAAGGTAGGGGATCCTGGTTTTGGGGTGAGCCCGGGAGAGGCCCGTCTCCAGGTGACCGTAAGGGCCGAATCCGATGCCTACCTCTCCTATCGCACGGAGGTGATAAAAAAAAGGATTGCCGAGGCGGCCCTTCTCTACGGCCTCACCTGTGAGATGGAGATTCATGATGAATTTCCCGCCACACCGGTGGACCGGGAGATGGCCGCCTCTGTCGAGGTCGCCGCCAGGAGAGCGGGGCTCGATGTGGTACCTCTGAGCGAACCCATGCGGTGGAGTGAGGATTTTGGCTGGTTTACCCAGCGGTTTTCTGGGGTGATGGTGGGGCTGGGTGCCGGGACTATCCCCCAACTTCATTCGGCCGATTATGATTTTCCCGATGCCCTTATCGATTCCGGTGTGACGCTGTTCGAATCCATCGTCCGGGCCTTTTTATAAGGGGTTCATCTATCTCGGGTAGCGATGCCTTCTATGGTTAAAGTGACCAGAAAAAGGGCCTCCGGCGGCGAGGTGAGCCACCTCGAAAGCAAGTGACCGCTGTGATTTGACCCTCGTCCCTCGGGACAAATCACAGCGGTATTTTTATGAAATTTAAGATGTTTATTTTCTTGATAGAGTCCTAAGACATTGTGGTGGGGACGATTCGCTGTATGTCTAATTTTTATAAATAGTGACTGCAGTATATTGGGGTGCAAATGGCTAAAATAGGCGTTTTTACGATTAAATCAACACACCCGGTCAGGAGATAAATTCCCTGGACCCCAGGTTTGTGATTATGACGGACCTTTGGTCCGTCATAATCACTATAAAATCCTATTTGGCAACCTTTTGTAAAAGCAAAGGCCCCCGGCAGGGCCACCGGAGGTACGTTTTCACCGCATGACTTTTTTGTAAATAGTTACTGCCATATATTGGGGTGTAAACGGCTATAATAGGGGCTTTTTTGATTAAATCGACATGCCATTAGGAGGCGCGGCCGAAGATGAGAAGGGCCGGGGTGATCTCAGATGTGGGCAGGGTTCCTGCGGCCCACTCATCGATGACCCATGAGAGGGCGGAGAGGGGTTTGTATCCCTGATTGAGTATGGAGGCTCTCTTCCCCTCCTTGAGTACCAGGGCGGGGAAGGCCTGGGCGTTGTATGTGATGGCCAGCTCGAAGTCGGCCCGGGTCTCCTCATGGGTGCTTTGTGCATCCATAAGGGGTGAGAAGAGGGATGCGTCGATGCCCACGCCCGTGGCAAGCTCACGAAGAATCAGGGGGTCGGTGATATCTCTCATCTCCATGTAGAAGGCGTGGTGAAGGGCCTTGTAGTAGGGAAGGGCCAGGGTTTCATCTAAGGTGCGCACGGCCACGAAGGCGCGACTGGCCGGGCCGGAGTCGTAGAGAAAATCTGGCACATCGGCCAAGAGGTGGCCGTTAATGGGCTGGTCGGTGGTGCGTGTGACCCCGGCCCAGTTTTTAAGCAGCATAGGCTTTAGCTCATCGGTGATGGGTGTGGGATTGTCCACCCGAAGGCCCCCCATAATAAAGCGAAAGGGGATCTCTCCTTTAAATTTTGTCATGAGCGCGTCTAAGACCGGGGCAAAGCCAAAACACCAGGCGCACATGGGGTCGCCCACATAGATGATCTCTTTTTGAAGGGTATGGGTCACGATAAACTCCGGTTTCATGGGGCGGGCCTCCATCATTTCTTAAAAAGGGGAACTTCCCTGATCAACAGCGCTTAAAACCTAAAAGTTGCATTCACCGCTTTGTGTCATGATCAAAATGCTACCATTACAAGTATTTATGGTAGTGCTTAAGCTGGTCATCAAAGTTATGGTAGCCGAAAATGCGGAAGTGGGCTCACCCTTCGGGAACGACCTTTGACCCGATCTGCCGCGTTACCAGACAATTGCGGTAAAATACGACAGCTGCATGTCCGGTGCCTTGCATATCCGGCCAAAGGACGCTTGCAATTTTTAGGTAAAACATAAACGTGGGGGAATCTAAAGTCAAAGGCAGATGCGATGTGACCCGAGGCGCGAGGGGTAAAGCGTCACCGCACCTCGCTTTTAAGGTGTGTTTGCCTTACGTGGCTTCGCCACTCTTGCCTCCGGCTGCCCTGCCGGGAGCCAACCTTTTGCAAAAGGTTGCCAAACAGACTTTTATAGTGACCATGACGGGCCTTTGGC
>JABXKT010000336.1 GCA_013619155.1 Desulfobacteraceae bacterium
AGATGTGTATAAGAGACAGATCCAATCGTTTTTACCTACAAATGATTCATAAGAATACTTGTCTTTATCTGCTTCAGCAAAAGTTTTATGTATTGGTAACACTGATCCATATGCATGAAACCAAAAAGACTTACGATAATGGTAATAGTCTAAACCGACAATACCTGATAAGTTAGCATAGCCACCTGATATCAATTCTAACTGCTCATCATTATAACTATTAACTAGTTGGCCAAAGATATTGTTTCTGTAATCAAGATCTGAGTTAGAGAGTAACGTTCCTTGATTGTCATACCAAAAGTAATCAATACCTGTTTCTCCTGTTTGAAGATTTTCCCAAGAATAAGGTATGTCACTATGCCCGTAGTAATCTCTACTTAAATTCCACCATTGGTTTTCTTCTAAATAAGACTGTATAGGATTTACACCATAAGCTTTTTGATACGTTCTATATATTCCACCAATTGATAAACTAAGCTTTTTACCTATTGGTAATCTAAATCTTAAATCTGCAGATCTATAATCTAAATCTACTAATTCATTTTTAGTTTGTTCAAGCTTTACAATATAATGATCAGCTAGATATCTTAAGAAGATCTTAGAGTTCTTAAAATCATCTCCTTGTTGTTTACCCTTAGACATTTCAAATAAGTACTCTAAGCCATTAGTATTACCTTCGTTACTTTTCTGTCCTATGTTAGTTTCTGTACCGTCATAAAATCTATCTTTGTCTTCATAATCAAAAAACGCTAACTTTCTTAGTCCAAAAGTATACGTAGCATCATTAGGGATTCTAGGTGTAGTTTCTTCTAAAGAATTATACTGTGTTACATAAAACGATTTAACAGGTTGTATAGAGTTATTTTGATCATAACTAGCGTACAACGTGCTATATTTAAATATGTCTTTTAAAAACTGAGCCTCAGCATTAAAGCTAAATCTGTCTCTTATACACATCTCCGAGCCCACGAGACTC
>JABXKT010000046.1 GCA_013619155.1 Desulfobacteraceae bacterium
CATTCACTATTAATCAATTTGGTACCTCCATATAATGAATGGTTGGTACCATAGTATCCAGCTTGATGATCGTCAATATGTCTTATTAGCGCCTATGGGACAGGGCCCCTGGACCCCAGGTATGTGACAATGACGGGCCTTTGGCCCGTCATTGTCACGATAAAAATCTGTTTGGCCACCTTTTGCAAAAGATGGGCTCCCGGCAGGGCCAACCGAGGCTAAGCTTTCACCGCATAACCTTTTTATGGTTAAAATGGGCTTAAAAACGGGACCTTCGCGGACAGGAGATAAATTCCCTGAACCCCAAGTTTGTGACGGTAACGGACCTTTGGTCCGTTACCGTCACTATAAAAATTTGTTTGGCAACCTTTTACAAAAGGTTGGCCCCCGGCAGGGCCACCGGAGGTAAGCTTTTACCGCATAGCCTCCGGCGGCAAGATGTGCTCCGCCGCCCCCTACCCCCCAAACACACCGTGTTCCCAGAGAATATGAAGGCCGATGGCCAAAAGCACCCCGCCGCCCAAAATCTCGGCCCAATGACCACAGCGAGAGGAGGCGGCAAAACGAGAGCCCATCTGCATGCCCAGAAAGGTAAAGAGGGCGGCGGTGATACCGATAATGAGGGAAGGAAAGGCAATAGAGACGTGGAGTACCGACATGGAAAAACCCACTGCCAGGGCATCGATACTGGTGGCTACGGAGAGGATGACAAGACTCATGGCGCGGGTGGGGTCCTTGGAGTCATCGTCGTCATCGCTATCCGTATCAAAGGCCTCGAAAAGCATCTTGCCCCCCACAAAGGCGAGGAGTCCAAAGGCAATCCAGTGGTCAAAGGCCGCCATCAATAGACGCACCTTCACCCCGAAGCACCACCCTATCACTGGCATCATGGCCTGGAAGAGGCCGAAATGAAAACAGAGGCGAAACATCTGCCGGGGATCGACTTTTTTCAGGCGAATCCCCACAGCCACGGCCACGGCAAAGGCATCCATGGCCAGAGCCACGGCAAGAAATATCAGAGGAGTAAGATTCACGGCGTCACACACTTATTTCGAGATGGATCCCAAAAAACGGATCAGACAAAAGAGTCTCTTCAAAAACCAGCCCATCAAAGATGACCCTGTATGATTCCACACGGCGGTCTTCTATCATCATCGACAAAAAAGATTCATAAAAAAAGGGCCCATACCGAAAGTGACCGCCCATACCGGCGGTACCCCACGAAACAGGCGAGCAAAAACCCGGCGCAAGCTATACCATAAAAAATGGCAAATCTCACGCCACAAACGCCGGCCCATCGGCACCATAACACCATGTGCAGTTGCGACCGGAGGATTTTGCCCGATATAAAGCCTCATCGGCCTTTAATATGAGGTCTTCTAAACTCTCTTCGGAAACGTACTGGGCCACACCGCAGGTGATGGTCACGGGAAGAAAATCCGTATGCGGGATGGCGGCTCTATCGTAGAAATCTGTCTCCTCGATGGTCTTGCCCAGTCGCTCGCAAAAGTGACAGCCCATGGCCGCCTCCCCTCGAAACAAAATAATAAACTCATCGCCTCCCCAGCGTGCAAGCACATCATGGTACCGGATCTTCGCCTGGAATATCCCTGCCACGGCCCGGATCACCGAATCCCCGAAGAGATGCCCGGCGGTGTCATTGATACTCTTAAAGTGGTCAATATCAATCATCACCAATGAAAAAAGGTCACCATCCCGGGATGCGGTATAGGCGATGCGGTGAAAATCGTCCTCAAACGCCCGACGGTTCTTCACCTGGGATAATTTATCCGTGGTGGCCATGCGCTCGAGGCGCGCCTGAAAATGATTCACGGTCACGATGTTGACACCAATGACCAGGCACGTCACCAAAAGTCCCAGGCAAAAATTGATAAGGCTGCTCTTGCGAAGGCGGTTGAGCATGAGGGTCTCATCCATCTCCACGATGAGGTACCAGTCGAACTCCGGAATAAAACGGGAGGTCACAAGCAGGGTCTCCCCATCGTATCTCACCTCATGGGAGACACTCGTATCCTCTCCGTTGAGCAGTTGAGGTGCCAGAGACGCCAATTTGGGGCTCGTATGGATATTATCCCGTTCGATACGTGTGATATCGGTGTGCAATTGGATGGTGCCATCCCGGGAGACAAAATAGATATTTCGTTTGTACTTCTCCTGATACATCTGGATCAGCCGGTTGACATGGTCGACATTCAAACCGGCGCCGGTCACTCCAATGAGATGTCCCGCATCATCTTCAAGCCTGTGGTTAATAAAAATCGTGAGATTATTGGCCGCCGCCTGATTGCTGTCGACGTCCAGGTCGTACTCCTTGCCGCTCTCAATAAAGCGGTAGTACCAGATATCATGGGCATCCGATCGAGAGAGTGTTTTCAAGATCCCATCAAAGTGGTAGTACCGCCCCGTACGTTCAGAGACCATAAAGGTAGAGAAAAAACCGTATTTATCCTGAATATTGGAGAGATATCGGGTCATCTTCGCCACCTCCTGTTCCCCATCCAGGGCCCAATCCTTTAAAAAGGTATCATTGGCCATGAGAGAGGAAACAAACACAGGACTCATCAGGTCTTTCTGAATTTCTGAATAGATGTTGTCACTGGTCAAGGGGAGGGTATTGTCCATAAGGTTCTCTCGGAGAAGCTTTCTGGAGCTGTTATAATTGGTAACGGTAATGAGCAGAAAACCTGCGATGAGAATAAGGCTCAAGCAGAGGATGAGGCGGGTCCGGATAGAGATATGAGCAAACATCGGGTCAGTCCAATCGTTGGGGTCTTGGTTCCATGGCCCCATTTACATCAAGGCCTCTCCATAATACTCCATCGGCAAATACCCATAAAAACATGATGAATTTATCATATGCCACGATGCCTCTCCCCCTTCCTTGAAAGAGAAACCTCTCCTGTAACCATTTTCTCTTCAAAAAAGTGTGACGTGCTGACCGCCCTTAAATATGGGCACACCGTTAAGCCCTAAGGAGACAGCCGGGTTAAAGATGCCTCGTTTGGCACTGCTGTTTGCCAACCTCTTGCAAAAAATTGGCAAACAGATTTTTATCGTGACCATGACGGGCCAAAGGCCCGTCATGGTCACATACCTGGGGTCCAGGGGCCCTGGCCGCCGGAGGCTGGCTTTTACAGTCACTTTAACCATTTTTAGCCCATCACCCACTGGATTCCCCACAATGAAATCAACCCTGATAAAAGGGTTAAGAAAACACTGCGCCTCCAAAGGGCGATGGCCAGGGCCACGGCCCCTGCCATAAGGCGCGGATTGGAAAAGGAGAGATCAAAGACCCCCTCGGGCATGAAAAGGGCCGGGCTTACAAGGGCAGGAAGTACGGCAGCCGGCACAAAGCGCAGGGCTTTGGCCAAGCGGGGATGGGGCTCTTTGCCACGTGGGAAGAGAAGAAATGAACCCCTCTCTAAAAAGGTGACCACCCCACAGAGAATAATGACAAAAAAGAAGAGATCATGACTCATGACTTGCCCCCTCCCCGGTGGTATCCAGGATCAGACCGGCCCCGATTCCCATGAGGGCGGCAAAAATAATATTGAGGCCATAGGGGCATTGAAAGGTCACCACGGCCGTCACCGAAGAGACCAGGGCGGCCACAAGGGTCGGACGATCCTGGACGGCTGGAACCAAAAGGGCCATAAAGGTCAGGGGCACGCCGAAATCGAGGCCCCAGCTCTCGGGGACGCCGGCCCCCAAAAGGATGCCCACGGCGTTAAAGAGCTGCCAGACGAAAAAAATGGTTCCCCCCGCGCCCAGGGTAAAGGCCAGGGGATACCGACACCCCTCCGGTTCATGAAACCGCGTAAGGGAGAGGGCATAGGCCTGATCGGTAAGAAGATAGGTCAATAGGGGACGCCATCGCCTGGAGAGCCCATGAAAATGAGGGGCAATGGAGGCGCTGTACATCACAAAACGTAAGTTAATCACAAGGGCCGTAAGCACCATCACCAGAAGAGGCGCCCCTAAGAGAAAGAGATGAATCACGGCAAGCTGAGACGCTCCGGCAAAGATCACCAGGGATATCCCCACCGCCTGCCAGACGGCCAGTCCCGCATCCATGGAGGCCATACCACAAATAATGGCAAAGGGAATCACCCCCAATAGAAGGGGCATCGCCCCTTGCACCCCTTTCCAGAAAAGGTCCCTCTCCTCGTCACACCAACCCATACCGCGCCACCCTTCACATCTTTGCTAAAAAAAGTTATATCCAGACCCAGCTTTTACCAGAAGGCCAGAGAAAGAAAAAGGAAACGATTCAGCTTATGCCTCCGGCGGCCCTGCCGGGGGCCAACCTTTTGAAAAGGTTGCCAAACAACTATGTTCAAGTCACTTTTGGTTTAACTAAAAAATCAAAGACGTATGTGATGTGCCCCGAGGCACGAGGGGTAAAGCGCATGCGCTACCCGCTTTCAAGGTGGCACACCTTGTCCTTTTTCGGGTCACTTTAACCATAGAAAGCCGTACGGTGAAAATATATCCTCCGGCGGCCCTGCTGGGAGCCACCCTTTTGCCAATTTTTATGAACGGGGCTTGCCAAACAACGAACCTCAAGCCACTTTTGGTTTAACTAAAAAATCAAAGGCGTATGTGATGTGCCTCGAGGCACGAGGGGTAAAGCGCATGCGCTATACGCTTTCAAGGTGGCACACCTTGCCGCCGGAGGCCCGTTTCTTGGTCACTTTAACCATAGAAGGCTTTTTTTAGAGCTGAATAGTAACGCCCCATCTTTATAAAAAAGGCCGTATCTATGACCCCCCCTCTTAAAAAAAAGAGAGCCCCGGCAAGACACACCGCGGCTTTTTTCGATTTTGACGGCACCCTCATCGACGCAGAGAGCCAGCGAGAAGAGGCCCTCTCCCTTCTTAAACACCACTGCCCGAGCCTCCTCTACCCGTTTCGCCTCCTCACGGTCCTAGCCGCCGAGCCCTTTTACAAACGAGGTCGGATCGCCCCGGATCGCTACAATCGCATCTACCTCTCCTCATATCGCGGGATTCCCCTAAGGCAGCTTCAGCACCACGCCAGGACCCTCTACAACGAGAGTATAGGCCCCCGACTCTTTCCGGAGATGATCACCCTCATGGAGGCGCATAGGCGAAGGGGCCATCTCATCATCATCGTCTCGGCCACCAGCACTCACCTTCTGGCCCCATTCTTAGAGGCACACCCCCCCGATGGGTGGATGGCCACCCCCATAAAAACAGATGCCCAGGGTATCTGCACAGGACAGCCCGATGGCACGGTCTGCATCGGACACGAAAAGGCCCGAGCCATAAAACGCCTGGCTCGGGCCTTAAATATTTCCCTTGAAAAATCCCACGCCTACTCCGATCACCACGCCGACATGGCATTTCTCGAAGCCGTGGGGCACCCATCGGTGATTAACCCCACACCGGTGCTAAAAAAAATCGCCCAAAGGCGAGGTTGGAAGATAAAATCGCTGCCGCCGCCCCTTTTTACGAAATAATGAGCGCCACAAAATACACCTGAAGGGAAACATTGAGACATATAAAGGCAAACCACGGCTTCTTCATCACAAAAAGGGTATGGGCAAAAAAGGGGATCAAAAATCCGGCGTCGACAAAAAGGAGGAACATGGCCCACTCAGACAGGGGGGCCATGAATATGAGGTGATACAAGGAGAGATTGTAGAGCATCACCCACATAAGGGTCACGAAGGCGAGATCGGAATCTTCAAAGAGTTTGGTGATGGATGGGTACGTCCCTTTCCGCATCTCATCGGCGTGAATCAGATTCTGAATCATGGAGTGGGGCACCTGCCACACACCGACCACAAGAGCGGCGGCAAGGGCGCCTCGATCCATGGGAGATCCGCCGGCAACCATCCATCCGGCAATGAGGGCCGACATACCACACAAGGAACCGGGAATAAGAGCCAGATGACTCTTCTTCTTCAAAGGCGTGTAGACACCATTGTAGATAAAGAGCCCAGTAAACACCATGGCGGCCGGCCAGAACCCACCACTCACCTCCACCACCAGCATCAATCCCAGCACCCCCATGATCCCTGCCCCTTTGAGCAAAGGCAAGATACCTGTCGAGGCCAGGGCCTCCAGGCGCCACTTCGTGCGGGTAAAGGCCTGATCCTGAATCCGGTCCTGAATATTATTCACCAAAGAGCCCGCCATGGCCACAAGGGTCACCCCCACCCAGACGATAATGGCCGGCCACACCTCTCCATCGGGGTGAAAGAGAGACCCAGCGGCGGCAGCAAGCCCCACATGAATCGATAGAAAGAATTTGGAGAGACGAAAGAAAGAGGCCACTCTCCCCCGTTTTTTCAAAAAGGGTAAGGGGGCAGAGTCCAGGCGGGTGACCCCCATCTCATGGGGAAAGAGCTTCCGCCCCTTTTTTTCCAAGGGATCGAAGGGCCTTCGATCACTCATCGTCCTCCTCCTCAAGAAAGGCCTGGTAGGCCTCCGGAGAGACAATACTCAACATCCCATCCATGCTGGAGTGACCAGTGCCGCAAAACTCCGTACAATGAAAGACGAACTCCCCTTCTCGGTCCGGGTAGAACCAGACATAGGTCTCCATACCCTTCACCGCATCCACCTTAACCCGAAATGCGGGAAGAAAAAAACTGTGCAACACATCCTCGGAGGTGATGATCAATTTAACAGGCGTACCCATGGGGACCACCAACTCATTTTCCGTCTCTTTTTCATTGGGGTAAACAAAAATCCAGGAGTACATCTGGGCATAGGCATTGATCTCCATGGCCCCGTCCGGCACAGTGCGAAGCCCCATATACGCCTGCCATCCCGAGACAAACATCGCCAGGGCGATACATGTTGGGATCACCGTCCAGGCAAGCTCCAGCCACCCATTTCCACGAATATCCGATGGCACGGGGTTCCGGCTCCGGCGATAACGCACCACGAACCAGATCATCACCACCGTGATGGCAAAGAGAAAAAAAAAGGAAAAACCGATGGTAAAATAGAGGGATCGATCCACCAGAGCCACGGGATTATTATTCATGGGCATCACACTCCTTCAAAGAGTGGCCGTTTAAAAAAAAGACCACCGAAAGGCCACTTTTTGTACCGTGCCTTGCTATGGTTAAAGTGCATGAAAAAAAGGGCCTCCGGCGGCCAGGGACAGGGCCCCTGGACCCCACGTGTATGGCAACCTTTTGTAAAAGGTTGGCTCCCGGCAGGGCCACCGGAGGTACGCTTTCGCCGCATAGCCACCGGAGGTGTAATCCAAAATTATTACCTCTTTTTAATAAAGGGCCGGGCTAAACAAATAAGGCATCAGATACCGATATGACCCCGAAACGCCACATCACAGAAGGTAAAAGCGATCATAATGGCGAGAAACAGCACCGTACCTAAAAACGAGAGAACAACCAGCCGGCCCTCGTCTCTTATATGCATAAAAAAAAGAAGCACCAACGAGGCCTTGGTCGAGGCGATACCCAAGGCCAGCCACACATTAAAGGCCCCCAAGTCCACGTAGGATACGGCCACGGTAAGCCCAGTTAAGACCAGAAGAACGCCGAGAACCGCCGACAAGGTCCCATATGATACCCTGTGCATCATTTTCTCCTTATTCATCAGACCTTAAAGTACCAGGTAAAAGAGGGGGAAGATAAAAATCCAGAAGAGATCCACGAGATGCCAGTAGAGTCCTGCATTTTCAAGAAACACATGATTGTCTCCTGTAATACGCCCCTTGATGGTGAAGAGAAGGGCCACACCAAGAAGAGCCATGCCAATAACAATATGAATACCGTGGAGACCCGTGATGATATAGTAGAGGCCAAAAAAGATATTACGCCCCGGCTCTCCATAAATGAGGTCATCCGAACCCGGATAGATCCCCTCATGGATCTTATGACTCCACTCAAAATACTTATTAATCAAAAAAAGAGCACCGCAAAGAATAGCGGCGGTGAGCCACACAACACTGGCCCGCTTCTCGTTCCGTTGAACCGCCGTGATGGAGGCGGCCACAGCCAGACTGCTCACCAGGAGTATCACCGTATTTACCGTCCCGAAGAAGCGATCCAGCTCTTTACCCCCCGCCATGAAATCGCTTGCATACATGGAAAAGTAGACGGCATAGAGAACAAAAAGGCCCCCGAAGAGCATCACCTCGGTGTAGAGAAAAAGCCACATGCCCAACCGCTTTCCCCTATCGTCCATGGCTGGTTTCATACTCCCCCTCCATCGCCAGAACTATCCCGCACGACATCGGTAAAATCGTACGGGTAATCGGCAATATCAGGCGTCTCGACAAAATTATGTAAAGGGGGCGGGGAGAGGGTCTTCCACTCCAGGGTGGTTCCCCCCCAAGGGTCGGAAGGAGCCAGCGTCCCTCTCTTTAAAGAGATCAAAAGGTTGACCAGCATAAGCAACAAACCCACCAGCATAAAGACAGCCCCGAAGCCGGCCACAAAATTACCGGCCTCAAACTCCGCCACGTAATCGTAATAGCGCCTCGGCATCCCCTGAAGCCCCAGTATAAACATGGGAATATAGTGGAGAAGAAAACCAAAAGTGATAAGGACCGCGGCCCAATAGGCCCTCTTAAAGTCGTACATTCGGCCAAACATCTTGGGCCACCAGTGATGCAAGGCGGCAAAAAAAGCGAACCCCGTCCCACCAAACATGGTGAAGTGAAAATGGGCCACCACGAAATGGGTATCATGGACATGGATGTCGGCACCGGCGGCCCCCACCACCAACCCGGTGAGGCCTCCAACGGAAAAGAGATAGATAAAGCACAGGGAAAAAAATAAGGGGGGCGTCATGAGGATCGACCCCTTATAGAGGGTGGCGACCCAGCTAAATACCTTGATGGCAGAGGGGATGGCCACAAGAAAGGTGAGAAGAGAGAAGACAAAGACGGCGGTATCACTCATGCCGCTGGTATACATATGGTGCGCCCAGACAAGGGATCCCACTACGGCGATGGCAATACTCGATAGGGCCATCGCCTTGTAACCGAAAATGGGCTTTCGTGCGAAGACGGTAATCACCTCAGATATGACGCCCATACCGGGAAGGATCATGATGTACACCGCCGGATGGGAGTATATCCAGAAGAGGTGCTGGTAGAGAATGGGGTCCCCGCCCCGGGCAGGATCGAAGAGCCCCACCCCCAAAAACCGCTCCAAAATGATGAGAATTAAGGTAATGGCCACCACCGGTGTGGCCAGTATCTGAACCCAACTCGTGGCATATATGCTCCAGGTAAAAAGGGGCATCTGAAGCCACCCCATTGCTTCACTGCGCATACGATGCACGGTAGTGACAAAGTTAATGCCGGTGAGCATACTGGCCATACCCAGTACGAAGGCGGCAAATACCGCGACGGAGACATTGGTCTGGGTCCCCACACTAAAGGGGACGTAAAAGGTCCAGCCCGTATCCGGAGGCCCGCCGATAAATAAGGTGACCAGGGCCAGGAGTCCACCGATGATATAAAGATACCAGGACAAGAGATTGAGCCTCGGGAAAAAAACATCATCCGTACCGATCTGAATGGGGAGAAAAAAATTACCGAAGATGGCGGGAATCCCTGGAATAATAAATAAAAAAACCATGATCACCCCGTGAAGGGTGAAGAGGGCGTTGTAGGATTCAGGCCCCATGAGGGTTCGACCGCGAAACATTAACTCGAGACGCATCCCCCCCCCTAAGAACATGGCCACCACAAACCAGAAGAGAATGACAAAAAGATACATGAGACCGATGCGCTTATGATCGGTGGTGAGAAGCCAGGATAAGGCTCCCGAGTAACGGGACGGTGAGGGTGTATCAAAAAAAGAGCGGACCGGTTCCATGCCATATCTCCATGAGAAGAGGAAGGAAAAACGCAAATGATTTGAGTCGCTATCCAGTCGTAATGTCATGCAAGGCGGGTTTGATACACATCGTGGCTTTGGATCATTTACGATCACTTCTATAACCCAAAGAGGGGCAAAGCAGATCGACCAGCCGCTTGATGTAGTCCACACAGAAGATCTGTGCCGATTCAAGGGTACCCCTAAGAGGGCTTACCCTTTCTTCATCCCCCGGCTCTTGTGAGCCGTGGGAGTCACCACAAGATAAATAAACAGGAGACCCACCAGGGTCAGGGTGAGGCTCCCCATGGTGCGGTATATATTAAGAACGTAGGCCCGGTTCTTGGGATCATAATCGAAACAAAAACTCACCACCCGGTGAATGGAGACACTGGCCACCCCGATGGCCGCCTCTTCCATCCCTTTTTTAAGATCAGCTGTGAGAAATTTAGGGCCGTAGAGATATCGGATAATCGTGCCACCCGGGGCCACGACCACGGCCACATTGGGATGGATATAAGAGTGGGGGCCCCGCTTTGTGAATCGATACCCCATAGAGTCACAGAGCCGTGCCACGCTCTCTTTATCCCCCACAAGAAAGGGCCACGCCTCTTTGGGGTACCCTCCTCCGAGGATTTTAAAATACTGGGCCTGGGCCGTGGCCGCATGGGCGGCCCCCTCATCATCGGAGATGCTAACGGCCACCACCCGATAATCCCTATCGGGAAAAAGATCCAGATCCCGTACTGCGGTGGCCATGGCCGCCAGAAGAAGATTGCACGATTTCGGACAATGATAGTAGCCGGGAATCAAGAGGGTGGGTAACTCCAATACCTCTTGAGGATTCACCCTCTCCCCCATCTCATTCCACCACCGACCTCCGAGATCTAAGGTTTCACCGAGACGTTCATCGACCCCCACCGATATCTCTAACTCTGGCTGGGGGTCTCCCCCTTCATCATGGATCTCTTCCCCGTGGCCGAAACAAAGGGATACCGGTATCAGCATCATACATAGAAGGCAGATAACCATCCCCAGGCTCTGTCTCATGGCATCTTCTCAAAGCGACCGGTGGAGAGGTTGACCCGATATATAGACTTAAAGCCGTGAACGGAACGGATACTGTCACGGCCACTGCCCATGGACAAAAGCACCGTGGTCATCCCCGTGGGATCGATCACCGTATCATATTCATCACCGGTCTTCAGAGGAATGGTAAAGGTGATTTCGGTCACCCCTTTTTTTTCCGAGCCGCTGACACCTGAGGTATCATTTTGTCCCCCCAACTTGGTATCTGACTTATGGTTCCGGTCTGAGTGTCCGAAGTGATCCACCACCTTTACCTTCCCATTTTTGACATACCCCAGAATAAAGTTGGCCCCCTTCATCATCTCCTCCGGGTTAAACCCAACACCCACCCAGCCCGTGGTTTTACCCGTGAGCTGCACACGAAGTGAGCCCGCTTCCACCGACCAGCTAAACTGCATGGGCCCCTCTTTCAGGGTATGGTCAAAGGTCTCGGCTCGAGAGACAAAGGCCCCCCATAAGGTCACAACAAATAAGACGACCACCCAAAAAAAACGTTTCATACCATCCTCCATCAGCCATAAATAAGCTCACCGCCAGAGAATCCGAGACCCACCGCACTCAGTACCGCCAAGAAATAGAGGGCACTTCGCACGTCTATCCGGGGGGTATCCGGATCATCAACAACAACGATAAGGGACAAAATCAGAAACAAGACAAGGGCCAATACTATTTTCAAACCGATCAAAAATTCCCACTCCCCTCCGTACCGGTATTGCCAGTCCATCCATCCGAGAATTGCCGTCGGAGGCACCCCAAGAAGCCCCACCACGGCACAATGATATCCCGTTTTTGATAGATATTTCATAGGGGAGACGATGGCAGCCACACGAAAAATAACGGCACCCATAACAAGGCCCATGGGAATATGGGTCAGCGCGGGATGCAAGGGGTGAGCAAAACCAATGCTCTCCAAAAGTCCATAGACAAACTCAACCATCATGTACACCTCTTAAGGATAGAGCACAATAATGCAATAAGATTAAGTACTTTACCCAGGTCATAGATTAAGATGATATACGAGAAATACCATGGGGGATCCCTTATTACAGGGCCCCTTAAGGGAAAGAAAAAAAAGAGTGGCGAGTCATAGGAGACGCAGCGTAGAGACTCATAGCGTGAGATAAAGACGACATGCACTAACGATCGTGCATACCTTAAAGAAATGCTTTTTTGTAAAAAAGAGTACACACACTTTACCAGAGTGTATGCATGGGGGCAATACCCTTGCGGGCACCTACCCAAGTATATCACTGCAAAACGTAACTATTCAGACCTTGAACAAGGGCCTTCTACGGTCAAAGGGACCAAAAAACTGGCCTCCGGCGGCCAAGGGCTCTGCCCTTGGCGCTTAAGGTTCACGAATGATAGAACCCTCTTGGGTCCATCTCGGTCGCTGCCAAAAAGCATTCCACCGCGACACCATGTTATGGTGGTAATCAAAAAAGTTTTTGCGGCACTTTACCCTTCGTACCTCGGGGCACAAATCACATCCGCATTCGGCTTGATATAAATTTGAAATATGTATGAAGAGCTGTCTGTCAAACCATGCCGCATACGATCATGACAAAAGTTTGACCTCCGGCAGGGCCGCCGGAAGCTTCAAGCTAAATAGTTACCGTAAAAGGAAGGTTGCAGATACGCTGTGCCGATACTAATAATCTTTTTCCGGCAACTCGGCCGGAAGGATTCCGCACGGGTAACGTTTCAAAATACCCAAAGAGCCGATGCGTTCAACCACCTCGTACTGCCCGGTGGCCACGGCCATTTTGTAAATATGATGAGGCGCCTGCCCCCCTTCATCCATGGAGTCATAAATATCATGGATCAACAGGTACCCCCCGGGAATAATATGGCGCGACCAGCAGGCATAATCGTTATAGGCCGCCTCATAGGTATGCCCGCCATCGATAAAGACAAGGCTCAAGGGGGTGGCCCAAAAACGGGCGGCCACCGTCGACTTGGATACCAGAGGAACCACGGTATCATTTAAGTGGGCCCTATCCAGGGTGCGCCGAAAGAGCTGAAAGGTATCCACTCGGCCTTCGGCCTCATCCCAGAGTTCGGGGTCGAAAAAATCCGCCCCTTTCTGCTGCTCTTCCGAACCCCTATGGTGATCCACGGCAAAGAGGACACCTCCCGCCTCCCGGCAGGCCTCTCCCAGCCATAGGGTCGATTTACCACAGTAACTGCCAATCTCAAGGCAGGGCCCCCGGTGGGCCACTTCCGCCGCCAGTTCGTAAAGCCGGGCCCCCTCATCATCGCTTAAGAAGCCCTTAACGCCTTCTGCACGTACTCTATTCAACCCCATCTGCAACCACCACTCCTAAACGTATCCGAGAATTCAAAAAAAGCCTTGCTATGATCAAAGTGACTAAAAAATGGACCTCCGGTGGCCAAGGGCTGTGCCCTTGGAACCCAGGCTTATGAATGTGATGGGCCTTTGGCCCGTCATAGTCACTATTAAATCTTATTTGGCAACCTTTTGTAAAAGGTTGGCCCCAGGTAGGGCCACCGGAGGTAAGCGTTCACTGCATGGCCGGAGGCATCGCTTTCTGTCTGTTTTATTTTTGTGCAGGCCCTAAGGGAAAATTCGCGCGCAAACTAATGGTAGAATAGCGCCTCTAAAAAATAGCGAGGCGCTCTCTTCAAGCACCTCTAATTAAAGCAAAAACCACCGCTACCCTTCGTAGGATGTCACCAATATTTCGCGAGATTTTGATCCATCAGCCGGTCCGATCACTCCATCGCGCTCCATGGCCTCAATGATTCGAGCCGCCCGGTTGTATCCGATACGCATATGGCGCTGAACACTGGATATGGAGGCCTGACGCGTTCGGGTAACTAAGGCCACCGCTTCATCGTATCGGGCATCATAATCTGACTCCCCCGCCTCTTCTGCCGCGGCCTCGGGTGACACATCGAGAACAGAGCTATCGTATCCCGGTCCCTGCTGCTCTTTCCAGAAATCGATGAGTATTTCGAGTTCTTCGTCAGAGATAAAGGCACCGTGGATTCGCATGAGCTTTGCGGTGCCCGGCGGCAGATAGAGCATATCCCCCCGTCCCAAAAGCGTTTCTGCCCCGTTAGAGTCGATGATGGTACGCGAATCGATCTTGGAGGAGACCTGAAAAGAGATACGCGTGGGAAAGTTGGCCTTAATAGTCCCCGTCAAGACATCCACGCTGGGTCGCTGGGTGGCCAAGATGATATGAATGCCCGAGGCACGGGCCATCTGGGCCAGGCGGGTTAAGGCCACCTCCACATCACGGGAGGCCACCATCATGAGATCGGCAAGCTCATCGATGATAATGACGATAAAGGGGAGTCTCTCCATGGGCTCTTCATCCGGTGCCTCTTTCGCCACTTTATCGACCTTTTTGTTATACTGATCGATATTTCGCACCTTGTTCTCGGCCAGGAGTTCATAGCGCCGCTCCATCTCCCGTACGGCCCAAAAAAGAGCGTTGGTGGCTTTTTTCATATCGGTCACAACAGGAGTAATCAGGTGAGGGATTCCGTTATACACGGAGAGTTCAATACGCTTGGGATCAATCATGATCATGCGTACATCATCGGGTGTGGATTTGAAGAGAAGGCTGGAGATCATGACATTGAGTCCCACACTCTTACCGGCACCGGTGGCTCCGGCAATGAGAAGATGGGGCATCTTATTGAGTTCGGCAGAGATGGGGCTGCCCACGATATCATGGCCAAGACAGACACATAAAGGGGAGTCGGAGTTGATAAAACGACTGGAGGTGACGATCTCTTTGAAGTAGACGTTACTGCGCACCTCGTTGGGCACCTCAATGCCAATGGCATCTTTACCGGGAATGGGGGCCACGATACGAATACTGATGGCGCAAAGGGCCAGGGCCAAGTCATCGGTTAAATTTACGATCTTATTGATCTTGACCCCAGGCGCCGGTTTATACTCAAAGGTGGTGATCACAGGTCCCGGTGACACCTCGGAGATCGTCCCTCGCACCCCAAAATCCTCCAATTTCTTCTCGATCAAAAGGGAGAGCCTGCGAAGATTCTCAGTATCCACGGCGGTCCCCTCCTCTTCCACGGCATCCGTCAAAAAAGAGATCGTTGGCAGTTGATACCCCTGAACATCGTCGCTTATGTCCATAAAACTAAACGCATCTTCCTGGGCCACCGGATCGGTATGCGCATCTTTAGGAACCACACTCTTGATATTCACCTCGGGCAAAACCTCGGATAACGGGGCCTCATGGGCCGGGTTGGGGGAAGGGTCCGGCTCCTTCGGCGACGTCACATCCTTTATTTTCGACTCGGGTAAGGCCTCGGATGAGGGGACTGCATGGGCCGGTACCGGGCAATCGACAGGCTTCTTCGTCGGGGTGACACCCTTGATTTTTGCCTCGGGTAAGACCTCGGAGGACGGGGCCTCATGGACCGGCACGGGGGAATCGACGGTTGTCTTCGTCGGAGTGACGCCCTTAATTTTTGCCTCAGGTAAGACCTCGGACGATGAACTCTCCTCCCGGGGAGGAGTGGCGTCAAAGGGGGCATCGGGAGGCCCTTCGATCTCAATGTTTACCTCGGACGAAGGACGACTCTCCTCGTGAAGTGCGACATCATAGGGGGTCTTTTGGGATCTTTTGCCCCTCACATTTATCACGGGCTCTATGCCAGACGTCTCTGTCCATTCGGCCAGAATGGGCACCTCATCGTCGCCTTTCGGCACCACGGGTTCTGCCAGGGCCAGAGGGGGCGGTGACGTCGACTTCTGCCGCCTCTTCATCTTGATTTTTAAGGATTTCATACTTATCCCGCCCCCTTTTTCGGCGAGATACCGAGTCCATCGGTCTCGATTCGTCACGACGAGACGTCTCATACGTTCATAGATGGCGATAAAGGAGAAACCCGTGGAGAGAATAAGGCCAATGAGGATAACCACACTAATGATAATGAGGCCACCGGTGCGGTTGGTATATTTTAACAAAAAACATTTTAAGAGGGTGCCCACCAGTCCCCCGGCAGGGAGTCGATTGGCAGAGAGGATATAGTAATCGGTCCCGGAGATCATGGCCAAAAGGGTCCCCGTGGAAAATATGAGAATCAGCCCACCGCCCACCGTATAACAGAGACCCTTGCCCTCACGACTGCCCAGGGAGTGAACGCTGACGATGATAAGAAGCACGGGAATCCAAAAGGCCCCCACCCCGGCAAGGCCAATGAGAAACCCGGATATATGCGCCCCCAAAAGACCGAAGAGATTCTTGACATCCGCCGATCCCCCCACATGGTTGATGGACGGATCGGTCCAGTTGTAGGAGACAAGACTGACGAGAATCAAGACGACGAGAAAAAACAGCAGGGTACCGGTGATATCTTTTCTCATCGGAATCTACAACTCCATGATAACGGGAACGATAATGGGGCGGCGTTTGATGGTGAAATTAAAATATTGACGCAACGCCTTTTGAACTTTGGACCGAATCAAATCGGTACGGTGAGGGGCATCCATACCGATCTCCTCCACCACTTCCAAAATCACACACTGGGCATCATCCAAAAGATGGCCGGTGGCCGTCCAGAAGACAAACCCACGGGAGACGATTTCGGGTCCGTAGACAATGACCCCAGTCTCTTCATCGAAGACGATGGTCACCACCACCAGTCCATCTTCGGCCAGCATCTGGCGCTCTTTTAAAACGCTGCGCCCCACATCGCCCACCCCTTTGCCATCCACCAGGACCCGTCCTGTAGTGACAGGGGCTCCCATGTGCACACCCGCATCATCGAAGATGATCACATGACCATTTTCGGCCAAAATCACATTCTCTTCGGGGATACCGGCCGACTGGGCCAAGCGCGCGTGGTGTACCAAATGCCGATACTCACCATGGATAGGGACAAAGTATGTGGGCCGGGTCAGGTGCATCATGGTCTTGAGCTCTTCCTGATAGGCATGCCCCGAGGCATGGACCGGGGCCGTCTTCTCATACACCACCTTGGCACCTAAGCGATAGATGGTGTTGATGATGCCGGCAATGGCCTTTTCGTTACCAGGAATAACCTTGGAGGAGAAGACGATGGTATCGTCTTTACGGATCTTGATATGCTTGTGGGTACCGGCGGCCATACGAGCCAGGGCGCTCATGGGCTCCCCTTGACTCCCCGTGGTGATTAAGATCAGACGACGGGGTGCCACATCATTAATACGCCGGATATCGAGTTCCATGCCGGTAGGAATCTTAAGGTACCCAAGCTCCCGGGCGATTTTAACGGTCAGCTCCACGGAACGCCCACAGAAAACGACCTTGCACCCTTTCTTCTCGGCAATATCCACAATTTGCTGAATGCGTGCCACATTGGAGGCAAACAGGGCCACAACGATACGCCCTTCGGCATCAAAGGCGATGCGCCTCAAAGAGTCTGCGACCTCGCTGTCCGAAAGGGTGTACCCCCTTTTCTCTACATTGGTCGAATCGGATAAGAGGGCCAGCACCCCTTTTTCGCCATACCGGGCAAAGCTGTTGACATCGGTCATGGCAGACTCTTGGCCCGACAGGTTGATCTTAAAATCACCGGTATGGACAATCACACCCCGAGGGGTCCGTACGGCAAGCCCCACCCCATCCACCGTGGAGTGACTCACCCGAATAGGATCGACCTCGAAGGGACCGATATGCAAAAGTTCCCCTGCATGAAAGGTGTTGAGCGTAAAGGCGTTTAAGCCTGCCTGCTCCTCGAGCTTTCTGCGGACCACCCCCAGGGTAAACGGCGTGCCGTACACCGGGACATTGACCTCTCGCAAAAGATAAGGGAGGGCTCCGATGTGGTCCTCATGGGCATGGGTCAACACAACCGCAAGGATATGAGAGGCATTTTGTTTAATATAATCGATATCCGGGATCACGATATCGATCCCGAGCATATAATCTTCTGGAAACATGAGCCCAGCATCGATGATGATGGCATCATCACCATACTCGATCACCATCATATTCAGCCCAATCTCGCCCAGACCCCCCAAGGGAATGATCTTCAAGACTTTTGCATTATCCGGCGACACTCCATTTTTCATCTATTCACCCATTTTCATCATGATCGATTACCGACCCGTAATATTGAAAAATGTTTGTCACGACCCACGTCATATCCACCGTCCCTCACGAAAGGACTCCGGCAGCCTCAAACAAACGATCCACACTGCGTACCAACCAAAGGAACTGGTCATCTGTGGCATAAGCGATACACGGACAGGTCATCCGGTTTCGGGTTCGGACAAGCAATTCACAGGAGAGACGCTGGGGGCTCAATTCCAAGGCAAACACATGGGGACCACAATCGGTATGGGCCCGCTGAAGTTCACTAAGAATCGTGTCATCCACGGGGAGCCAGTAGAGATCGCCCAAGGGAGAGCGTTCAAGGTTATCGGAAAACCACGCGCTGATCTTTTCATGATCCTCGAGCCTCAGTTCATCGATGACATACTGTTTCATAACCCAAATGGCCCCATTTTTTTATTTTAAGATATATATAAAAGACGCATCTACATACGTGTTTATTTCTATCAAGGCAGTTGTCCCATCGGCATGGATCGTAACAACACGAAAATATGTGCATTCATGAGAGGAGTTAAGAGGCGAGTCCGAAGGAAAGGAGAAAAAAAATCCCCGACTGCATCAAAATGCGTCGGGGATTCATGAAGAAAGCATCAATTAGTTTTCTTCAACAGTGATCGCGCTAGATTCACATACTTCTACGCAGCTTTCGCAGCCGAGGCACTCTTCAGCATTTACAGGATCGGACTTGCCATCCTTCATTTCAAATACTTCAGTGGGGCATACGTCAACACACTCTTCACAACCGGTACACTTGCCTGTGTCTACTTTAGGTTCGAAACCCATACTTTTAAGCCTCCTTAGAAAATGATTCAATTATATTCGCATTCAAATTAAAATCAGGCCAAAAAACACCCGAGAACAATCTGGCATGTCGAAGTCCGGTATATTCATCATATATTTTGCAAGGGCTGTCAACATGGTTTTTAAAAAAAAAGCACCGGCTCACACGCTCCCTGGGGGTCCCTAACGCGGGGCAACTCCTTCTATAAGCACAAAGAGAATATTACCTTCAATTTCAGCAACTTCTCTACTGAACCCAAAAGAAGTTCTCCTTACCCCCTGAATAAACTCGTTAAAGAGATTATACGGGTGTTCACGACGAATAATAAAAATTCGTGCCGTGACAGCATCACACACCCCATCATCCGCCGACCTCTCCACCGGATCCAGAGGGGAACCTTCGAGCCATTTTTTCAAGGATTCCCGGGAAAATCGATGGCCTGAAAACAGATCCAGCGCCTCGAGGGGACAGCCATACTCCTCCAGCAGGTCGATGGCCTCACGACTCTCCGTCACAAAAACGCGGTCATGAGAGGTGCCACCCTCCTCCACAAAGAGGGTGGACCAGGCCACGAGACGCTCGAGCATCTTAATCTCGCCCGAGGCATCATCGGCATGAGGGGGCTGGGGAGAGGGGGGTAGCTCCCCTTTTAGGGCCCCCAAAAAAGCCCCTTGCATCTCATCGATGCGTGCAAGGTCCCGGTTGAGATCATCACAGCGCATATCGTACTCCACCGCCAGACTGAGAAAGGCTCGGGCCTTAAGGAATGCATCATCCCGTCTATCCTCAGGGACATGTCCCGCCACCTTGCGCATGAGCTCACTCTTGATCTGGGTGGTCAAAAATTCGTCCACAGGATCCACCCGCCGACCCACCTGTGAGGCATAATTCGAGAGTCCCTCCTGGTGAAGGCCACTAAACTGCCGCCACTCTGCAAGAAAGGGGATGAGGCGCTTTGCTGTCTCCGGTGACGGCCCCAGGGTTGTCACTTCGGACGGCAAGGGGTCCTCGTCAGAGGCAACGGTGACAGCCACCTCATCGAACAGTCGGCTCAATAGATGGGCGAAGTCATCGGAGATATAGGTATGGGGAAAATATCGTACGCGCATGGCATATTCCTTATATATAAGGGTACTTCGTTTATAGTCCATCCATGGGCCGCTTCACAGGAGTGTCTCGTACGGTCGCCCCCAGGGATTCAAGACGGCTCCGGAGTGCATCGGCTCTTTGCCAATCCCCCCGCTCTCTGGCCCCTTCTCTTTCGGCCAGAAGGTCTGCCACCTCCTGAGAGGCCCCCCCTTTTCTTTTGGAAAAATCAAAAATTCCCAGGACATGGTCTACGTCCCGCAAAATTTTAAGAAGTTCCAGGGCCCCATCGCCATCGATCCATCCCTGCCCCATAAGCGCATTGATCTTTCGGACCGCCCGAAAAATAACCGCCAAACCGCGGGATACATTGAGATCATCATCCATGGCATCGATGAGCCCTCGCCGAATATCGTAGACCAGCTGATCCAGATCGGCGTAGGGACGTCCATGCTCTCGCATCATCAAAGATGTGACACAGGCATCGATCTTGGCCAGGGCCTTGGCCGACTCCCGGATACGGTCCGGTGAGTAGTTCAAGGACTTCCCGTAATGACCGGAGAGAAGCCAGTACCGAACCACGCGGCCATCGAAGCCCAGCTCATAAATATCCTCAAGGGTCACCCGTTCCCCGTGGGCATCCATCTTCCGGCCATGGGCGAGCACCCGGTCGCAGTGAAGCCAGATTCGTGCCAGAGGTCCCCCGGTGAGTCCCTGGGCAATAGCCTCCTCATTCTCATGGTGGGGAAAGAGAAGGGCCCGACTACTCGTATGAATATCAAAACCGGCGCCCAGGTAGGCCATGGAGATGGCCGCACACTGAACATGGAGGGAGGGACGCACGAAGCCCCAGCGGGTGGAGATACTCACCCCCATATCCCGTTCGTGGCTTCGGGTCCGCTTAAAGAGGGTAAAATCCCGGGGGTTCTCCTTCTCATACTCATCTAAATCCACGGTGGCGCCCAAACGAATCTTGTCGAGATCCACACCGGACATCGTCCCGTAATTTTCAATCTGCGAAATATCGAAGTAGACAGACCGCAACTTCTCATAAGCGATCCCTTTTTTCAGCAGCTCCTCGGTCACCGAGACCATCTTATCCACATGTTCACTCACCTTGGGATAGGCCTCTGCGGGTTTAATGGCAAGGGCCAGCAAATCCTTATGAAAACCATCGATCCAATGACGGGTAAACTCGGCAAGGGGGATCCCCTCTTCCACGGCACCGGCAATGGTCTTGTCGTCCAGGTCGGTGATGTTGATGATGTGTCGCACCGAAAACCCGCGAAAAGTCAAGTAGCGGCTGAGAAGATCGGAGAAGAGAAACCGGCGAATCAGGGAGAGATCCATGCTCTGATGCACCGTGGGACCGCAGGTGTAGAGACTCACCGTGCCCGGCTCCTTGGGAGCAAACATCTCCCGTCGCCCGGTACGCGTGTTGTAGAGCATGGGCCCGGGCTTATCCTTCACCGAGAAGAGGTGGGTGGAGAGATAACGCTCCCCGCCATCGGGAAGAATCACCACCACGGTCCCCGATGTCATGGACTCGGCCTCTTTGATGGCCGCCACCAGGGCCGCCCCGCTGCTCATGCCCACAAAAAGCCCCTCTTCCGAGGCCAGACGCCGGGTCATCTCAAAGGCCTCATCGTCTTCCACATTCACCTTCGAATCCAGACGATGACGCTCATAAATAGGGGGTTCATGGGCCTCTTTCATGTTCTTGAGCCCTTGTATTCCATGACCGAGATAGGGTTCCACGCCCACGATGCGAATATCTGAACGATACTCTTTCATGCGGCGCGACAGTCCCATAAGGGTCCCGGTGGTGCCCATGGAGGCCACCACGCAATTCACCTCCCCGCCACTCTGTTCCCAAATCTCTTCGGCCGTCCCATGATAATGGGCCATCCAGTTGGCCGGAGAGCTGTACTGATTACTGCGGTAATAGTGACCGGGGTTTTCAGAGACCAGGCGGGTCACCTCATCGATGGCCCCATCGGTACCCAGGTGTCCGGGAGTCAACACGATGGAAGCCCCGCGGGCCCTTAAAATTTTTTGGCGCTCCTCGCTCACCGACTCACTCATGGCAAGCTTCAGACGATACCCCTTCACAGAGCAGACCATGGCCAGACCAATACCAGTATTGCCACTGGTGGCCTCGATCACCGTCTTATCCGGCGTCAGCTCTCCATTTTTCTCCCCGTACTCGATCATGGAGAGGGCCGCCCGGTCCTTGATGGAACCCCCGGGGTTCACATACTCTAGTTTGGCCAGAATACGGACCGTGGGGTTGGGGTTGAGTCGCCTCACCTCCACAAGGGGGGTATTGCCAATGGCATCCAGTATCGTTTGAGTCTTCATCTCCGTCACTTCTTTTATCCCCTATTTCCGGGTCAGTCGCGCATCTATGGTCGCCAAAATCTCATCGGTAACCTCGTCCACCGAGGCCGTGGCATCAATCACCACAAAACGATCCGGCTCCCCGGCGGCAAGGGCCAGGTAGCCCTGTCTCACCTTCTCATGGAATACCAGGGCCTCTTGTTCAAACCGGGATTCTGAAACGGTGCGATCTCCCGCCTCAATGGCGGAGAGGGCCCGCCGCAGTCCACGCTCAGGGGGCAGATCCAGAAGAAGGGTGAGATCGGGCCGTAGCCCCTTTAAAACCATATCATGAATCTTTTCAATGACCCCAAGATCCAGCCCCCGGGCGTACCCCTGGTACGCCGTGGTGGCATCGAAGAAACGATCGCTGACCACGATATCCCCGGCGGCAAGAGAGGGGATCACCCTCTCACCCAGATGCTGGGCGCGGTCGGCCGCGTAAAGAAAAAGTTCAGAAAGAGAGGTCAGCGCCCCGTTTTCCGGGTCGAGGAGTATGGCCCGAATCTTTTTTCCGATGGCCGTATCACCGGGCTCCCGAGTCAACACACACCGTCGTCCCTGGCTCTTCAGGTGAGCCGCAATCCGTTTCATCTGGGTACTCTTTCCAGAGCCCTCAATTCCCTCAAGGGTAATCAGCATAATCGTTCCTCAACTCGCCATCTTAAATCTTCATTCATAAATGGCCTCATAAAAAAAAACGAACAGACCCTCACCACCGGCACGGATGGGTATATCTGCTCTGTGTGTGCAGCGCACTCTCACACTCTATATTCTCTGTAACCATCCTTAGCTTGCATATCCATATTTAGGTGATCCGATTTTTTTCACACCAAAAATGCAACCATTCCGGTTTTTTTGCACGGTTTTTTTTAAGTAACCCATCCGATGGCATGAGCCGAATCATTGGCGCCAAAATATTTCGAAAGGGCAGCGCATCAAATCGTCGATCCCACCTCAAAGGACCCTTTACCGGCCGATCCCAAGCCATCTTCAACTTGACTTTTTAAGGTATTCAGGGTTTAAACTTGATGGCCTCTCCAAGGAGACCCCCCCACCCTATTTAATGAGGCGCAGGGGCCAGGGCCCAAAACAACTGTGAGCGCCATCAACATACAGATATAATATGAAAAAACCACACCCCCTTTAAATAGTCCACGGGGCATGGTGCACCACACCATTTCGGCTTGTGGACGGCATCATACGTGATGACCGTTGAAAAATCAAAGCCTCAGACAGAGGTCCGCCTCGGCCTATTTTCATCTCTATTTTCTGCCACAGGCAAGATCGGCGTGGCATCACGGAGTCGTTTACGACGAGAACCACGGCTCGAGAGATCAACCCATCCCCTTTAACGACCCATAGGGTGACAGACGATACAGGCACGCTCCATCATGCTATTTTTGCATCGATTCATCGCCATTTCCCTTCTCTACCTCCTCTTCTGTGCCAGCATCGCCTCAGCCGTCTCGCGTCCGGGCGACTCTCCGGTGAATATCACCGCAGATCGCCTGACCCACGACACCGCCCAAGGCACCTACATCGCCGAAGGAGACGTTTTTGTCACCGATGGCACCGTCACCCTCCATGCCGATCGCGTGACCTACCACTTAAACACCGGTACGGCAGAGGCAGAAGGGAACGTTCGCCTCGTCTCCGAAGGAGAAGAGGTCTCGGCCGATGCCGTCACATACGCCATGGAGAGTCAAGAGGGCACCATCACCAACGGCACCGTTCTCATCAAGAGCCGAAATCTCTGGATCCAGAGCGACTCCCTTGAAAAACACGGCGAAAACCACTACACCGCCAAGCGCGTCCGGATCACCACCTGTGATGGGGATAATCCGGACTGGGCCATTTCCGGCCGCGACCTCGACCTCACCATCGAAGGTTACGGGACGGTGCGCCACGTGATGCTTGAGACCGCCGGCATCCCCGTGGTCTACACCCCCTTTCTCCTCTTTCCTGTCAAGATCAGGAGACAAACGGGCCTGCTACCCTTAAGCTTTGGCTACTCATCACGAAAAGGGGTGGATATCATCCAGCCCCTCTTCGTCACCCTGGGTGACAGCATGGACGCCACTGTCTACACGAATTATATGCAGACCCGTGGCACCCGGATTGGGGTCGAATTCCGGTACATAGAAAGCGCCCTCTCCAAGGGGATATTTTCCGTGGACGGATTCACCGATCAAAAAATCGATGATGGCACCACCGACAATGCCGACTACGGCTACGGGGGCACCCCCACCCGCACCAACACGAGTCGCTACTGGCTCCGTGCCAAGGCCGACCAGGCGCTGCCCGGCGGATTCACCGCCAAACTCGACATGGACTGGGTGAGTGATCAAGATTATTTAAAAGAGTTCAAGACCGGCCCCGGGGGATTCACCGCCACCATGAAGGGGATGGAGAGCCTCATGGGGCGCACCATCGAGGACTACACCGACACGGTGAGGAGAAACAGTCTCTCCGTAACGAAGACCACTGATGCCCTCACGGCAAGCCTCTCCGGCATCTGGAATGACAATGTCATCGCCCGCTCCCAGGATACGACAGACACCACACTTCAACAACTCCCCACCCTCACCATCAACCAGTCCCGGAGTGCCTTTATGGGCTCTTCCCTGCAATACTCCGTGGACGGTGGGGCCAGCCAGTTTTATCGCCAGGATCTCACCAGCACCACCCATGAGGGGAGCCGCACCCACATCCTGCCCACACTCTATATGCCCTTTAAGGTGGGGGCCCTCTCCCTGGATCCCCGAGCCGGGCTTCGGGGCCTCTGGTGGGAAACCGAGACCCTTGACCCTGAAAACCCTCTTTCAGGCACCCAGACGGCCCTCGTCCCCGAGTTCACCACAGACATCTCCACCGAATTCTTTCGAATCTTTAATCCCAAAGCATCTTGGGCCGACAAGGTGCGCCACCGAATCAAACCCACCCTCACCTACCGCTGGCAGGACAAACTCGATCCCCTTCTCTACCCGACCTTTGACTCGGTGGATACCTTGAGTGGCAAAAACGAAATCACCTTAAAGATAGACTCCATCTTGACCTCGAAAAAGGGAGAGGGAAAGAGCCCGACCTACCGGGATTTCATCACGGGATCCCTCTCTCAGACCTGGGACATCCAGGAGGAGCGGGAAACCGATGGGACCACATGGCGCAACGGACTCACCCAGCAACCCTTCAAACCCCTCTCTGCCGAGGTGACCCTTCGCCCCATCGATGCCCTCTCCCTCACCATGGATGCCACCTGGAGTTGGTACGAGTCCGAACTGCTCACCCAAAACACCACCCTTAATTTCGGGAAAAAAAAGGGCCCCCAGCTCAGCGTCAGCCACCGAAAAAAAAGAGACCCCTTAGAGAGCATCCACCAACGGCTCGGCATCACACCCAGTGCCAGCTACGACGCCTCCGAGAGCGTTGTGACCTCCCTTAAGATGGACCTCGGTAAAAAGGTCTCCCTTACCACCGCCTACGAACGCGATCTCTTAACGGGCCATGACATCACCAAGAGTATCGGCCTCACCTACGCGGCCTCGTGCTGGTCTCTCTTCTCTGGATTTGAGACCTCCCCAGATGACACCCGCATTGTCTTTGGCTTAGAACTGACCGGCCTTGGCGGCTTTGAAAGCAGTTACAGCCCCCAATAAATAACGTTTAAGGATATACGGCCCCCAAATTTTCCAATGAAGGACCTTATTTTATGACACTTTTTGACCCTTTAAAAAATATGTGGTTTGCCCTGCATACACGAAGCCGATTCGAAAATGTGGTTTTCGACACCCTGACCAAAAAATCCTTTGAGGCCTTCCTCCCCACGATGAAGGTACCCAGCAAACGCAAAGACCGTCGCGTGGTTCTCGATGTCCCCTTCTTTCCTGGGTACGTCTTTGTAAAAACAGGCCTCACCCCCGAATCCCACCTCTCCATCTTAAAGACCGTGGGGGTGGTCCGTGTCCTGGGATGCTCCCAGGGACCGGTGCCCATCCCCGAGACCGCCCTCTCCTCCCTTCGCATCATGGCCGCCGCCGACACAGAAATCTTTACATCCATGGCATTTATGGAAGGGGAGCCCGTCATCGTCATGAACGGTCCTTTAAAAGGTCTCACCGGGCTCTTTTCCGAAGATCTCGGCCAGGGACGCGTCATTGTAAACATCGATATCCTCGGGCAATCTGCCGCCGTTCACGTCTCTGAAGCCGATATCGATCGTATCTCTTAAACCCATCAGCCTGGACGCAAAAAACCACAAAATATCGAGGATGGGGAGATCCAAATAGAGCCTCCCCACTCAATTTTTTACACAAACCATTCAAAACTTCTCATAACCCCTTGACTTGCTATGGATTTACGTTTATCTAAGAGCGGTGCAACGCCTGCATGGCGTCAAGATATGAAAGATAAGTCTTAGTATTCTCAGGAGGATGTATGAATAAACTGGAGCTGATCTCCACACTTAAAAACGAAGCCAATATCTCCAAAGCGGAAGCTGCAGAGGTTGTTCAAATCTTTTTCGACTCAATGACCGATGCCCTTACCCGTGGAGACCGTGTAGAGATCCGCGGCCTCTGTTCCTTTTATGTAAAAGAGTACAAGAGCTACACCGGTCGCAACCCCAAAACCGGTGATAAAGTGCTCATCAGCCCCAAGAAGTTGCCCTTTTTCAAGTGTGGCAAAGAGCTCAAAGAGCGCGTGGACTACTAACGCCTCTATTCGGATAAGACACCGTCATCTGCAAGGATCTGACGGTGTCTCCGACACCAGGTCGGGAGAGTCAAGGCACTGCCGGAACGGCGACTCACAAGGGGAATTCCCCAAGCCGTTCCGAGTCACGTGCCCTTTTTGTTTTAAAAAGAGGCCCTCCATATAGAACCTAAAAGTTGCAAGCGTCCTTTGGCCGGATATGCAAGGCGCCGGACATGCAGCTGTAGTATTTTACCGCAATTGTCTGGTAACGCGGCAGATCTAAATACTTGTAATAGTAGCATTTTAACCATGACACACAGTGGTGAATGCAACTTTTAGGTAGAACACCCCTTTACGTCATCATCCAGACAGGTGGCACGAATTCTATGCTTGAGAATTTTCGAGAACAGGACAAAGGTGTCTCCACCCTCTTGTCCATGGCAAAAAACGGTACCCTCCCCCACGCCCTGCTCCTCTCCGGACCACCGGGCACAGGCAAGACGGAGGCGGCCCTTACTCTGGCCCAGATCCTTAACTGCCGCGACCTCCCCGCCACACCGGACCTTCCCTTTGACACCCTGGCATCTCACCGCTGCGGCACCTGCCGGAGTTGCCGAAAAATAGAGGCGGGCACCCACCCAGATATCCGTGTCATCGAGCCAGACGGCCATTATATCAAGATTGCGCAGATACGTGATCTATGCAATACTCTGCTTGCTAAACCGCTGGAGGCATCCCACCGGATCATCCTCATCAAAGAGGCGGGGCGCATGAATCGCGAAGCGGCCAACGCCCTCTTAAAAGTGCTGGAAGAGCCCCCTGCCGGGACATTTTTCTGCCTGATGACGCATCAGCCCTCGGAGCTCTTGCCCACCGTTCTTTCACGGTGCCAGCTGGTTCGGTTTCGTCCCCTCACCCTGGAGACGATTGCAAGATGCCTGAGCCAGGAATCCTCACTGTCTCCGCAGGATGCCGAGGCAGTGGCCACCTTAAGTGATGGTACCCTCACCCACGCCCAAAAAATACTCTCCGGCAAGGGGGGCATCGATGGATGGGTGATTCAGCGCAACTGGCTATTTTCGGCCCTTCCCTTACCGGGACGGGGTGATGTCTCCCAGGCCCTGGCCTTTGCCGAGGTACTGGGCCGGGATAAGGAGACGGCCTTAGAGGCCCTCTCCCTTATCGAGCACTACCTGCATGACCTGATGATGTGCAAGATAGATCCCGCGCGCGTGGGAAATCCCGATTTGATGCCTCAAATAGAAGCCGATGCGGCCCGGTTTGCCTTACCTCGCCTCACCGCCATGGCCGAGACGGTTCAAGACACCCTTCAGCGTATCGAGGGCAATACCGTGCTTCGGCATACAATAGAGGTGATGGCCTTAACGCTAATGCAGGGCTAAACCCTTACGCTTTTCTTGTTATGTCCCGTGAAAACAGGACCTCGGTGCGTATGACCGAATATGGCAATACGCAGCCCTTTACACCCAAGCAGTGTGGCACAACCCTATGGAAAAAGTAGTCGGCATTCGGTTTAAACCCGCCGGAAAAATATACGATTTCAACAGTGGCCCCTATGTCCTCAATGTGGGAGATAAGGTCATTGTCACCACCGAACAAGGCCTCGGCTTGGGCGTGGTGGCAACCCCTCCAGAACCCCTCGAGAAGAAAGAGATCACCACACCTTTAAAGAAGGTGTTTCGTCTGGCAACGGACGAGGATGTCATCCAGCGCGATAAGAACATCCTCTTGGAGACCGAGGCCCACGACTTCTGTCAGAAGCAGGTGGAAAAACTAAAATTAGAGATGAATCTCTTTGCCGTCGAGAGTACCTTTGACACCAGCAAGCTCACCTTCTTTTTCACCGCCGACGGACGGGTGGACTTCCGAGAACTGGTAAAAATCCTCGTTCGACAGTTTCGCCTGCGCATCGAAATGCGCCAGGTCGGCATTCGCAACCAGGCCAAGATGTGTGGGGGATTGGGGCGGTGCGGCCGGGAAATCTGCTGCTCATCCTTTATCGAAAAATTCGAGCCCGTCTCCATTAAGATGGCCAAAGAGCAGGGACTCTCCCTTAACCCCACCAAAATATCGGGCCTGTGCGGACGACTAATGTGCTGCCTTACCTTCGAAGACAGGACATATAAAAAGCTCAAAGAGAGCTACCCCAAGGTGGGAAAATTTGTCACCACCGACAAAGGGCGGGGAAAGGTGATTCGTCACAATGTCATCGGCAACCGTCTCACGGTACGCCTGGATGAGGGGGGGGAGTACGAAGCAGAACTGATGAATGTCAGCCCCGACAAGCCCAAAGTCAAGGGATAGGAAAAAGAGACGCGACCAGCCACGTGCAGCCCGGTCAGCAATGACACCACTATTTGAAGATGCAAAGAGATGAGATCCATGAATCAGACTGATCCTTTTTATATTACGACACCCATCTACTACGTCAACGCCAAACCCCATCTGGGGCATGCATACACCACCATCGCAGCAGACGTGGTAAGCCGCTTCCACAAGATGCTCGGCGCCCCCACCTATTTCCTCACGGGGACGGATGAACACGGAGACAAAATTGCCGAGGCCGCAGAGCTCAACGCCTGCACTCCCAAAGAGTATGCCGACCAGATCAGCGCTCTTTTCAAGAATCTATGGCCCAAACTCTCCGTTGAAAACGATCACTTCATCCGAACTACCGATGAGAGCCACAAAAAAGTAGTGGCCGATGTCCTTCAAAAGATCTACGACAGCGGAGACATATACTACTCCGAATACGAGGGACTCTACTGCGTCGGGTGTGAACGCTTCTACCAGGAGCGTGAGCTGGTGGATGGCAAATGTCCGGACCACAAGAAGGAGCCCACACGCATCAAGGAGTCCAACTACTTCTTCCGCATGGGCAAATATCAGCAGTGGCTCATCGACCACATCGAGACCAACCCCGACTTCATTCGGCCCAAACAGTACAGAAATGAGGTGCTCTCTTTCTTAAAAGAGCCCTTAGAGGACCTCTGTATCTCCCGGCCCAAGACCCGTCTCACCTGGGGTATCACCCTCCCCTTCGATGAGAATTACGTCACCTATGTCTGGTTTGACGCCCTCTTAAACTACGTCTCGGCCCTGGGTTACCCCCATGACGAAAAATTTACCACCTTCTGGCCCAAGGTGCAGCACATCGTGGCCAAGGATATCCTCAAGACCCACGCCATCTACTGGCCCACCATGCTCAAAGCCGCGGGTATCCCCATCTTCAATACCCTCAACGTTCACGGGTTCTGGAACATGGGTGAGGCGAAGATGTCCAAGAGCCTGGGCAACGTGGCCAGCCCCGAGGGACTCATCGAAAAATATGGGGTAGACGCCTACCGCTTCTTTCTCATGCGAGACATGGCCTTCGGCCATGATTCGAACTTTTCTGAAGACTCCATCGTCAAGCGCATCAACTACGACCTGGCCAATGACTTAGGGAACCTCTTCTCCCGCGTGGTGGCCATGAGTTTTAAATATTTTAACGGCGTCGTCCCCGAGCCGGATGCCACCCTCATGGAGGAGCTCACCCTGGCCGACGATGCATCGGCAGCCCTTAAGATCTTCCAAAACGAAATGCCCCTCTTCGCCTTCGATCGTGCCTTAAAAGGGATCTGGGTCTTTGTGAGCCGCATGAACAAGTATGTGGACGAAACGGCCCCCTGGGATCTGGCCAAGGATGAGGCATCGGCCCCCCGCCTTAAAACGGTGATGTACAACCTTCTAGAGGGACTTCGCGTGGTGGCGGGACTCATCTCCCCCGTCATGCCCGGCACAGCAAAAACCATGCTGGCCCACCTGGGTATAGACGAGGCACCCCTTATGCTCTCCAGCTTCGAAACCTGGGGTGTCCTTCCCCCAAATGGAACCATCACCAAGGTCAAGGCCCTCTTCCCCCGCATCGAGATGAAAAAAGCCGATACCCCTGAGCCGAAGGCGGCCCCTGCCACGCAGGCGCTGAAGCCCCCCTTGAAACCCGAGATCAGCTTCGATGATTTCCAGGATCTCGACCTGCGCGTGGGCACAGTCCTCCATGCGGAACCCATTGCCAAGGCCAACAAACTCTTAAAGGTCACCGTGGACTTAGGCGAAGGCACCCCGCGTACCATTGTGGCCGGCATCGCCAAGAGTTACACCCCCGAAGAGCTCGAAGGCGCCCAGGTGGTCGTGGTGGCGAACCTCGCCCCGGCAACCCTCATGGGTGTAGAGTCCCAGGGGATGATTCTGGCCGCGACCAAACGCAAGGCCCTCTCCCTGGCCACCTTCAACTTAGACGGATTAAAGCCGGGAACTCCTGTCAAATAACTCCCAACCCATGGGGTGATAGGACCAGACACCCATAAAGAGACACTCAGCCCCTTCGGGCTGAGTGCTCGATACGGTCCGCCCATCCATGGACGCACCGACACGGCGCCTGGATATAAAAATTCGGTCACACCGTATCCGACATGGATACCGCTGTTCACCCCGAGACCTTCGACGAGATCTATGCCACAGCAAAAACATGACTGGCGTACCTATCAGCTGAGCTTAAAGCGGCGTCAAAAAGTCAACCAACGCACCCATACCTTTCGAAAAGGGGCACTGATTGCCTTCACCGCCCTAACGGGAGGTGCCCTTCTCATCGCCCTTGTCACCCTCATCCCCAAAGTCAACAATCCCATGCTCCCCCCTTTGGGTCGCCTCGAGGAGAAAAAACCGGAACTCCCCCGTCAGCTCTCTCGGGAGACCTTACGCGAGCTCCTCGCACCTCAATCCCTGGCGCGGCTGGACCATAAGGTGATCCATATTCAGCAAGGCGATGAGGATCTCACGGTCACCACCACCCTCAACATCGAACTCCAGTCCCTTCTCATCGACGAATTCAAACGCAATATCGCCCGAAAACGTGGGACCCCTCGTTATGTGGCGGCTGTCGCCATGGATCCGAAGACGGGACGCATCTTGGGCCTTGCAGGGTTCAGTAAAGATAAAGGGGCCGTAAATCCCAGTCTCATGGCCACCTACCCGGCTGCCAGTATCTTCAAGATCATCACAGCCTCGGCGGCCGCAGAGAAACTAAACCTAAGCCCCACCACCCGCCTCTCGTTTAACGGCGGTAAGTACACCCTTTACAAACGTCAGATCCAGGAAAAAAAGAACAAATACACCAATACCATAACCTTCAGGGACTCCTTTGCCCAATCGGTGAACCCCGTATTCGGCAAACTCGGCGCCTTACGACTAAAAAAAGAGACCCTGTCAGGCTACGGGGAGAAATTTTTCTTCAACAAGGAGATCGCCTTCGAACTTCCCGTTGAGATCAGTGCCCTCTCCATCGGAGAAGACCCCTATCAGTGGGCCGAGGTGGCCTGCGGGTTTAACCGGATCACCAAAATATCTCCCCTACACGGGGCCCTCATCGGGGCCACCGCCCTTACCGGTGGCTCCATACCCGCCCCTTACCTCGTGGACTCCGTGCAATCGGCATCGGGTATCGAGCTCTATACCCCCCCGAAAGAGAGCCTGGGTCGTGCCGTACCCCAAGGTGTCTCCGCCACCCTCAATACCTTAATGCAGCGAACCATCCGCTCTGGTACGGCGAAGAAAAGTTTTGCCGGATACCGCAAGGACCGCGTGCTGAAAAACCTCATCCTCGGCGGAAAAACCGGATCCATATTTAATAAGACCCACGATGTACGGGTGGACTGGTTTGTCGGATTTGCCCAGGAGAAGAAGGGGGGCCGCTCCATGACCATCGCCGTGGTGGTGGGACACCAGGCGTATATCGGAACCCGGGCGAGTGAATATGCGAGAAAAGCGATCACCCGCTACTTCAGTACCCCGAAAAAACCCCGCATCGCCACGGCGAGTCAGATCACGCCCCCCGGTGAGAGTTAGGCGATTCCAGGCCCCCACAATAAAGAGAAAAACGTTTTTTTTACCACCACGACTCCGAAGGCTATGCTATAAAAATTAAAAAATGGCCGATGACGGATCGTGAGAAAAAAGGGCCCCATGCAAGCGCGGCGGTCTTTTCCAGAGCCGCACCCGTAAAAGGCCTGACAAACCGTCCTTAAAATAGACACCGTGACGAGCCCCAATTCCACGGTGGATACAAACACACCTTGCCTTCGGCCGCCTCTTTTTTAAAGGGATAAAATAATTGGCCCAGAAATAAAACATACAAAAAACGATGCCTTCTATGGCCAAAGTGATCAAGAAACGGGCCTCCAGCGGCAAGGTGTGCCACCTTGAAAGCGGGTAGCGTATGCGCTTTACCCCTCGTGCCTCAGGGCAAATCACATACGCCTTTGATTCTTCGCTTAAACCCA
>JABXKT010000003.1 GCA_013619155.1 Desulfobacteraceae bacterium
CCGTCGTCGGAGCGTGGACGCTCTTACCATCCACGGGCCGTGTCTTGACATTGGATAAAAATCCGAATAATCTCATCAACGATAAGTGCTGTTTTTTTAACTCTTTAAACCGGCCTTTTCCCTTTTCGATACCCTTTTCCGGGGCTATCAGGGCCCTAAGGGGCCAGTCGTGAGTCTCTGGGGCAGAGTCCATGAGAGGAACGCCCTGGCCGTTGACTCCTGATGATCCATCCTCATTATACCCCCATCGTTATACCTAAAGTCTGCCGTTGCATCGATACCGGCGTCCCGCATCGACGCGTATACCCACCCTTAATCTTCTATGACGGAGGTCATAAAGTGAAGAAAACGACAAGATCCACCCTGTTTTTCGCGTTTATTCTTATCTTTCTCAGTGGGATGTTCTCTCTGGCCACGGCCGATGACGACTCTAAGGAGAAGGGCCATGAATCGAGTCAGCATGAACAAAATGACGACGATGATGATGATGATGATGATGATGAACGACATATGAGGCCGGTGAATAATTCGACCTACAAAGCGGCTTGCGGGGCCTGCCATTTTGCCTATCAGCCCGAACTACTGCCTTCCGCCTCCTGGCTAAAGATAGTGGCGGCTCACGATGATCATTTTGGGGAATCCATCGCCCTCGATGATGAGTCAACGCGGATTATCTCAGACTATCTTAAGAAAAATGGGGCGGAGACCAGCTCGGCCAAACGAGCCGTTAAGATTATGCGCAGCATCGATGATGAGACTCCGGCGAGAATTACCGATATTAAATACATCCGTAAAAAACATGACGACATCTCTTCGAAGGTCCTGGAGCGTGAAGCCATCGGCTCCCTTTCGAATTGTACCGCCTGTCACTTAGGGGCAGAGCGCGGTGTTTATGATGATGATTATGTAAAAATACCCGAATGATTTAGTGGCCCTGCCGGGAGCCACCCTTTTGCCAATTTTTATGAGATGGGCTTGCCACACAGGTTTTAATAGTGATCATAACGGGCCAAAGGCCCGTTATGATCACAAACCTGGGGTCCAGGGGCCCGGTCCCTGGCCGCCGGAGGCTATTTTTGGGTTACTTTAACCATCGAAAGCGTAAGCGGAAAAAGCAAAAAAAAAGCCATCGGTGAGCCTATTTTCTATGGAAAATGGCTTGCCGGTGGCTTTTTACTTTTTAAAAAATACTCGTCTTCTATGCCGGTGCGGGGCCCTTAATGGAGCCCTGTGGGGTGGCATGAGGAGGTGGCGCACCCCGTCATATCATTGTTGGTGCCAAACTCGGTGGTGTGGCAGCTCACGCAGGCCGGGCGGGCGGTTCTCGGTTTCTGGCGGATCTTGTGCATCGCCTTGAAGTAACTCTTGTAGCCTTTGACCGAATTGACATCCACATCGCTGTGGCAGGTCACGCAGCTTTTTGGGGCGCTCTTCCCTTTCAGCAGGAACATCTTGTGATGGCACTCATTGCACGTGTATTCTGCGTGGGTCGAGTGATTGAACGCCACGGAGAGATCCCGTGGACTGTTGCCCTTGATAAAGTCGATGATCAGGCCGTCTTTGGGGGCATCGAATACGACCCCTTCGTCTGCCCTTACCCCAAGGCTAGTTACCAGTGTCACGGTAAGAAAAACGAGGCATACCATGGTTATTTTTTTCATCCAACACTCCGTGAAACCCCGTCCTTCATGGCGGGGAGGTAAGGAGTTAAGAGATTGGCGTCTCTTAAACTCTGATTAATGGTATGTATAACCGTCAACTGCATGGATCTTTTTACAATATCTGTAACCAATGCCTTGTACGGTTGAATCTTCTGTTTTAATATTGAAACTTCCGGAAGTTCTGACTGCCACCCGCCCAATATATCGACCCATCTTTTTCCCTTTTGTTACGATGGCCGTGACCATGTCGCCGGTTTGGAATCCTCTGACCACTTTTTGACCTTTGGCTTTTGTCCTTGGAAATCCATACTTATCGACCCGGCACATCGGCATCCAACCAGTGCGTTTTTTCAAGTTTCTGTTTGGATCGATTGAATTTGGTCAAGCCACCACTTCCAACTTCGACGGATAGGCCTGTGGCCTTCAATCGTTCAAACAGTGCCCACCGGGTAGAGTTGACAGCCGCAGCGTCTCTTAATGACGCTTTTGCTTTTGACTTGATCTGTTTCAATAGCTCTGGAGCCCCTCTTAAAAACGCTTCAACCGGTATATTATTTTTCTTTTGGTTGCTAAGGTCTGCACGCGAGGGTCAGGTTGCTGATTCTATTCGAACCACCTTTACTTTTGGGTTTGATATCTAAGGTAACGTAGTACTCTAAGGACTTAGACTGGTCAACGTGAGCTTTTACAAGCTCCGGCCTTTAGGCCGGGGTAGTTGACAAACTCCCACACAAATGATCGGTGACTCGACAGATACCCTGCCATATCATACATAAAAGAGGTGAAGAGAGTTCAGGCTCGGTTGGTCCTTTCGCTATCCAACCTTTTGCTTGATTTAAAAGATCGGGCTTGCCAAACAGGCTTCTTTTATAGTGACTGTGACAAACCTGGGGTCCAGGGGATCTATTCCCTGGCCGCCGGAGGTTCAGCTTTAAGACCACTTTAACCATAGAAGGCTACGTCCGTAATGTGGCTGAAAAAAAAGTGACAATCAAGAAAAATTAAGGGGGGGATTATGAGAGATATTTCCGGCAGGGCCCACCACGTGATTCAACGTGGGGAAAAAGGGGCGTCGCTTTTTTTAAGCGATGGGGAGAAGAATACCTATATGGGCATCGTGGCCCGATGCTTCCACGAAGAGAAGATCGAGATCTGGGCTTACTGCCTCATGCCCGATCACCTTCATCTCGTGGCCATCTCCGATGAAGGAGAGGCCATCGATGAGACCCTTTTCCGAGCCAACAGGGCCTACATCACCTGGCAAGAGAGTCAACAAAACGGAGCGATCCCCTCTTTTACCCGAAGACCGGCCCGCCATCTCCTAGACGAAACCCACCTCATCGCCTGCGTGCGATATGTGGAGATCAACCCCGTCAAACGTGATTACGTGGCCGCACCCGAGGCATGGGTCTGGAGCAGTGCGGCGGCCCACATGAGGGGAGAGGATGACCCTCTGGCCACCGTGGCCCCCCTCTTGGAACGGGTAAAGGAGCCGTGGGCTGGGTTTCTCGCCCACCCCATCTCTCCCGAGGAGGCGATGCGCTTCTACGCCCATGAACTCAGTGGTGAGCCCATGGTCGTGTCCCCTTCCTAAAGCCCATAACGATGGCACCCAGGGCAGGTAAAAGGAAGGGGGCTTGATTTTTTTAATGGCCCCTCTTGGATGCCTTGATGGGATTTATCTTCTTTACCACCCCTTCAGGGCTCTTTGGAGCCTGGATACGGTGCCTGTTCGCCTCAAAGATCTGATCCGTATCATACCCCAGGGTCTCAAGAATCAGCTTAAACTCCAGGCGATCCACCCCATACCGGTTCACATCCGCGACGGGTCGCCCCACCATATCCGGCCGGGTCAGATAAAGCCCCTTGTCATCAATGGCCATGATGCGATGGACCCCATGGTCATCAATCGCCTCAATCACCATCTCTTTTGTGGTTCCAAACTGATTATTTTCGAGCATATTTCGGCCCTCCCTGTAAATCATGGCGTTTAAAATTATCTTCGGTGATCCTAATATTAGACAAAAACCGAGGGCTTCACAAGCGCCAAGATAGAGGGGAGAATATCTATACAGAGGAGGCCTCTTTCGCTTGGGTGCCTTCTATGGTTAAAGTGACCAAGAACCATGCCTCCGGCGGCCAAGGGACCGGGCCCCTGGACCCCAAGAGTGACTGTAATGGACCGTTGGTCCGTTACAGTCACTATAAAAACCTGTTTGGCAACCTTTCCAAAAGGTTGGCTCCCGGCAGGGCCTCCGGCGGCAAGATGTGCCACCTTGAAAGCAAAATAGCGAATGCACTCTGCCCCTCGTACCTCGGGTCAGATTACATTCGCCTTCCTGATTACCATCCTTTTACAGCCACGTTTAAGAGGTCTTAAAAACTGAACCGCCAGCGACCAGGAAATTTTTTACTGGGCGGATTTGCCGCCCCTGAACCCCCGTTTTTTGAATATAGCCAAAAGGCTTACTTTTATCCTGGTAAAAGCCCCTTAACCGCACTCACAGGCCGAATCGGAACATCCACCATGGCCGCCCCGATTGAAGAGAACGAGGCCGAAGAGGACCAGTGCACTTAAGGTGCCGATAAAGGTCCGCCCCCCATGCTCGACACCCGCCTGCCACCCGGCGGTGAGCCCCGTGAAGGAGTAGATGGCGTCCACGGCAAATCCCAGGATGAAGGAGGAGACCATGATCCCGATGAGGTAAAGAACCATGGATTTTTTCCCCAAGATCCCGGTAATCACCGAAAGGGCGGCGGCATTGGTCGCGGGGCCAGCGAGGAGGAAGACCAGGGCGGCACCGGGGTTGAGGCCCTTTAAAACCAGGGCTGCGGCGATGGGGGTCGAGGCCGTGGCACAGACGTAGAGAGGGGTCCCCACGATAAGCATCACGAACATGGCCACGATGGGATTGCCAAGATAGGCATCCACCAGATCCGGTGAGATAAATACGGTGATAAATCCGGCGATGACCACCCCCACAAAGAACCAGCCCGAAATATCGGTAAAGAGATCGCCAAAGGAGAAGCGCATCCCCATGCGGAAGCGATCCATAATGGAGGCCCTCTTCCCAACCGGAGAATCGGAACCGCCACATCCGCAGGGGTCATCCTGGGCCATGGTCAACATCTCCATGGAGGCTTGTTTTTTGGCCACCACTTTCACATCCGAGTCCAGGCTTCTCACCAGCTGACCGGTAACCATGGCGGTGATAAAGGCCGACAGGGGTCGCAACAGGGCCATCAAAGGATCCAGGAGGGCCCAGGTCACGGCGATGGAGTCCACGCCGGTTTCAGGCGTTGAGATTAAAAAAGCCGTGGTGGCCCCTTTGCTGGCCCCCTGCTTGCGAATACCAGCAGCCGCCGGAAGGACCCCGCAGCTGCAAAGGGGGATCGGCACACCAAAGAGTGCCGCCTTCAAAATAGAGCGCCCATTCTCCTTTCCGAGGTGGCGCGCCACAAAATCATCGGGAATAAACGCCTTCAAGAGACCGGCGATAAAAAAGCCAAATAGCATATAAGGGGCCGAGAGGCAGAGGACATTCCAACTTTCTGCAAGAATCTGTTCGAGTAAGACCATACCGTCTCCTAAAAAAGTTCACGTGTGACCACATGTTCATCTATATATTTTAAAAAAAGCGGGAAACCAAGTCCCGCATCCGTTTGAAATGACCGCCGAAGGGCTACTCAGCGATATGCTCTAACCCCATCTTCAGAAGGGTCGCCACATGATAATCGTCGAGACTGTAAATGGCATTTTTACCCTCTTTACGATACTTCACTATCTTTTGCCCACGAAGCACCCGAAGCTGATGGCTCACAGCAGACGAACTCATATTCAGAAGGCGTGCCAGATCGCAGACACACAACTCTGAAAATGACAGGGCGTGGAGAATCCGAACTCGGGTGGCATCTCCCAACGCCTTAAAAAAATCGGCCAATTCAAAGAGCATCGCCTCGGGTTCCATCCTGGCGCTTACCCTCTCCACAACCTCTGTATGCACACACAGAGTCTGACAGGTATCGCTTCCCTTATCCATAAAACCTCCCTCATATGAATATGTGCTCATATATGCGAATATGCAAGTCTTGTCAATAAAATCCAAACAGAGCCACCGCCAAAAAAAAGGGGGCTCCCCTAATAGCGCCTCGCATAGCCACATTTTCGGCAGAGGGGCTCCACGGCGCGACGCCTTGAAAAGCCATCAAACAGGGCCCTGGCCCGCTGGCTGTCGATAATCTCCTGAAGAGGGGTCTCTAAAATATTGCCCAGGGCGATGGTACCATCGTTATCGAGGCAACAGGGAATCACCGTGCCATCCACCAGCACCCCCACCTGGTTTCTCAACCCATGGCAGAAGAGATCCCTGTGTTCATACCCTTTTTCAAGATCCGGCCACTCAAATTTTTCCGCCATCTTTAAAAAAACCCGATCTTTAAGCTTCACGCTCAGGGAGTCCCGGAGACGAAGGGCGAGTTCCCCTGGCTTCAATCCCATGCCGATTTCTAAAAATTCCAGAATCTCTCCATTAAAGCGATTGGACCCCTTCACCATCTGGGTATCCATATTCCAGAGCCGAATGGCAGAGATAATTCCGGTTTTCTTAAAAGCGTCAGAGACAAAATCCATCACCCCAGAGAGGTATGCCTTCAAAGGCTGAGTCATCTCATTGGCCTCAAAGCTGCTCAAGGAGATATTCACCTGGCGCAGGGCGGGGGCGTTGAGCAACACCTCTTTTACCTGGGACAACAAGGTACCATTGGTGGTGATATGGACCCGAAAACCAGCCCCATGACTCAGCTCCAGAAATCGCGGAAGATGGGGGTTTAAAAAGGGCTCCCCCATCACATGAAAGTACAGGTACTTCGTATGGGGACGCACCGCCTTTAAAATGGCCGTGAAACGCGCCTCATCCATCATCTCTGGAGGCCTGCGGGTCTTGGGACAAAAATTACAATTCAAATTGCAGATATTCGTAATCTCTAGATACACTCTCTTAAACTGCTTCATACTCACGTGCCCCGCCCGAGGCATTGCCCAAAAAGGCCCTCACCCCATGATTAAAATTAAACAAACGTCTCATCCATCCCGAAGTATACCGTGAACGAGATCGGGTCAAAGGGTTTTGACAATGATCTCATCCCGATGCCCACACGCATCCCAAAGATCGCCTTACCCCACGGGCCCCTTTGAGACCCTAAAAGGTGAAAACCTGGCCACCAGAACCCCCACATTGCCCCCCTCGCACCCCAATAAAATCATGTGATATCAGCACAATAAGCATAGGGCAACCCGTCGCGCCATCACGTCCCACGGTTTGCCTTATTATAGTCATTATGATATCTATCCTATTTTTAACAAGGTACCTGGGTGTAAGAAAAAAACCGTCTCCCAAAAGGGGGGCATAAAAATTTTTGTATCAAATATTTATTTTAAAATCCCTCACATTGTTATCTCCACGGAGTTGTCAAAGCCACCATGCTCAAAAATAAAAGAGTATTATACATCATTTTATTGACTGTTTTTGCCCTGTGGTTGCTCCTCTTTCCCTATTTTCAGAAAGATTTTCTCCAACACTTCTATTACATGCCCTTCCTGGGGGTCATTGCCGCAACGGTTGCCAACACAACGCCGGCTGCCGCGGGAATCGTCTACTTCCCCGTATTGACCCGGCTGGATATTACACCGGCCACCGCGGTGCAATTCAGCCTCATCATTCAGGCATATGGCATGGGCCTGGGTACCTTTAAATGGTACAGCGTCAACAAAAAATTATTTATCACCAATGTCATTCCCTTGTGCTTATGTGGCGGCATCTTGGGCATTATCACGAGCATGATCTTTATTCCCATTAAAAATCCGGAACTATTGACCCTAATATTCAACAGCATCGGTTTCATCTTTACTCAAATTATCTTTTTCTCCATCCTGTTCAGACACAAATACCCCCATATGACAGTCGATTTAACCGCTCTAAACGGCATCATCCTTTTTCTATTCTCCTGCCTTGGAGGTATGATCTCCGGCTGGATCGGTTTCGGCATCGACACCATGTTCTACTTCATCCTAACCCTTATCTTCAGGGTCAATCCCGCCGTCGCCATTGTCACCAGCATCTCTCTCATGGCGGCCCTCTCCGGAGTCGGCACCCTCATCAATCTCATATTCTATGATGTCCCCATCGCCTTATGGTATTCGGCCATACCCGGGGTCACCATCGCAGGTCTCTTCCTCGCCTCCTATTTTGCCGTAAAAATTGGCCCCAAAAATATCCTCATACTCTTTGCCTTTCTCATGAGCCTCGATTTCTTCATGGCCATCTGGACCCAGCATACCATCCCCATGAGCCAGACGGTGAGGATGGTCATATCCTACGCCCTGGTTACCTACCTCCTCGTCATCCATGTCAAAATATTCAAGCAGAGCTATAAAGAGATCGGGGAAGAATTCGACTCCAGTGAGGATGCATGCCAGAGGAGATGAGCTTTTGGTATAAAGGGAAGATAGAGACAGGGACGCCCATCAAAAAAGGCACCCGGTAGTGCTGGGCATACGCCACAAAACGGGCCGATTGAGTGAAAAAAAGACCGCTTAAGGGGCCGAAGATGATTTGCATGATGGAGGGGGGTGGGTCAGCCACGGGGAAGGGCCCAAAGTCCCTCCCCGTGGCCCCCGTAGACTTTTTTACACATGAAAAATCGGGCACTGGTCTCGCACCGTTCTAAATCTGAAAATTTCCACACTATGTCGTAAGTCGAAATAATATGAGCCCAGTGCCAAAAACCGTCACACTCTAAATACCGCTGCCATGGATAGCCCTAGAGCGCTTTAAAGGATTCTGCCGAAAAAAAGCAGGTGGGACAGGACTCCGGAGCCGTATCCCCGTAATGAATATGACCGCAGAGCCGGCAACGAAAGGCCGCCCCCTCATGATGGGTGTCGGGATCTATCTCCCGATGCATGGGTAGACTCTCCATGGAAGGCATGGCGGGTTCATAGCTATTTAAGAGCCAACCGGAGACGATGAGACGCTGAATTTCACTGGTTCCCTCGTAGATACGCAGGAGGCGAATATCCCGCATCAACTTCTCCACAGGAAACATCTTGGTATATCCGTACCCCCCCAAAATCTGCATCGCCTCATCCACCACCTCCCAGGCGGCTTCGGTGGCATAAAATTTAGCGATGGACGCCGTGGCGGTCAGCTCGATCCCCTCGTCAACCTCCCAAGCCGCCTTTAAGGTGAGAAGACGCGCGGTCTCCACCTTTTGATACATCTCGGCCAATTTAAACTGAATGGCCTGAAAGCCGGCCAGGGGAGATCCAAAGGCACGGCGTTTTTTGGCGTAGTCCAGGGCATACTCCATGGCGGATCGGGCAGCCCCCACAGCAAAGGCACCAATGATGGGACGGGTACGGTCAAAGGTCTTCATGGCCAGGTGGAACCCTTTACCGGGCTCGGCAAGGACATTGGTCTTAGGGACCTTCACCTGATTAAAATGGATCCCCACCGTATTGGAACAGCGCTGGCCCATCTTGGGAATGGTTTTTCCCACGGTAATGCCCTTACACTGCATATCCACGAGGAAAGCAGCGATACCCGCATGGCCCGCCTTAGGATCCACGGTGGCAAAAACCGACATGAAATCGGAAACGCCACCATTGGTAATCCAGTACTTGGTGCCGGAGAGAAGATAGTGATCTCCGGCATCTTTGGCCTCACACCGAATACTGGCCACATCCGAGCCCATGGTGGGCTCAGATGTAGCAAAGCTCACCCGTGACCCCTCCACTAATATTCGGGAAAAAATACGCCGCTTCAGCGCCTCATTCTCCGATAGAATAAGGGGCGTCATCCCCAGGGAGCTGTCAAAAATACTGGTGGCGATGCCCGGGCATGCAGCGGCCATCTCCTCGGTCACAATGGTGGCGTCCACAAGCCCAATACCCTGGCCACCATAGATCTTGGGAATGTCTGCATTCATCAGTCCGGCATCCAGGGCTTTTTCCAAAACCTGTACCGGAACCTCATCTTTTTCATCATAATACCACGCTACAGGAAGTACGTGATCAATGGCAAACCGCCGTGCACGGTCGCGAAGTGCTGATTGATCGTCAGTCAGATGAAAATTGAGCATAAATCGTCTCCTTTCATGGGTTCAGGTAGAGGTAGGAAAAAATAAATCGTATAAAAAGCGACCCCTATGACAACAAGAGGATGCAATCCATCGATCGACTTCCCTGATCACCTTTTTACTCGATGGGGCATCGAACGGTGACAAAGAAAATCGCAAAAGAGAAAAAATACCCGTAAAATGTTGAGAAAACTATACCACAGAGATGACGGTGGCGAAAGGTGACAAGCAAAACACGGGAGGCATCTTACCTTTACCTACTACAAACCCTCTCGCCACCAAATTTTAAAAAATTGCCCCATGATATATGAGTACATAATACTGATATACTAGAAAATACGCTCACCGAGCCCCGACAGGAAAATACGCCTATCCGCCCCATCAAAAGAAACGCCCCCATTATCTACCAAATGAGAAAAAAGAATATAATTTTCCCCGTGATTTAAGGAAGCCATGGGGCGAGGTATGGAAAAAAACAATCAAAAAAAATGGGGGAGGAGGGGGGAGCCTTCCTAGGATTCTCATTTACCCACGCCAAATATAGACCCCTTCCCGCCATTCTGGTATAACAGACCCTTTCCATATTTCGATCATCTTCCCATCCCTTTGATCACCACACACGGCCCAACCACTTCAATTGATGGGCTTATATAACGAGGCACCCAATGGATTCGACGCTTGAAGAAAAATACCGCCTTCAGGGCGAGATGCTGGCCAACAAAGTAAAAAAGAGACACAAACACCTAAAAAAAAGATTTGCCAAAGAGGGCATCGAGGTGTTTCGAATTTATGACTGGGACATCCCCGAAATAAGGGCCGTCGTCGACTGGTACGCCGGTCACCTCGTGGTGGGAGAGTACACCCGAGAACAATCGAGACCGGAGTGGCTCCCCATCATGGGCCAAGCGGTGGCCGAGGCCCTGGGCGTACCGAAGGAGAGGGTGCATCTGAAACAGCGAAAAGCGGGGAAACAAGAGGGCAAACGCTATGAGCGTATCGATCACACGGACACCCAGATTGTCATGAAAGAACGGGATCTGGAGTTCTACGTCAACCCGTGCGACTATGTGGATACCGGTCTTTTTTCGGATCATCGCAACACCCGGTCCATGGTCCGGGATATGGCCTTGGGGAAAGATTTTCTGAACCTCTACTGTTACACGGGGGCCTTTACCTGTTACGCCGCCAAGGGGGGCGCCGCCACCACCACCAGCGTGGACCGTTCAGATACGGCGGTCAACTGGGCCGTAAAAAACCTAACGCTCAACGGACTCGCCGCCCCCCATCATCAGGTCATCCAGATGCACACCCCGGAATTTCTTGAAAAAGCGAAAAAAGAGGGGCGAAAATTCGACCTTGCCGTGGTGGACCCCCCATCCTATTCCACCACCATGACCACCGGAGAGGCCTTCGATATCGCCAAGGACCACCCATGGCTGCTGGAGTCTGTGGTGGACCTCATGCGCCCCTCTGGCACTATCTTTTTCTCCACAAACCACCAGAACTTCACCACCAAGATGCACAATCTTCGTGTCTCCAGCATCCAGGAGATCACCGACCAAACGATCCCCGAAGATTACATCAGTAAACGAAAGAAAATCCACCGATGTTGGAAAATAATCGTCTAATCCCCCTTATCAAAGGTCTCAATCCGACAAAGTACCCCAAAAAAAACCTCCGGTGGCCAAAAAATAGCCCCAGAGGTGTGGAGAAATAGAGACATTACCACAATAAGCACTCCTACAGACGAGTGTGTGCGGTGCAAACTGATAAAAAGAGCCACCGGGGCAGCACGGTACATAAGTGACAGTCCAACAAAAGCAGGCCTTCTATGGTTAAGGTGGACTTAAAAACTGAGCCTCCGGCGGCCAGGGACTGGGCCCCTCTTTGATAAAATAAGGCAAAAGGTTGACTCCCGGCAGGGCCAACCGAGGCTAAACTTTCGCCGCATGGCCTCCGGAGGCGAGGTGTGCCACCTCACCAAACCGTTATTTTTTTAAGAAAACCCGGTACGCATCACGGCTTATGGCGGGAGGAGTTGTAGTTGTTCAGGTAGACAAGAATGGAACCGCTCTTGGATTTTTTCCCCCGTCCCCACTCCCAGGCAAGGACAATCCCCTCCTGTTTCAAGGTAGTCATACGATCGGCAATGGTATCGGGAAGCACGGCGCCATGCTCCGAGTGAAGCCCCTTTCCCACAATCAGGCGTAAAGTATAGGTCCCCACAGAAAAGGCGCGCCGCACGTAATGCTCGGCGGTCTGATCGGCTTTTGCGGCGGTAAAGCCGTGAAGATCCAGCTGACCCTGAGCCGGTGGATATCGCTTAAGCCGCTCTTTTAAGGTGATGGGACGACTCGCCCCCACCGTATCCACCTTTTCGCGGAGAAGCACCTCACCACTCTTCTCCGAGAGGGAGGAGGCGAGAAGAGCGGCAAATTCATCACTCTCCTTCGATGAGGGGAGCTGTCCATGCTCTATAATCGGCAGCCCGTGTCGATCCTTCTGTATTTTTTTAAGGGGGGGCACCTCGCTCGTCACCCGTCGTCCCAAGGGGGTGCCCACCACACGATCCCCCTCGCGATGGGCCTCTTCTTCCATCAATGCGAAAAGATTCTTCTCATCTTCTAAGCGAAGAATTCCGTTGCGATCTCTACTCTTCCTCTTTTTCACGGGAGGGGGTGCCACGGCGCGGGGCTTCGGCCTGGGTAAGGGCGTCGAGACACGCTCACGGGGTGCCTCTTCCCCGAAGAGGGCTCCGAAATCTTCGTCTTCAGAAAAGAGAGGGATCCCATGCCGCCCCTTTTTTGAGGCCCTTTTTTTCGCCCTCTTGACGGGCGAGGCATCCGTCTCTACGGAAGGGGCCACCCGGGGGGGCGCAACGCATGCCGGGGCCTTGGCCGGAGCTGGAGCCGGAACCGAAGCCGAAGGCTCCCGGCTGCCAGAGGCAAGGGGGGACGCCGGCTTATCGGTCTCTTTTCTCTTTAACAACTGCTTCAACACCTCAAACATACCCATCCTTCATCTATACTCCATCTGTATCAAAGTCATATCAAAGCCCTGGGAGGGCCATCAAAAAATACCCCGTTGCGGCCATGGTGCACCACGAATCACATCCACGAAAAAGGGGGCGAAAAAAATCGCCCCCACCTTTTCGGATGCCCCGCCAGCCAGGCTACTCCTGGGCTGGAACAATCACCACATCAATGCGCCGATTTCTGGCTCGCCCTTCCCGGGAACCATTCGATGCCACGGGTGTGGACTCCCCAAACCCCTTGGCAGAGATTTGGGTCTCCGTCAGGGGAGAGTTGGCGATTAAGTAGTGCCGCACAGAATCTGCACGGTCCGTGGAGAGTCCCTTGTTAATTTTTTCGCTACCCACCGAGTCGGTATGCCCTTCAATGACCACGCGGCACCCAGGAAATTCTGTAAATGTATCCCGAACCTTGGCCAAGAGGCCAAAATATTTGTAATCAATAATGGCCTTGCCACTGGAAAAACTGAGCCCATACAGGCGGATAATCACCCGCTCACCATCCATGAGGACCTTGCCCTCCTTCGATGTAAAGGCATCACGAATGCGCTTGATCTTCATCTGCCTGAATCGCTGATCCTGGGTCTGACGCTTCAGGGCCGCCTCCACCTCCGCCTTTTTTGCCATCAGCTCCTGCTCCAGCTGGCTTAAATTGGCCACCTTCTCCTGAAGTCCGGCCACCTCGGCACTCAATGCGGCAATCTGAAGATCCTTGGCATCCCCCCTGGCTTTGAGCTCTTGGACGGCATCGAGAAGCTGCCAGGTGGCCCCACTCACACCTCGGTCGAACATCAGATTGATATCCAGACCCTCGGCTATTTTCACCAACTGGCTCTCCATGGCGATGATCACATCTTCGAAGATCGCCCCCGATTCATTGAGCTTTTCGACCCAGGTATGGATATACTCGGTATGGGCCAGCTCATATTCGGCCTCCTGGACCCACACCACCACCTCAGCCATGGTATAGCGGTCCTCCTCCAGCTTTTTTTCCGCCCGAGTGAGGAGCCGATAAGCCTTAGAAAAGGTCTTCGGTGCATTATTTCGACGTCCCAGATCATCATAATAGGCAATCTTGACACGCGTTTTCGTCAGGTACTTCTTCTTGATGGTATCGAGTTCCGCCTGACGAAAAAAAGACTCCGATTCCCAGGCAAGCTCGCGGGCCTCATCCACATCGCCCCCTTCCAGCCGCTTTACCGCCCGTTTAAAGGCAGTCACGGCCTTCACCAGGAGGTCCTGGCTATGCTTTCCGGCCCCCACCGATGCGGCGTCGAGACGAGCCCTCATCAAGGATTGGAAGGTCACCTCGGCTGTGGCACACACATCCATGGCGCGATGGAGTGACGCCTCGGCCCTCTTTAACTTCCTCTGGATCCCCTTGAGATCCTTTCCCTTGTGGAAATCATCCAGCGCATCCTGATACGACGTCATGGCCACCCCAAAGGCATGGGGAGCGAAGAGCTGGGCCTTCTGATCCTGGGCCCTTGTCACAAAGGCCTCAATCTCCAAGAAGAGAGAGTCCCGCGTCTCACTGCTTGCCACACTGATCTGTGAAAGACCCAGCACGCATACCCCCATAACCATCATGGCCACCCACCGACGTGCACTGCCTCTGGCAAAAACCATATCCCTCCCCTTCACTCCCTATTTAAAGTTGCTATGTACCGAATGGACCAGCGCAACACAACCTTATCCAAACTATATTCATCGTTTATTATGATAAATGGCCATTAATTTTCAACCCCAAAATAACCACCATAATGACAGCAAAACCCTTTTTTTCCACAAGGAGCCCTCCCCTTACTCTCTTCTCATAAAAAACAGAGTCACAATATCATAGTTCCAGCAAAACAGCTTTAATTTGAATCCATTTGAGCCCGGGACACCACTTACATATCCCCGCCCTATTTTTTAATATTTCGAAACGTTGTGGCATCTCTATGACCATATCCGACAGATGTTTTTCCGGTAAAGGGCCAAAAAACAAAACCGTCACGCCTTCATAGGTATACACAAATCGTCGAATGTAGATAAATAGAGATGAAGAGGCATTCAGGGAAAAGGACAAAAAAGTAAGGAGAAAAGAGGGGTATATCCAAGGGGGGCGGGCAGCAACCAAAGGTTCGGACGGCCCAGGGCAAAAGGGGAGACTATGATAAAAAAACAATACCCCGTGCACCAAAGGGTACACGGGGTATCGTTTTTTTATTCATGCCGAAGAAAAAGTCCTCTCTGCGCCGGGGCTTTTTCTCTTTAAAATTCTACATCAAGGTACCCACGGCTCTCTCTGCCACCTCCATAAAGAACTGGGGGAATATCCCCACCATAAGAATGGCAGCCATGAGAGCCATGCCAAGAAGAGAGGCCGGCTTACCCACAACAAGGGTCTCTCCCGGATCCGCCACAGGCGTATAGGCGGCACGCACCAATTTCAGGTAATAAAAAGCCGAGATCCCCGCGTTAATGACGGTAATGATCACCAGAGCGAAGAGGCCCTCTTCGATGGCGGCAGTAAAGACAAAGAATTTACCAAAAAAACCAACGGTGGGCGGAATACCGGCCATGCCAAAGGCTCCCACGGCAAGGACCAGGGCCAGTAGGGGCGATCGCTTATAAAGACCGGAGAGATCGCTAAGGGTGACATTCTCTCCCTCCTGTCCCACATGGTAAACCACATAGAAACAGGCCAGGTTCATCACCATATACCCAGCGATATAGTAGATCGCCGTGGCAAACCCCAGGGTGTTCACACAGAGAAGGGCCACCATTACATAACCGGCATGGGCGATACTGGAGTAGGCCAGGAGTCGCTTCACATCCTCTTGGACCAGGGCCGACAGGTTCCCGATCACCATGGAAGAGACGGCGAAGGTGGCCAATATCCAGGTAAAGTCACCCAGATCTGCCCCTTGAGAGAGGGCAATGATGCGAATCAGAAGGGCCACAGCCCCAACCTTGGGAATCGTGGCCACAAAACCAGCCGTCTCGTTGGCGGCACCCTGATAGACATCCGGCGCCCAGAAGTGCATGGGGAACATGGCCAGCTTAAAGAAAAAGCCGGCCAGCATCATCACCATGCCCACGATGAGCATGGGACTTGAGGCAAAGAGCCCGGGAACCACTTTCACCAGTTCAGCCAGGTAGGTGGTGTGAGCGATGCCAAAGACATAACTCATGCCAAAAAGAGCGATGCCGGTGGAGAGGGCCCCGAAGAGCACATATTTAATCCCCGCCTCCATCTGCTCCCGATGCCGTCCATCCGCTTTTCGAAAAGGAATCATCACATAAAGGGCAAAAGAGGAGACCTCTAAGCTGATGAAAATGGTAATCAGCTCCATGGCACTGGTGAGGAAGACCAAGCCCGTGCAACTCAAGGTCACAAAGAGAAAATACTCCGGCTTCAGCCGCGTCTCTATCCCTTTGAGACCCTCTCCCATGGCAATCACCACAAAAAGCCCCATGGTGATAAAAATTTTAAAGAGCTGAGAAAAGGCATCCACTTGGTAGGCCCCAAAAAAGAGCATACCCTCCTGCCCCCATGACGCCACCGCACACACCACTGTGGTCGCCGCCATGGCCAAGGTCAGCCCGTAGAGACGTTTAAAACTCCACGAGGCAAGGGTCGCAAAAAAAAGCACCAGTGCCATCGTGATCAGTGCAAGTTCAGGCAGAAAAAGTAGCATGTTCATCTGGCCAATCCCCAATCGTCTTAACTGCAATTTTTAAAAAAAAGCCTCCTAACAGAAGGCTCACTTTTGTTTGTTCCTGGGCACTCTTATTAATGCCCATTCACCAAGGCCGCCAAATCATGACCAGGTGCCACGTGGTGACTCTCCTTCAACTGATGATGTCCCTCCTCCACCTGCTCCATGAGATGGGTGATACTGGTATCCATCACCTGCATAAGGGGCTTGGGATTAAAACCGATCCAGAAGACGAAGACCAAGAGAAAACTTAAAGTCAGGAACTCTCTCATGTTGAGATCCCAGAGGGCATGACCGTGATCCCCCCCATCATCGTGATGACCATGACCATCGGAGTCGGCCCACACCATCTTCTGAACGAGGCGCAGCATATATGCAGCGGCCAATATCGCTCCCAGGATGGCAAAGATACCGGCCACCTTGCTATGGGTGAAAACGGCCACCAATACGAGAAACTCTCCGACAAAGCTGTTGGTTCCAGGGAAACCGAAGGAGGCCAGGGAGAAGATCACAAGGTAGGCCACATAGGCGGGCATCAGCATCCCCAGAGACTTGTTGTCCTCGATCTCACGGCTGTGGGTCCGTTCATAGATGATCCCCACCAGGATGAAGAGGGCACCGGTGACGATACCGTGGTTGATCATCTGGATCATGGCCCCTTGGATCCCCCCCGTGGAGAGCAGAAAGATCCCCAGGGTGACAAACCCCATATGCCCCACACTGGAGTAAGCGATCAGCTTTTTGATATCACTCTGTCCCAAGGCGAGATACCCCCCCGCCACGATGGAGACCAGGGAGAGACCGATGAGCCATGGCATAAAATAGAGAGACGCCGCTGGCGCTATGGGCAAACAGAAGCGCAAGAAACCGTAGCCCCCCATCTTAAGCAGAATACTGGCCAGGATGACGGAACCGGCCACGGGCGCTTCCACGTGAGCGGCCGGAAGCCAGGTATGCAGAGGAAACATGGGAACCTTGATGGCAAAGGCCAGGGTAAAGGCCAGAAAGATCCACACCTGAAAGCTAAAGGGAAAAACAACCTCCATAAGGGCTGGGATAAAAAAGGTCCCGCACTTGACGTAGAGAATAATAATGGAGACGAGAAGAAATACACTGCCGAGAAGTGTGTACAAGAAGAACTTAATGGAGGCGTAATCGCTTCGCTTTCCACCCCAGACGGCGATAAGAAGGTACATGGGTACCAGCATCGCCTCCCAGAAGATAAAGAAGAGCACAAGATTAAGGCTGACAAACACCCCGATCATGGCCGACTCCATCAAGAGAAGTACACAGATAAATTCTTTATGACGGTCCTTAATATAGGTCCATGAGCAGAGTACGCTCAAGGGCATAATAAAGGTCGTCAAGAGCACAAACAGCACGCTGATCCCGTCAACGCCCACCACATAATTCAGGTCCAAAAAAGGGAACCAGTGGGAGACCTCAGCAAATTGATAGAGGGCCGTCCCACGATCAAAAGCGTTGAAAAGGGGTAGAGAGAGAACCGCTGTTGCCGTTGTGACCACGAGTCCCCACGCTTTGAGCATCTTCTCCCCTTTGAGAAAAAGGGTCACCAGCCCCCCGATAATGGGGAGCAGAAGAAGCGTCGATAAAATAGGGTAACCAAGAGTGTTTGCGATGAGGTATGTGTCCATACGTTCCCACTGTCCGTTAATAATGAATGGGGTAAAAGGTGCCTTCTATCTATACAAGCAACATGACGGCGGCCAGGATCACAAAAACCGCGACCACGGCACTTCCGATATACTGCTGAATCTGACCCGTCTGCACCTGCCTCAACCGGTTCCCGCTCTCCACCACCTGACGGGCTGAACCGTCTATGGTGTAGTCAATCCCCGCTTTGTCGAACCAATTAAAGAGACGTGCTAAGGCCATCGATAAGCGGGTTCCCACGGTACGATACGCGTTATCCGTCCAGTTGTTGACGGACGCGACCGGTTTTCTCGCCACCCACATAAAGACCCGGGCCCCTTTTCGATAGAACCAGTCGACATCGAGACTCAAGTGATCTTCGGGGGTCAGCTTTTTGACCATGAGATAAAAGCCCAAGGCCGTAAAGCCCAAGAGCTGGAATGTTTCTGAGAGGTGGTAGGAGTTATAGGGCTGGTAGTTCACCTCGAAGGGGAGCATGGAGTAGAGCCACTCTGTACCGGACCCGAACCCTAAGAAGATGCAGAAGAAAGCGGCGATGAACATCGCCACATTCATGTTCCAGTGAGCCCCTTTTCCCTTCACGCCCGAGTCTTTCCCGAACCAGATAAAGTAGGGCAATTTAATCCCCACAGAGAGAAAGGTCCCCACCGCTGCCAGGGTCAGCATCACGAGAAGCACGGGATGATGGGCCTCACCTGCGCCTGCGATGATCATCGACTTACTGATAAACCCGCTGGTCAGTGGAAATCCCGAGATGGAGATCCCCCCGATGACGGTGAATATCAGAGCCATGGGCATGGTTCGCCACAAGCCGCCCAGCTCGTTGAGCTTGGACTTGCCGGTCATCTCCAGAACAGCACCCACACCCATGAAGAGGAGGGCCTTATAGAGGATATGGGCGTAAGCGTGGGCACAGGCGCCGTTTAAGGCCATGGCCGTGCCGATCCCGATCCCGCAGACCATGTACCCCACCTGACTCACGATATGGTAGGCGAGAATGCGTCGGGCATCATTTTCGATGACGGCGTAAGCGACACCGTAGATGGCCATCACCGCGCCCATAATAGCCAGGATCTCAAAACCGGGGAAGGCCCTGGCAAGGACGTATACGGCGGTCTTGGTGGTAAAGGCACACATGAAAACCGCCCCGACCACAGTGGCTTCCGGATAGGCATCGGGGAGCCATGCATGGATAGGGGGAACGGCGGCATTCAGCATAAATCCGGCCATGATCAGATAATCGGCCATGGTCACGCCATCTCGGGCAATCTGCTCGAAGGCGAGCCCCTCGACGCCCACATTCTGGTACCGGAGAAAGATCCCTCCGAGAAGAATCAAGCCCCCAGCGGTATGCACCAGAAGGTACCTAAAACCGGCCTCGATGGATTTTTTCCGCTTGCGGTACCACACGAGAAAGGTGGAGGCGAAGGCCATGAGCTCCCAGAATGCAAAGAGCGTCAGATAATCCCCGCAGAGGGTGACCCCCAAGGATCCCGCCACATAGAGAAAGGCGGCGGTGTGATGCCCACTCTCCTCCACATGCATGGAGTAGAATCCACCGATGAGGGACATGATCGTGAAGACGTTTAAGAAGATAAAGGTCAGCTTATCCACCCGGCCGAAGATCAGATCAAACCCCATCCAGTTGACCACACCAAAGCTTTCCGGCAGATGGTAGATCAAGAAGATGGAGAGAGCCGGCACCAGAACCAGGGCCAGTTTCATCAGCATCGGATGAATTCGTTTTAAAACGGGCATCGAAACCGCCGCGAGGATGAACCAAGTGGCCGGATGCATCAATAGCGCATTACTTGTCATAATAGTCCTCATCCTGCATCAACCAGAGGTGATAGATCCCCTTGCAGATAAAGCCCATCGCAAGGCAGCCCAAGAGCCCGAAGGCCGACCAGAAGCCGATGATAGAGTCCCCGAAGAAGTGGGGCTCGTGCCGAATGGCCATAAAATCATAGATAATTGAGAATACCAGCCAGAGAAAAAAGAGCCATTTCAAGAGGCCGGACTGATACCGGAGGAACCCAATGAGCTTGCTCATTATAACCCCGCTGTGACGTTTGTTAACCCGGCGAAGAAACCTGTATCGAGCACCGAGATGATTTTAAAGAAGAGATCCGGATAGAGCCCGAAGAGGGCCGAACATGTCGCGGTAATCACCAGGGGCACCACCATAAATCGGACCAGGGGTGTCTTCTCCAGGCTCTCCGTCTTCCCCTCGTCTTCGGGAGGAGGCGTACCGAAGAAGGCCTGAAATACCACCGGAACAAAGTAACCGGCGTTTAAAAGACTACTGGCGAGAAGCACGGTGAGGAGCACCCAGTTGTGGGCCTCCATGGTGCCCAGGGCCAGATACCACTTACTCACAAAGCCACTCACCGGGGGAACCCCGATCATGGAGAGAGAGGCCAGAGCAAAGGCCCCCATGGTCCATGGCATGCGACGTCCCAAGCCCCCCATCTCCCGGATATCCTTCTTACCGGAGACCACAAAGATCGCACCGGCGCAGAAGAAGAGGGTAATCTTGGAGAAGGCGTGGTTCGTGATATGCACAAGCCCGCCGGTCACCCCTAAGGGGTTTAGGAGGGCCACACCGAGGATAATATAGGAGAGCTGGCTTATGGTTGAGTAAGCCAGGCGTGCCTTTAAATTGGTTTTCGTCAGGGCGATCACCGAGGCACACACGATGGTAATACTCACAAAATAGGCCGTAAACGTTCCCAGGCCCAAGCCGCTCAGAGTATTCACACCATAGACCGAGAGCATGACACGTGCGATGGAGAAGACCCCCACCTTGACCACCACCACCGCATGGAGCAGGGCCGAGACCGGCGTGGGTGCCACCATGGCCGATGGAAGCCAGTTGTGAAATGGCATGATGCCGGATTTAGCGAAACCAAAGAGGAAGAGCAGAAAGCTCACCACCAAAAGAGGACCGCTGGTCCCTGCGGGAAAGATACCCGCCATGACACCATTACCAAACTCCAGGGTTCCGGCCATGAAGTAGACCAGCACCATCCCCGAGAGCAAGAAGGCCTTGGAGGTGAAGAAGAGGTAGATAATGTATTTCTTCCCCCCTTCGTATCCTTCCCCGTCCTGGTGATGCATAACCAGAGGGTAGGTCACCACAGAGACGATCTCGTAAAAGAGGTAGAGGGTAAAGAGGTTGCCTGCAAAGGCCGCCCCCATGGCTGCACCCACAGCCGCTGCGTAGCAGACATAAAAACGGGTCTGGGCGTGTTCATCCAGCCCCCGCATATAACCGACGCAATAAAAAGCGGCCAGAATCCAGAGGAAAGAGGAGGTACCTGCAAATAGAAGCCCCAACCCATCCAATTTCAGGGTCACACTGACTCCGGGCAAGATCTGCGCGTAGGTACAGCGAAGGGTCTCCCCAGAAAGCACAGCGGGTGCAAGGTTCACCACCGAGGCAAAGGTCAGTACCGCCCCCACCACCGACCATGACTCACGGATATTGGGCCGCTTGCCGGAAACCATCACCAGAAGCGCCGTCACCATGGGAATTATGGCAGTAAGTATTAACATACCGGAAGTTGTTTCAATCATCTTCAATCAGCCTTGTATTGTTAGTATCTGTCTTCTCTTGGTCAAAAAGACTTACCCTTTCAAATCCGTCATGCCTCGTGGATCACCGGTGGTGAATTTCCGATAAACCGCCAGGATAAAGCTGATGGTGATGGCGGCTTCGGCGGCTGCAATCCCCATGATAAAGAGGGTAAAAATCTGTCCAACGGCAGGGTCGGGGGCCAAGAATTTATTGAAGGCCATGAAGTTCAGGCCTGCGCCGTTTAACACCAATTCCGTTGAGATGAGCATGCCGATAAATGTTTTATGCCGGATTATGCCATATATGCCCATCATCAGGAGAAAGAGAGCCAAAATCAGGTAGGTACTGAGATTGGTGTAAAAACTCATCGGCTCACCTCATCACGTCCATCCCGGGCCAGAATAATGGCACCCACGATGGCAATTAAAAGTACCACAGAGATCAACTCAAAGGAGAGGCACCATTGCATCATAAGGCTCTCTCCCACGTGTTCGATGGAAAAATCATTCAGCCGCTCCACGGCCGGAGTCCAGACCGTCCGGCTGATGACCATCACTACGAGAAAAAAAGCGGCAGATCCTGAGGCCATGAGCCCCAAAAAGGCGTTTCGCCCCATGGGAACCTTTTCGGCCTCCTCGTTGGGGGTGTACCCCACCATGATCCCGAAGACCAGCACCACACACACAGCCCCCACGTAGATCAGCACCTGCATCAGGGCTAAAAAGGGGCTGCCCAGGAAGAGATAGAGTCCGGACACTCCCAGAAGAGAGACGGCAAGACCCAGGACAGCGTGCATGAGCACCCGGCCCCGAACGGCCAGAATGGCTCCGGCCATGGTCAACACCACCAGTCCAAAAAAAAGAAAATCCATTACCATGCTCATGCCCGCTCCTTTACGCGTTTTAAAAGGTCAAAGACAAACTCGTCGCGCGTAAACCCGGCCAACTCGTATTCGTTGGAGAAATCGATGGCTTTTGGTTTGCAGGACTCCACACACAGGCCGCAAAGGCTGCATTTGGTGAAATCCAAGGCAAAGAGGGTGAGCACCTTCCCCTTTACACCCTCCCGCTTCTCCCCCTGAACGGTGATACACTGACAGGGGCACACTTTCATGCAGGAGAGACAGACCATGCATCGATGGGTTCCTGTGGCCTCATCCTTGACGAGGTCAATATGACCACGAACGGCTGAGGTCACATCAATCTTCTCCCGGGGGTATTGCACCGTCACCACAGGAGAAATAAGAGCCTTAAATGTGACCCCGAGGCCCACCAACAGGCTCTTGCTTCCGGTTATCAGTTCACTGAAATATCCACTCATATGCACTTCACAATCAAGGCGGTTAAAAGAAGATTCACCAATGAAAAGGGGATCAGATATTTCCAGGCCAGATTCATAAGCTGATCGAATCGTACCCTGGGATATGTCCAACGCACCCAGACCATGATGAGCATCAGGAGAAAAACCTTCAAAAGGAACCAGAGGGCCCCTAAGTACTCGCCACTAAACGGACCGTGCCAGCCGCCAAAAAAGAGAACGGTGGCCACAGCACAGACAGTGAACATGTTGGCGTATTCAGCGATCACGAAAAGCGAGAACCCAAAACCACTGTACTCGGTGTGATAGCCTGCGGTGAGTTCACTCTCCGCTTCAGGAAGGTCAAAGGGGGCCCGGTTGGTCTCGGCAGTGGCCGAGATCAGGTAGATAATACAGGCCACCGGCTGAACCAGGCAGAACCAAATACTCCCTTGGGCCGCCACGATCCCCTGCATGCTATAGGTGTGCGTCACAAGCACCACCGAGAGCAGGGAGAGGAGAATGGGGATCTCATACGCGATATTTTGCGACACGGAACGGATCGAGCCAAACATAGAGTACTTGTTGTTAGAGGCCCATCCCGCCACAAAAATAGAGAGAACGTTAATGGAGGAGACGGCGATAATAAATATCAGACCGAGGTTGATATCCCGCCCGAAGAGGCTCTTAGAAAAAGGGAGCACGAGGAAGGGGAGCACAACGGGGGTAAAGGCAAGCAGCGGCGCCATACGAAACAGGGTGCGGTCGGCATCCTTGGGGACGATGAGCTGCTTGGCAATAATCTTGACCCCATCCAAAATCAGCTGGAGCCACCCTTGAAATCCTACCTCCATGGGTCCCCAGCGCCTCTGGATCTTGGCCGCCATCTTGCGTTCCATGTAACCCATGATTATCGCGTTGATAAATACCAGAGAGACGATGAGCACAAAGGCGATCACCATCCGCAGCACGTCATAAAATGAAAGTTGCATCGTATCCATAATCACCTGTCAATTTCCGGTATCACCAAATCAAGGCTTCCCATGGCCGTGACCAGGTCGGAGAGGAGCATCCCTTTGCAGAGTTCGGGCAGGGGGCTTAAATTGGAGTATGAAGGCACCCTAATTTTGAGACGGTAGGGAGTATCGCTGCCGTCGCCCACGAGATAGTAAGAGAGGGAGCCACGTGCCGCCTCCACGGTATAGTTGCACCCTCCGGCGGCCAGCTTCAGCTTCTTCTTCGGCTTCACCATGACCGGTCCATCGGGGAGGGCATCCAGGGCCTGCTCAATAATGCGAAGGCTCTGGGCAATCTCCTCCATACGGACCACATAGCGATCGAAGGAGTCACCGTTCTCTCCGACGGGGATATCAAAATCGAAGCGATCATAAACGGAGTATGGCTCGCTCTTACGAACGTCATAGGAGATCCCCGACCCACGAAGTACCGGTCCGGTGATGCCATAGCGTGCGGCCATATCCCTATCGATAATGCCGATACCCTTGGTTCGCTTTAAAAAGATCAGGTTATCGGTCACCAGGTCTTTGTACATGGGAAGGCGCGATCTCATGCGATCGATAAATGCACGGGCCCTACGAATAAAGGTATCGTCGATATCCTTGGTGACCCCTCCCACCCGAAAATAACAGTAGGTGAGTCGAGATCCGGTGATCGCTTCCAACATATCCAGAATCATCTCGCGATCATCGAAGGCGTAGAGAATGGGCGTAAATGCTCCCAAATCGAGGACATAGGCCCCGATCCCCACCAGATGACTCGAGATACGGTTGAGTTCGGCGGTGATCACCCGTATAAACTCTGCCCGTTCCGGAACCTCAGCCCCTGACATGCGCTCAAGAAGCCCTACATATCCGTGGCTAAAAAGTATCGCTCCCAGATAATCCATACGCCCGGTATTGGGATAGAAACCGTTGTAAGGACGGCCCTCGGCCATCTTCTCATGCATACGGTGTCCGTAGCCCAGAACCGGATCTATCGCCATGGCGTACTCGCCGTCCATCTCAAGCACAATACGCAGCACCCCATGGGTACTGGGATGCTGCGGCCCCATGTTGAGCAGGAACCGGTGCTTGGGTCCGGCTATTTTTTCCAGTTTGGTTACCATCGCTGCTCCTAAAATTGCCGAAAGATGCCTTCGGCGGCGAGGTGAGCCACCTCGAAAGCGGGTTGCGAATGCACCTCGATCCCTCAATGCCTCGAAGGTCAATACCATTCGCCTTAAACTCTAAAAAATTGACCTCAAACTTCATCTATAATTGAATAGGCACCCGGCACACACTCTCTTGCCAGCCCCCCACTCTCTTCACATTAGCGAAGATCACCCTCTTCTCAGGCGACCATCTCCCCCAGACCGATATCGGCCAGGGATTTTTTCGCCCCCTCTTTTTTCAAGAGAGGTTTGAGATCCTTGTCCTCGTCACAGAGAATCAGAGGAACCAGGTTGTGGTGACCCGAGAAAACAACCCCAAAAAAATCACGCGTCTCGCGCTCATGCCAATCCGCACCCTGATAGATATCACTGATCGTATCGACGGCTCCCGAATCCGGCAGGGAAACCTGGGCATGGATACGGCACGGGGCATCAAAATGGGCAAATTGATAGATAAGCTGAATGGCGGGAGAGGCATCCACGGCAGAGAGAAAATCGATAAAGAACCCCTCGGAGAGGAGCCACTCTGCAAAGGGACGAATCTGATCTGCCCCAAGGGCCACCGTCACATGGTACCCCACCCGAGTCACCTCTGCAGGTTCGGCCTTGAATCCGGCCTCATTCAGCTTTATTACTGCTTCACTACTCTTCACGCTGCACCTCGCAAATCATTGATGACGCGCTGGATGCGCCGCCAAAATCAGGGAATAGGATGAACTTTAACCGCGTCTTTCATTTTACGCTGGGGCCATGGATGACGTTTTCCGGCGATCTTCTCCTGAAGCTTTAAGATCCCTTCAATAAGCGCCTCAGGCCGTGGCGGACACCCGGGGACATACACATCCACAGGAATCAGACGATCCACCCCTTCAATAACGTTGTAGTTATCCTCCACCTTGAAAGGCCCCCCTGAGATGGCACAATTGCCCATGGCAATCACCCACTTCGGGTACGGCATCTGCTCATAAAGGGTCATAAGAGCCGGGGCCATCTTCTTGGTCACGGTTCCGGACACAATGAGTAGGTCGCACTGACGGGCCGAGGGACGAAATACTTCGGCGCCATACCGAGCCATATCAATGCGAGCCATACCCGCGGCCATCATCTCGATGGCACAACAGGCCAGACCAAAGGTCAGGGGCCACAAGGAGTTGGCCTGACACACCTTCAGTACCTGCTCAGTTAAGGGGAAACTATTCATCGCCCCCCCCTGGAGCTCCGTAGAATCGGCCTCTGATTCATCTTTCAAAAACTGTGCGTAGCGTTCGATCTCTTTCATGCCTTTTTCTTCTCCCAGGTGAAGACCCCTTTGTTCCAGGCGTAGACAATGGCGAGGCTAAGAATGCCAATGAAGATAAAAAATTCAATAACACCCCTTAGACCGGGGATCTTGTGAAAGACCGAAACCACTGGAAAGAGGTAGAGCACGTCCACATCAAACGCCAAGAATATGAGGGCATAAAGATAATAGGAGATGCCGAAGCGATAATCCCACATCTGATTAAACGGCTCGATACCGCATTCATACGTCTGATACGTCCGGGTAGTCACAACGCCTTTCGGGCGAACGAGCCAGGAAATAACAAAGGGAAGGAAGGCAGTAATTAATCCGCCAAAAACAAAAAGCATCACATACAGGTAATCGATGGCTGAAACTGAGTCCATAAACAACCCCCCTGACCGTTTCACAAAGCTTAACGATATGCCTGATCAAAAAGAAATAAAAAGAACAGACATTATCTCTCAAAAAAGGGGCAAAGCAATTCTCCTCACAACGAAGAGCGCATTAATTCCCCCATGACTCATGCCATTTTATAAAATAATACCAATGACATGACCGAACTTGAGTTACTATAGCAAGGAACAAAACACTGTCATACAAAGTTCTCATGCTGGCAAAATATACTTAGTCACCATATATCAATCTGTCAAGCAATTTTTAATAGACAAAAAATAACTCAACAAGTAATGTTCCTTCCCCTGGGTACACAAACAAAAAGGAAGATATTTTTGCCACAAACTAAAGGGTGGAGAAATAAAAGAAAATAGGAAAACCGGAAGAAATAAGAGGGGAGAAAAAAAGTGGGGGGATTAAGGGAAAATGGGGGATTTAAAATGAGGGGGATGGGGACAAATGGTCGAACCAGAAGAGCTCCCCCCTTTTTTTTGCCAAAAAGAAAGGGGGGAGAAAAGGGACGAGAGGTCCCATAGGGATCTCGTCACAGGTCACGGGGATAAGAGAGAGATCACCTCCAGAAAGTCTGGAGGGAGAGATGCCTCAAAGGACAGCCCCTCACCCGTTAAGGGATGACGAAAGGAGAGGGTACGTGCATGAAGAAGCTGCCCAGAAAGGGCCCGAATAGCCGCCCTTAAGGGGGCAAGCTGGGGAAGGCCTTGATCCGAGCGTTTGCGCACATAAACAGGATCTCCCACCACAGGATAACCGAGCCACTGGGTATGCACACGAATCTGATGCGTCCGCCCCGTCTTCAGATCGATATCCAAGAGGGTCGCCCCTTGATAACGAGCCGCCACGCTGTAATGGGTCTCCGAGGCCCTGCCCACAGGAGAGTTCACCCCCATACGCTTCCGGTCCCTCGGGTCCCTCCCGATGGGTTGATTCACGATACCCCGCTCTTCACGAAGCTGCCCGTAGACAAGAGCTTGGTAACATTTCTTCACCTCACGGGCCTTAAACTGACGCGCCAATTCGAGGAGACTCGCCTGATTCAGGGCCACCACCAAAAGCCCGGTGGTATCCTTATCCAGGCGATGCACGATACCAGGCCGCAGCTCGCCACCAATCCCCTCCATATGGGGGAAATGGTGCAACAAGGCGTTGACGAGGGTCCCCGATTCATGGCCCGGCGCGGGGTGCACCACCATCCCGCGCGGCTTATTCACCACCACGAGATCCGTATCGGCGTAGACAATATCGAGATCGATGGCTTCCGGCTCGACCACCAGGGGCTTGACAGCCGGTAAAATCACCGCCACACGATCCCCATCACGCACCCTATACTTGGGCTTACTTGCCCCTCCATTCACCGAAACAAAGCCTTTTTTGATAAAGATAGTGGCCTGGCTCCGTGAAAGCACCAGCCCCTTTTCTGCCAAAAACAGATCAAGGCGCCGCCCGTGATCTGTTATAGAAACATTCACGGAACAGGCGCCTTGCTGATCCATACCTTCAATTTTTGTTATCAATGGATTACTTACGTCAGTTCAGGTTGTGTTCCAGTCGCGCCCGCATCACTGAAGAGGGACTCGATCTCCTGCATCATAGACTTCTCGTCCGTCTGCTTGGCCATACAAAGCTCTTTCAGAAGAAGGCTCTGAGCCGTATCAAGAAGCTTTCGCTCACCAAAGGAGAGATCCTTGGTCAGACGAAGAAGAAAAAGGTCCCGAAACACCTCAGCCACATCAAAGAGGGAACCGGTCTTAATCTTTTCCATATATTCACGGTAACGGCGATTCCAGGTCTGATTATCAAAAGCGCACTCACGCTTCTGGGTCATCACTTCATAGACCTTGGGGATCTCATTTTCCTTGATCACCCGCCTCAGCCCAACGTTCTCAACGTTGGCGGTGGGGATCATGATCACCATGCCATTTTCAAGAACTTTCATAATATAAAAGGCCATATCCTCTCCACCGATTTCTTTGATCTCGATGGATTCGATACGCCCCACACCATGTGCCGGATATACCGCGAGATCACCTGCCTGAAACTCCAGGTTATCTGTATGTCCCATGTCCTCACCTGTTGCTACCCAGACGCTCACATCAAGGGTGTTATTCAAGAAATTTGAACATTACACTTGACAAAAGTTTCTAACCTTCGTATGCAATCGTCGGGTCAAATAATAAATTGGGGTTAGTGTAGCTACTAATACTGCATCTCAATAAATATACCACAAAACCTTTTTGTTATCAATATCAAAGATTCCCCTGCGCCCAAGCAACCCATTTAAAATGAAGATATTTTTTACCCTACCCCCGCCCCTATAAAAAGGGTCCCCCCAACGATTGGCAGGAAAAAAGAGCGTCCTTTCCATCACACACACCGTATGACTTTATCTGAGCCCCCTTTTCCAGCGATAAAAAACCCCCCTTAAAAGAGTCACCCCGGAATACGAAAAAAACCGGCACCCCAAAAAAAAAGGCGACCCCATATAGATAAGGGTCGCCTTGGTACTCTTTTCACACGCCCCCACCCAACGCCTTAGACGGCGGGTAAAGGCCCGTATAATCGCTTATGCAAACACTTTTTCGAGGAAGGGAACCACCTGCTTCTTACGGCTCAGAACACCTTCAAGCCACATCTTACAATCTGCAGAGGTACCGTCGAAGGCTTTTTCAACCATAGACGCATCATCAGAGGCGATGAGAAGCTCAGAACCCTCTTTCATGATATCGGTGAGGAGAAGCAGAACGGTGTGACGCTCCCCTTCAGCCTTCAGAACACTCAGGTCCTTGAGGAGATCGGCTTTGATATCATCAAAAATAGCCAAGTCAACCACTTCGAGCTGACCCACGCCAATCTTGTTGCCACCCATATTAAAATCTTTGTAGTCACGCATAACCAGGTCACGGATGGACGTACCCGCAACGGCTGACTTCACGTTGAACATCTCCACACCCAGAGCCACCACATCATCCACACCGGCGATGACGGCAAGGGCTTCTACAGCCACTTTATCAGCAGGCGTGCATGTGGGAGACTTAAAGATAACGGTATCGCTCAAGATAGCGCAGAGGAGAAGCCCTGCAATATCCTTGGGAACCTCAACACCGGCGGCATCAAACATCTCTTTCACGATGGTACCGGTACATCCTACGGGACGAATCCAGCACTCAAGGGGCTCGGATGTGGTCACATCACCCAATTTGTGGTGATCGACAATACCAAGAACCTTGGCCTCTTTCAAATCATCGGGGCTCTGAGCCAGATCGGAGTGATCCACAAGGTAGACAGACTCACCGGCAAAAGAAGTTTTTACTTCAGGAGTCGCCACGCCAAATTTACCCAGAATAAAGGCTGTCTCAGGGTTAAGACCACCCTGAATAGCGGCGGTTACCTCTTCACCCAGTTTGTTTTTAAGATAAGCCAGGGCAATGGGAGAACATACAGAGTCAGAATCAGGGATTTTGTGACCAATTACATAAGTGCTCATAATCTTTCCTTTTCTCTTGTTAAACGTGTATCTTTATGAATGATATCATATAATTCAACCTTGTGTACGCAAGGTCCTACAATCACAGTCAGATACGTCCAGCATGGCGCTGACGTTTCACTTTCAAAAAAAGAGCAACCTCTAAAAAAAAGAGCCCGTTACATCACACGGAGTCCCAGGGTAAATAGAGGCAAACAGAGTAAAAACAGACGGGAAAACCCGATATATAGGAGACGCATTCGAGATGCGATAGGGTATAGCAGAGACTTCGGAGAGAGTTGGACATGGGGCATCGGCCACCCGGCACAAAGAGAAAAAACGGGAGTGGCCCCCAAAAAAAGAGGGAATCGAAGAGTAAAAAGTGGAAAATATCAGAAGAAGGGGGGTAAAACAGGAGGTATAAAAGAGACCGAGAAGAGACGGGAGAAAAACAAGAGGAGAGACGGTATCACCACATTCCAACGGCAAGTTGTCCATTCGCTCCCTCCCTAATCATCTGCCAGGTAAAATCAAAGTGCACTAACGTTTAATGCAATTAAAGGCATTCATCCCCATCTTCAACCCATCGGTGAGAATTGTGGAGACCGCATCGGAACCCTGATCAATAAAGTCGTCGAGGGTGGTGGCATCTTCCGGCGAAAATTTACCGAGGACCCAGTCACTCACCTCAATTCTCGGGTCTGGCCGGCCAACCCCCATACGAATGCGTGCAAAATCTTTCGCCTTAAGGGTATCTACGAGGGACCGCACACCATTGTGTCCGCCGTGCCCCCCTTGGGCAACAATCTTAATACGGCCATACACCAGATCGATCTCATCATACACGACAAGGATTTCACTGGGTGAAATATCAAAATAATCGGCAAGGGCTCGCACTGGACCCCCGCTCAAATTCATAAAGGACTGGGGCTTGGCAAGAATCACCTCTCGTCCCTTATACCGCCCCTTATCATAGAGGGCTTTAAAACGCGACCGGGTTACCGACATGCCGAGACGATCCGCCAGGCGATCAATAACCCGAAACCCTATATTGTGACGTGTGCTTTCATAGCGTGGTCCCGGATTACCGAGTCCCACCACCAATCTAATTGAAGATTCACTCATAATTAAAACCGATTCAAAGCCTAAAAATCTGCCTATTCATCTCGTTCGGACAAGCAAAATCTTAAAAAACAGATGAAGGAGGCTTCAAACTTCGGTGGAGCTCCTCTCCATGAGACGTCTCAAACAAGGGGCCCATGATGACCGAAGTCACCATGGCCAGAAAAAAAGGCTTAGGCCTCTTCTCCTTCTTCACCCTCTTCCTCACCGAGTTTCGCACCCTTGGGGGCAACAACGGTGACAACGGTAAAGTTCACATTGTGGGGAATTTCAATCCCATCGATCTGAATATCATCCACGTGAATAGATTTTCCGATCTTCAAGTCGGTGACATCCACCTTTACGGAGGTAGGGATGGCGAGGGGAAGACAGAGGACTTCCAACTCACGACGAATCACCTGAAGAAGCCCGCCCATCTCAAGACCTGCGGCTTTACCCACAGGCTCAACGGGGGCAATGGCCTTGATCTTCTTATCGAGGGCGACGATCTGAAAATCCACATGGCGATACTCACCGCTTGTGGGATCTATCTGGATATCCTTGATGATAGCCACTTTGGGCTCGGCATCGCCGACGGCAAGATTGACCACAACCTGAATAGTCGCACTGCGCTTAATCGCCTCGGCCACATCAACAACCAGAACATCGACGGCTACGGCGTCAGTGATATCCCCATAAACAACAGCAGGAACCCTGCCTTCGTTGCGAAGAACGCGTGCAGCGTTTTTGCCTCTGGCGTCCCTTATATTTGTCTTAAGTTCGAAAAGTTCCAAATCGATCCTCCTGAAGAACCAGCTTAATTTTTCTAAATGGTGTAATTACACAAAGAGCGTTGTAACCGAGTCACCCCGATGACTTCTAATGATGGCTTCCCCTACGAGGGAGGCGACGGAGAGGACCTTGATCTTATCACAGGCCATCGCTTCCTTACATAAAGGGATGGTATCCGTTGCGACAAGGCTCTTCAGTGCCGATTTTTCGATACGCTCCACAGCAGGACCAGAAAGAACCGCATGGGTGCAACAGGCATGAACCTCTTTGGCGCCCATTTCGCTAATGGCGTTGGAGGCTTCCGTCAATGTCCCGGCCGTATCAACCATATCATCGAGTATAATCGCTGTCTTACCTGCCACATCACCGATAACCGCCATGGCCTTGGCCTCATTGGGACGATCTCGACGCTTGTCAACGATGGCCAAACCACAATCCAGGCGCTTGGCAAAGGCTCGGGCACGTTCCACACCCCCTGCATCAGGGGAGACGATAACGAGATCCTTACCGGTAAACTCTTCACGTATCTTTTCGATCAGAATGGGCGCAGCATACAGGTTGTCCACAGGAATATTGAAGAAACCCTGAATCTGACCGGCATGAAGGTCCATAGTAATGATGCGGCATGCACCAGAATTTGTGAGAAGATCGGCGATCAGCTTGGCTGATATCGGCACGCGAGGTGCGACCTTCTTATCCTGGCGGGCATAACCAAAATAAGGAATGACGGCGGTAATGCGTGAGGCTGACGAACGACGCATGGCGTCGATCATGAGCAGAAGCTCCATGAGGTTGTCATTCACAGGAGAGCATGTGGACTGGATGATATACACATCCTTTTTTCGCACATTCTCTTCGATTTCAATCTGAATTTCGCCGTCGCTGAAGCGATTCACCTTCGCGCTACCAAGTTCCTTGAAGAGATACTTGGACACTTTCTGGGCAAGCTCACCGTTGGAGTTCCCCGTAAATATGGAAAGATCGTTCATTCCATTCCCGTTTTCCCGGAAGCACTGCCGGTATGAAGAATTTGGCAGGGGCGGCAGGATTTGAACCTGCGAATGCTAGAATCAAAATCTAGTGTCTTACCGCTTGACGACGCCCCTGCAATATATTTTTAAACTATAGCACCAATTCAGCCGAAAAAAACTGCCACCCGGCATAGATCTCCGGCTTCTCTTCCCTCAGACGCATCAACTGCTCTTTCGCATCGAGCGCCCGGTGAGGCTCACTGAACAAACCAAACACTGACGACCCACTGCCCGACATGAGAATACCCTCGGCACCGACATGAGCCAGCGCCACCTTGGCATCTCCGACATCGGATGAGAGCATCAGAGCGGAAGGTTCCAAGTCGTTATGAAGATAGCAAAGAGGATCAATCACTGCTTCATACAACAGACGACTTTTAATTTTTTTTTCAGTTTTTGTCAATCCCAATTTGAGATTTTTATAAACTTTGACTGTCGATAACCCTGCGCCCGGATAGATAATTACCAGAGAATAGGGGCGAATCGGAGGAATGGGTTCAAAACACGCCCCCACCCCCGTGGCCAAAACAGGGGTACATCGGATAAAAAATGGCACATCGGCACCCAATTCGAGGGCCAGGCGCTCCAAAACTCCGGGATCCAGAGGAGAGCCGTGCAGGCAGTTGAGCCCCTTAAGGACCGTTGCCGCGTTCCCGCTGCCACCACCCAAGCCCGCCCCTGGAGGGATTCTCTTCTCAAGAACGATCCGACACCCACCACAAAGACCCGTGGCTTTAAAGAAAAGATCCGCTGCACGCCACGCCAGGTTACGGCCATCCTCGGGCACCCCGGGATAATCACAGACAAGGGAGATCCCGTCTGAGGTGAGATCCAGTGTAACACGGTCGTAAAGGGAGACACCACACATCAATGAGCAGAGTTCGTGATACCCGTCCGCCCGCTTTCCCGTGATATGGAGAAAAAGATTCACCTTGGCTGGCGATTGAAACTCCACTACGCCGTCTGCTCTTTGAGTTTGACATACATCAACCTCAGATCATGGAGCATGTTGGCCAAGAGGTTCTTCTCGTCATCGCTTAAGTTCCCCGCCGTTTTATCGTCCAGCATACCCAAAATATCCACCGTCTGCTTGGCCAGGGAAAGGTTCACGCTCTTCTCACGGGCATCGGGGGCCGTAATAATGCCCAGATGCACCAGAGCCGATGAGTTCAAAGAGAGAATAAAGGTGGAGAAATTAATGCCCGGCAAGGTGGCCGACCCGTGTCCATCCTTTTTAGCAAACGACGCTTCCCGTGTGGTCTCTTCTTTCTCCATCCCCCCCCCACTGTTTTCATCCAATATCAGCACCTGTGACACCCAAAGGCCGGGGTTCATCGACCCGATCGATCATCGGTGAACGCTCTTGTTTATATAAAAAAAGAGCGCCAACATCAACAAGCGAGTCACACACGGCCCAGATACGATTCATCATGACGCACCAAAACTTTAACGATTTTCAATGAATCAAGTCAATAAATTTAATTTAAATCGCCTTCAGCATCGGACAGACGCACCACCGCCTCATACACCTCCCCTTTGGGGAGACCCAGCCGTTTCGAAAGGGACTTGGCAAGACGCGATGCCGACTCACTCGATTCGGCGAGGGCCCTTTTCACCTCATCGTCCAGGTCGTAGACGAGAGACTCCGAATCCACGTCTCCTCGCCCCACCATAAGGGTACACTCCCCCTTCACCACCGGACGTTGCGAAAGCTCGGCACCAATACTCGAAAGCGTGCCCCGCAAGAACTCTTCGTATCGCTTGGTCAGCTCCCTGGCCACCACGGCGGGACGATCACCCATCACCGATACCAGCTCATCGAGAAGCCGGACAATCCGGGACGGAGATTCATACAAGACAAAGGTATGGGGCAGCGAGGACAGCCCTTTGATTATATCCAGGCGCTTGCCCTGTTTTTTCGGTAGAAAGCCCTCAAAATGGAAGGCATCGGTGGGAAGCCCCGCCGCGGCAAGGCCAGAGAGAAGGGCCGAGGCCCCAGGGACCGGCACCACACGAACCCCCGCCCTGGAGGCCGCAGAGACCAAGCGGTAGCCGGGATCGGAGATACACGGCGTTCCAGCATCGGTGACCAGGGCCACCTTCTCACCTGCGAGCACCTTCTCGATGACCCGGCAAGAGCGCTCCTCTTCATTATGCTGATGCAGGGCCATCATGCGTGTGGAGATCTCAAAGGCGGAGAGTAGTTTGCGGGTATGCCGCGTATCCTCGGCAGCGATGAGATCCACCTCCTTCAGCACACGAAGGGCGCGAAGGGTGATATCTTCTAAGTTACCTATGGGAGTGGAGACGATGTAGAGAGCAGGACCTTCGTCCGTATTATCGGATGGAGAGGGGAAAGGCATTTTCAATCACCTGAACGTCATCGGTATCGTGGTTCGCCAGGATGGCCACCACATCAAATCGGGCGGGTCGCAAGAGGGCATCGTGACGCTTCAGCCAACAAAGTGCCGCGCGATTGAGCGTGGCCTGCTTGGCTCGTGTCACCGCCTCCTCAGGACGCCCGAACATAAGAGAGGTACGCGCCTTGACCTCGACGAAGACAAGGGTCCCTTCATCTTCGGCCACGATATCGATCTCCCCCAGAGGGGTGACAACATTCATAGCCAGAATACGGTAACCTCGGCGCTTGAGAAAACGGGCCGCCCGTTTCTCGCCGCGCCGACCAAAAAGGATACGGGAATAGGACATGACGCCTCGCCAAAAAAACAAGGGGGCTTCACGAAAAAGAGTCGCGTCACCCGATATACTCGGATACCCCTCGAAAAGTCGTGCGATGAATGGGTGTCGGCCCATGCAGGGCGATGGCCGCCTTATGAGCCTTGGTGGGATACCCCTTGTGGCCGGAAAAGCCATATCCAGGGTAGCGCGTATCATACTCGCCCATCAAACGATCCCTCGTCACCTTGGCCACAATGGATGCCGACGCGATGGAGACCGAACGAGAGTCTCCCTTGACGATGGCCTCCTGGGAGAGGGAGATGGGGATCTCGAAATTTCCATCCACAAGGAGGAAATCTGGAGCATCGGGCAAGGACTCCACAGCCACACGCATCGCCTTCAAGCTGGCCTGAAGAATATTGATGGCATCTATCTCATCGGCATGAATAATCCCCACACCAATGGCGAAGGCCTCGGCCTGAATATAATCAAAGAGACGATCTCGTTTTTTGGGGGAGAGTTTCTTGGAGTCGTTAATCTCACCGACCTTAAAACCGGCGGGGAGGATCACAGCAGCCGCGACGACAGGACCGGCAAGGGGACCTCGGCCCGCCTCATCCACCCCTGCAATACGCAAAAAACCGTTTAAAACGGCTTTATTTTCATAGGTCCACATAGAGGCAAACCCCTTACTTTAAATAATCTCCATGGCGCACGGCCCGGATTTGGATCAATCCGGACCAGCCACAGATCGGTTTAGTGCAGGCGACGCTCTTTGATACGAGCTGCCTTACCGCGCAGGTTGCGGAGGTAGTAGATGCGAGCGCGACGTACGCGGCCACGAGTTACCACTTCGATGTGGTCGAGGCTCGGGGAGTGCAAGGGGAAAACCCTCTCCACACCCACGCCATTGGAGATCTTACGTACGGTAAAACGTGCGTTCAGACCGCCACGGCTCTTGCTGATAACAACCCCTTCAAACACCTGAATACGGGTTTTCTCACCCTCAACAATTTTTACATGAACACGGATGGTATCGCCAGCCACAAAATGTGGCACGTCAAGGCGCATCTGTTCTTTTTCGATTTTAGCAATTATATTCATTATTTACTCCCAAGCGTAAAATAGTTCACCGTATAATCTAACAAATCCGGTAATCTATATCAGACATCCCATAGGTCGTCAATATCGATAGCGAAGAAAAAATGGTCGACAATCCCGCAGTACTCACCGCCCCAAAAGACGGTCCAGAATAATCGCCACAGCAGCTCGCACCGGAAGATGATTGTAGTGCGTGCCCCCATCCACAGGTTCAAGCACATAATCGGCCGAGGCCATCACCTCATCGGTAACACCCCATGCCGTTCCAAAGATCAGCACCATGGGCCGACCACCATCCATCAGAGCCTTCCGACCCGACTGCCACGTAAGTGCATCGGCGCTATGCCGTGCTGACGTGGCGACCACACAGGGCTTTTTCCCCGATTGATTGCGAATTTCTTCTACCACATCTTCAAGAGACGTTCGAATCTTAACCAGTTCCAAGGCCTCTTTCCGTGCGGGGTTAAGCACACCACCCCGACCGGTGGTCCAATGGGCAACAATTTTTTCTGTCAGAACCTTTTGGTCTTCCAGGGTGGTTACAATATAATATCCTTTGACACCGAAGGTCCGTGAGGTCCTGGCAATATCATGGATATCAAGATTCGTCACCGCTGAGCAGATGGTCTCACCGGTTTTATTTCGCACCGGATGGTGGACCAGAACCACATGAAGCTCCGCCTGTGCTACGTTACCGTCACCCGACAATCTCTTCAATCCTTCTGCACCATTCGGTTAACACATCCTTTTCCTCTCGACTGAACGCCCGCTTTTCAAGTAGATCAGGTCTCTTGAGAAAAGTCCGGATGAGTGAAGTTTTCCTGCGCCATTTCTCAATATTGGCATGATTCCCCGACATCAATACGTCCGGGACCGATTTGCCTTCAAAGGTATATGGCCGGGTATAGTGAGCATGTTCCAGAAGCCCGCCGGAAAAAGAATCCTTTGCAGCCGACTCATCCCCCCCCAGTACTCCGGGCAGGAGACGTGTCACAGCATCGATGATTACCGTGGCAGCGAGTTCCCCGCCAGTCATCACGTAATCCCCGATGGAGACCTCTTCATCCACCAGCTCCTGGCAGATTCTCTCATCCACCCCTTCATATCGGCCACAAATAAAAATCAGACCATCGGACGCAGCAAATTCATGCGCCATAGCCTGATTGAAGGGCCGACCCTGGGGGGTCAAAAGAATCCGTTTTGCCGTGGGAGCGATTTCCGATGCGGCACCAATGGCACGGGAGAGCGGTTCCGGCTTCATCACCATTCCACATCCACCACCATAGGGCTTGTCATCGGTGGGGCGATGCTTCCCCTCAGCGTAGTCCCGAATATTCAGAGCCCTGGCATCGATGATATTTCGTTCCGCAGCCAGCCGAAGCATGCCACTTCCCAAAAAGGGGTCGATCATCTCAGGAAAAATTGTCAATACCACAAACTTCACGACAATCCCTCCGGAAGATCCACCACCATCACACCTTTATCCAGATCCACATCCTTTAAAACCGACGCAAGGGCCGGCACAAGGAGCTCTCTCTTTCCATCCTTGACCACATAGACATCATTGCTTCCCGTGGGAAAAATGGAAACCACCTCTCCCAGAGACTCCCCTGCCTCCGTTACGACCTGAAGCCCAATGATGTCGATCCAATAATAAGATCCATCCTCAGGCTCCGGAAGATTGGCGCGATCCACAAAGAGCTCACTTCCAATAAACGGCTCCAGGGCATTGATATCTCCCACCTCTTTAAAGGTGAGAAGCAGCCCCTTTTTATGGGGGGCCGCACTCTGAACGGTCAGCTCAATATCACCAGTCGGCAGCCCAGCGGTAAGCCGCATCCCCGCCTGAAAGGAGTCGAAAGACTCCGCCCAAGAGTAGACCCGAGCCCCACCTTTAAGGCCATGGGCCCCTGTGATCTTACCGATGGCTATACGCCTATTTTCCAAATCGTTCTTACTCGACAATTTCTAGAACAGTCCTCTTTTTCACCTTAGCAGATGCTGCACTGAGGATTGTCCTCATGGCACGTGCAGTACGTCCCTGTTTACCTATCACTTTCCCCAAATCCTCTTTCGCCACCTTCAACTCAAGAACAGATGTCTGATTGCCTTCTACTTCAGAGACCTCTACTTCATCCGGATTATCCACCAGCGCCTGGGCAATGTAGTTGATCAGCTCTTTCATCTCGCATCTCCTTATCGGGCATCTGAGAATTCGGTTAGTGCGTGAATCAGCTAGCAGAAGCCGATACGCTTTCCTTTTTCAGGATATCGCGTACCGTATCGGTCGGAATCGCACCTTCGTCAAGCCAGTAGCCCACGCGGTCTTGTTTAACGGTCACTTTCGCAGGATCCTTGAGCGGATCGTAAGTTCCGACGATTTCAAGAAACCGGCCGTCACGTTTTGCTTCTGAGTCAGCCACTACAATACGGTAAAAAGGCTTCTTTTTCGCCCCACCCCTTGCCAATCGGATCTTAACTGCCATTGCTTTTACTTTCTCCCCGTCTAAAACGGAAGCATGCCCTTTAAGGATCGCATGCCGCCTTTATTAAATTTTTTCATCATCTTCATCATCTGGGTATAGTTTTTCAAGAGTTTATTCACATCCTGTACCGAGGTACCACTCCCCTTGGCAATACGCTTCCGGCGACTACCATTAATAATGGCATGTTTGCGTCGCTCTTCGGCTGTCATGGAGTTAATAATGGCCTCGATATGGGAAATCTCTCGATCATCCACGTCCAGGTTACTCAGATGTTTGTTTCCCGAAACCCCGGGCAGCATCTTCAGCATATCACCCAGAGACCCCATCTTGCGAATGGAGACCAGCTGATCCCTGAAATCTTCCAGAGTGAATTGATTTTTACGAAGTTTCTTCTCAAGAGCCTGGGCCTGCTTCACATCCACCATCTCGGTGGCCTTCTCAATCAGGGTCAGGGTATCACCCATCCCCAGAATACGAGACGCCATCCGTTCAGGATGAAAAGGCTCCAGAGCGCTTGATTTTTCACCGGTTCCGATAAATTTAATCGGCTTGCCAGTCACGGCCTTTATGGAAAGGGCGGCACCACCCCTTGCATCACCATCCATCTTGGTGAGGATCACACCACCTAAATCCAGGGCACCATCGAAGGACTGAGCAATATTTACAGCATCCTGACCCGTCATGGCATCGGCCACCAGCAAAATATCCGAAGGTTCCACCGCCATCTTGATCCGGACCAGTTCCGCCATGAGCTCCGTATCCACATGGAGCCGGCCTGCCGTATCAAGAATAAGGGTGTCACACCCTATTTGCTGCGCCTTTGCCCGAGCCGATCGACAAATATCAACCGGGTCCATCCCCACTTCGGAGTCGAATACAGGGATATCCAGCTGGGACGCTATTTTTTTTAATTGATCAATGGCTGCAGGACGATATACATCCGCGGGAACAAGAAATGGCTTCCTGCCCTTTTTGCGGAGATAAAGCGCCAGCTTACCAGCCGTGGTTGTCTTACCGGAACCTTGAAGTCCTGTCAACATCACAGAGACAGGATTCTCTCCAGAAAGGACCAGATCTTCATGAGATTCGCCCATGAGATCCGTGAGGGCCTCATTGACGATTTTCACCACTTGCTGACCCGGGGTGAGACTCTCCATCACCTCATGACCAAGGGCACGCTCCTTGATTTTGGCCACAAATGTCTTGGCAACCTTATAATGGACATCCGCCTCGAGAAGAGCCATGCGCACCTCTTTAAGGGCGCTATCAATACTCTTCTCTGTGAGTTTTCCGTGTCCTCTCAAGTCCTTAAGGACCGACGTCATCTTTTCGGTTAAATTATCGAACATACAACCTTAAATTGTCCTCAGAGCGCATGAAAGTCATTGAAATTTTTACCGGATAAAGGTATACCAAGAAAAAGAAACTCCTTATTATACACGTTTCCCATGGAAAATATATGAAAAAAAGAGAGATTAAAGATTTTTCCCGATCGGAACTCGAAGCCTGGCTCGAAGAGAAAGGCATCGCCCCATACAGAGCGGGACAAATTTTCAAATGGATTTATCTCCGTCAGGTTGACTCCTTTGAGGAGATGACGGACCTTGGCAAAAAATTAAGGGCATTGCTTATCGAGAACTATACCATAGCCCGACTCGAAAAAGCAAACGTAGAAATATCCTCAGACGGAACACGCAAGTACCTGTTTCGACTGGCCGATGGCGAATATACCGAATCGGTTCTCATCCCTGGGAAAGACCGAAAAACTTTATGCATCTCCAGTCAGGTGGGGTGCGCCCAAGGGTGCGAATTCTGTCTCACGGCCAAAGGAGGGTTCAAGCGCAACCTCTCCGCGGGGGAGATCATCAACCAGGTGCGGGACGTACTCCACGACCTGCCCATGGATGAAGATGCCCCCGACACCGAGAAGGCCTTTCAAAACATCGTCTTCATGGGGATGGGAGAGCCCCTAGCAAACCTTAAGCAGGTCCTCACCGCCCTGTCGGTCATCACCGATGGGGACTATGGACTTCGCTTCTCATCGCGACGGGTCACCATCTCCACCTGCGGTCTTGTGGGAAATCTTGCCGAGCTGGGGGAAAAAAGTCACGTCAATCTGGCCGTCTCCCTCAATGCCTCGGACAACGCCACCCGAAGCGCTTTGATGCCCATTAACGCCAGCTACCCCATCGAACGCCTCTTACAGGCCCTGGCAGACTACCCCTTGCGGCATCGCGAGAAAATCACCATCGAATACATCCTCATGAAAGGGATCAACGACACCGATGCCGACGCCCTTCGTCTCATCGAGATGCTGCGCCCCTTGCAGATAAAGATCAACCTGCTCCCCTTCAACGAACATGAGGGCAGCGATTTCGAACGTCCCGATGATGACACGGTGGACCATTTTCTGCAGATGCTTCACGATGCAGGGTACACCGCCATTGTCCGCAAAAGCATGGGACAGGATATATCGGCCGCCTGTGGGCAGCTTCGAGCCAACCAGATCAAAGGCACCTCCGAAGAGGTGTAAGGCGATATAGCCCCTCATCATAAAAAAGCCCGATCGACGTATACATCGATCGGGCTTTTTTTATTTAAAAGCTCTCCGGTGGCACCGGTTCAAAGGTCCCTGGTCCCCCTTGTGGGCCATTTTTAAAGAATACACTCTCTATAGTTGGCCGGATCCACCGCAGCCACAGAGATCACCCGCATCCCCTCGGGGCCACGGACCACCGCCTCCACAAGCTCGCCCTCCGGTACCTTGGCGTAGCCCGCGCAGAGGGCAGCACCCAAGGAGACCGTCTCCTCTGTGGCACCGACACTCACCACCACAGTGGGACTCCCCTTGCCCTTCAGGTCAATGATCAGATGGCACTTCGGATCATGGTACTTGATGATCCAGCGGTTGTCCCCTTGGGTACGCCCCACAATCACCTTCTCCCCGTTGGCCAGACGAAGATGCCGGCCCTGCTTCAAGAGATGCAGATCACTGGAGGTATACGCCGCCCCACAGTCAAAGAGATCCCTTAGGCGATCGGAGTATTTCTTATCGGTTAAAAGACACCCGCCGGCAGGGGCCGGATACTCCGTGATACCATAGCTCTCAGCCAGGGCCATCTGATCCTTTCTGGACCGGCCTTGAATCCCCAGAAGACGCTCACGGTCGACCAAGCCGCTAAGCTCCATCTCCGTCTCCGGCAATATCTTGGCCGACAGAGGTCGAAGCACTTTCCCATCAAACCCGGAACGTTTCTCCACATATCGCAGGGCCTGCTTATTCTGAGAGAGGGGACGCTGGCCAGCCACCTCCCCGCTGAAGAGGAAATCAAACCCTTCGGCCGCCATCACCTCACCGGCTAGGCTAAACATCAAGGCGTGGCAATCCCTGCATGGGTTCATATTCTTACCGTACCCGCACGGTGGATTCTTCAGCATGGGTAGATAGACATCGGAGATCTCTCGAACAATCAGGGGGATACCCGTCATTTCCGAGGCCAACCGCGCCTTCTCCGCCGAAAAAAAGGGGGTCTCAAAGCAGATCCACGTCACATCGATCCCCTGATCTTTCAGCACCAGCCCCGCCAGTATGCTATCCAGCCCCCCGGAACAGAGACCGATGGCCCGTACACTCTTTGCCTTATCTGTCATGGAATACATCTTCCTTAATAATCATCAATTCAAAACAGGCACATCGCCTGCTGCAGTCCGTGGGGGAGAAAGGGTCACAGGCCCCGTCAGAAGAGAGGCCTCTGTCCCGATCCCCGCCATCAGGCGGTTGAGAAAGAAGACATCGCCTCCAGCCAGAAGCGATGTCATATAATTGGAGAGAATACCCGCCACCAGCTCCCCATGATCCAGCCTCTCCACGTAGGAGCGATCCATCATGGCCGCATTTTTTTCATGGGGATCCACCAAGGCGCCCAACTGGCTGGTCAGCACCCCCTTCAATGCCGCCTCATCGCCTGCATTCAGACGACGGGCAAGGGCCACGAGGGCTGAGGGTTCGGGTACATTCGGGGCCGTCAAGAATCGAGCCAGATGTCTGGCAAAGCGATTAATCCCGCTGGAGATATGGTGGGAACGAACCATATTCTTTCCCATCCACCCCGCGTTAAGCCACTTGCATGAAAGGGCCGTCAAGGAGCCAGCTCCCGGCGCATCTTCAAGATAGATCGTGATGGCAAGGGAGCTGTAAATATAGGAGTCCACCCAGCCGAGCCCTCGCTTGGTCAGCCCCTTCTTCCCCGAATAGCAATAGATGGTTCCCCCATCACGGGTGGTCACCGGATACCCCTTTTTTCCCACCTCGGAAGGGGCCACCTGGTGCGATACCGTCAAAATAAACCGTCGGCCCCGCCACAAGGAGAGAAGGGTCAGTTCATTTTGATCGTAACCATAGTAGGCACCAGAGGTATCATCGGGGGTGATCTCCATAATATGACGGTTACGAACCAGAAGAGGGGCCGCACGCCCCCCCGCTTCGGAACGAAATGTGGCGTAAGCCCCCTTGTGATCCTCGTCCCCATCCACCTCTCGGACCAAGCGCACCACCCCCGGTACCACGGCACTGACAGGGAGCTCGGGGTTGTACATATACTGAGTAAACCGGGAAAAAGAGACGGGGATGGCAAAGGTCACGCCCACGCCGGTCCCCTTTTTATCCCGGGACTCCTCCCAGACGGTGGCCGGTGTATGTTTCTCCTCGAGAAAGGTCAGCAGTACATCCAGATCTTGGGCATCCGGACGCCCCTCATGGGTAACCACCATCGCCTCCAGTCGATCAAAGACGGCGGGAAGCGCCGTGGCCGGAGATTCGGTGGCACCGGCCACACCCAAGGCCCCCATAAGGCAGACAAAACAGATCAACACTATTTTTTGCGTCATATACCATCCCGGGCCCCTATAAAGAGTCCCGGCTCTATATTTTGTTTCTGTTTATAGCCGCAAGTCCGCCATAAAAGGGTGGCGGCACTAAAAAATGGGAGCGATCCCCTGCCTTAAAAAGCAACGGTTTCAAGATCATGCCCCATCTCACAAGGCCTTGCGCCCATGAATAATCAACTCTCTTTTTTACCCCAAGTCCGATTATTTTGCAAACAGAGCCCACCATCGCCAGGCCCCCATTTCAAAATTTAAAAAAAAAGGGGCTACCCATGATCGTCTAGGATCATACGCATGCCCCATGCCCCTTCATTTTTTAATGCCAAAACCGATACACATCGGCCCTTACACCACCTTCACGACCAAGATCGCCACCCCTTCTAAGGCTCGCACCAACTTGATACTGGCGTCTCCCAAGACAAACTCTTCGGCCTTACTCATGCGCTTACGACCAATCACCACAAGGGAAGGGTTGATCGTTCGAACCTGATCGATCAGTCCTTCGGCGATGGTGCCATACGGTTCTGTCACCATCTTCAAGGTGATGTGATCCGGGGGAAACCCCTTTTCCACAAAACGGTCTCGGGCCTGCTCAAGAATCTCCATATACCGTGCCGGCTGCCTGTTCATATACTTTTGCCCCATGAGCTCCTCGCCCCCTGAGGGCTTTCGAAATACATGGAGCAGCGTGATATGAATGTTTTCCGGGCACCAGGACATGGCCAGAACATACTCCAGTACCGCCTTGGAGCTCATGGTATCACTCAATGCAATTAAGATGGATTCCATGCCACCTCCGCTTGGCAACATTTATGTTAAAAAATAGAGTAGAGGGCGCGGGTGACATCTTCGATCAACTCATCGGCACTCTCGTAATACACCTCAGAGCCCTTGGAGAAATGGAGCAAGATATCATTCAAAGGCCGGGGAATATAGGGAAAGATCTTACGCAGATTCACCATCCGGTTCCCATCCAGAAGGGATAGGTCCCATGGCTCCAGGGTATCATATAAAGAGCCGTATCTCTTCGTGTCGTACTTGATCATATGGAGGGTGTGAAAGCCCTTCCCAATAGCGTAGATAAGGATATTCCCCAGCCCAAAAATATCCAGGCCAAAGGGATTTTCAGTGGCCTCATAATCATAATCAAAATCGATCCAGGTGTAATTTCCCGTCTCCTTATCGATAATGATATGATCGTTGCGCACATCCCCGTGGCGAAACCCATTCACATGCAGATATCTGAGCGCCTCAAAGGCCTTCAAAAGGTCCTTTAAAATATCGGGAAGCACCGTCTCAAAATAGTCCCGGTGGGGCATATACAACCCGTCCACATAAAAATAAAAATTTTTCCCCCGCACCACGTCGATCACCCGCACGCTGTTATCCCGGTTATCGTTATAGGCCACCCCTTGCATAAAATAGGGATGCCCCTTCACCAGATCCAGGATCTGCCCCTCCTTCACGGGATCTCGAAAGCAGCGAATACTCACCCCCCCTAAGGAGGTGACAAAGGTCTCGAAAAAAACGAGTTTCATCACCTTCTTGGCACCACTCTCCTCATCCACCACCCATTTCACCCACATCTTCGGGTCTTCCACCCCAAAACGCCCCTCACGAGCATTTCCGGTGACCCGGTAGACCCGTCCCCCGACGGAGACCCGGTCGCCCACATCGATGGTCATGAAATCAGAGGTATCGGTAATCAGCCGCCCAGCCACATCATAGCCCCTTGAGCTTTCGCAAAGGAAGACTCCCCATGGCGGCCTTCACCTCACTTAAAAAATTCTGAAGCCCGTTATTTTCGATAACCAGCCCGTACTGCTCGGCAAGTACCGATACGCTGATGAGGTCCTCGTCGTGGAGCCCCCAGTGGGCACTGTTGTAGAGTTTAAAAAAGCCCAAAATATGATCACTGCGCTTGATGGGTACCGAGAGCATAGAGGTGAGCCCCTCTTTTTCCATCGCCTCCCGGTTCGTGACTCGGGGGTCGGTGGTAAAATCCTCGAAATAGACCCCAAGCCCCTGGGTAAACTCCGGCACCATCTCAGTAAACTCCGGTACCACGAGATGATATGCCTCGCTCAAGCCGTGGCTGCATACATTAAAAAATTTTTTTTCCCGGTCATCGAAAAGAAGAATACTGGCCGCCTTAATGCCAAAGGTGACACAGATACTCTCCACCAGATGATGCCCGAGCATGGTGATATCTTCATAACGTGAGATGGCACGACTGATGGCCCGAAATTGTGCCAGACCGATCTTTCTCTCCGGTTCCAGGGGCATGACACCTCCTCAACGACAGCAGTCACAAAAATTAAGATGGGATAAATAAAAAAGATACCGATGATGGCAAAGGCCCATGTGGCGGATCATGAGAGGGGAGACATACTCAAAGGGGAACGATACAGGAGAAGGGAGAGGGGCTTTTTGCACACAAGCGGCGCATGGCAGGGCAAAAAAAGGCGCGTTGCCCTGTATTTACACATTGATATCAAAAGGCTACTTCAAAATCAGCCGGGGAGTCAACACCCTTTTATGAAAAAAAGCCCCCCACCCCTTTCAAAGGGTGTCCATGGACCCAAAGAAGACCCACGACCCTCATCTCGAACCAAAAAGAGGAGGGCACGGGTCACCGCGACTTTAAAAAGGTGATTACCACCCTCTTACAGCCACGACTGGGGTAAGCGAACAAAGCATGGCGTCATGGGGGGATGCCTTACCGCGGGTCTTTTTCTATAAAAAAAGCCGCAAAAACGCCGCGATGAAACGATCATACGGATCTATACGACTTTTTTTAGCACATGTGACGGGCCTTGAGCCCGTCACACTCACACACCTGGGCCACTGGATCAGGCCCCGGTGGTCTCCTTTATAATAAAAAGATGGATAAACCGCGCGTCGGCATTCGCCGGATCCAAGGGCGCATACTCATCGGCGACCTCGCCGAAGAGACGCTCAAGGCCCAGGGCCAAACGCCGACTCGCCTCCACAGCATCGAGGCCGGTTTCCGCTACAATCCACCCCAGACAGTGGGCCTTGGCCTCATCGGAGATCTTCCGCGCCCCCCCCTCTTCGGTCCAGATACTGGAGAGCACTTCCCTCACCTGGGAGATGGTAAGGGGGCCGGCGGGGAGTGTCTCTCCCAGCCAAGCCGATGCCCACAGGGTCAAAAAGAGACTCTTCAAGGTAAAAGAGAACCCCTTAAACAGATCCGGCTCGGGATCTATAAGGGCCAACACGGTATCTAAACCCACCACATCCGAGAAGATCGTCTCCGTGGTCTCAATATCGGCAAGGGTCCCAAACTCCCGATAGAGGGAGCCGCTTATATAATTATCGAAGAAGAGGGGACGGGGAAGAAGCAGCCCCCCGGCCACCCCCATCCATGCCTCGCCGAGAAGGGAGAGGGAGAGACCCCGACCAATCAACCAACTCTCTTTGCGCCACCGCTCCGCACTGAACTTGAGCGCCATGGCCAGGCCATAGCCCACCCGAAAGATCTCTTCGAGGCCCGCCTCCACTAACCACTGCCCCAGGGGCTTGGCCTCCGACTCCTTGCGATTCAACGCCTCGAGTCCCAGGGAAATATATCCGCACACCTTCTTCACCACCGCGGCGAGTTCGGACCGCTCACGCACGGGCTTCTGATCGGCTGAAATAACCCGGTTGCAGAGAACGGCAAACTCCATCTGAAGGGCCGAGAGCATCACCCCATCCTCCACCAGGGCCAGGGCATCGGAAAAAAGAGTGCCCGCATCCACCACGCCGGTATGGGACTGGGGTACAGAGACCGCATCATCCATGGGGGGCATCTTCCTCACCCCTCGTTGAAGGCCCTCTATGGTAAGCGGTGCATATACGGACAGGGCCTCGTCGAAGGGAAGGAACCCTTTTTCAGAGAGACGCACATTGTGCTGGCGATAGTTATCCTCCTCCACCTCAGCGGAGAGAAGACTCATCGCCTCATGGAGAACACCCTGAAACCTGACATGATCCTCGGATGAGATGGTTTGAAGAAGGGAGAAGACCACATCATTACGATCCCCGGGATGTATATAGAAGGCACCCTCCTCCACCGGCTCTTCGGGCAACTCCCGGTGACGGATATAATACCAGTCATCGAAGGTGAACCAGCCGGGACCAAACTCTGACGGGTCCTCATTTTTTTCACGAACCCTCACCTCAATATAGCGAGCCAGATAGGCCTCAAAAAAAGCGATATGATCGGCCATCATCCAATTCACGCATCGATGGGGATCGGCCTTCAGCAAGAGATCAAACCAACGGGTGAGTCTATCGGCATCGAGAAGATCCCGGGTCCACACCTCGGCATCGAGAAAAAATTCCCACTGCTCGGAAGAGGCCACAGAAAGAAGGGGTAAGGCATCCTCCACCCCGATATCGTTGATCAGAAAGTAGAGATCCTGATGGGGAAAGGACTGCACGAGAGTCGCCGGTGTGGGATCGCTGATAATCACATCCAGGGCCTCTTCGGGCGCCATCTCCATAATCTTCAAACGAAGGGCGTACCGAGCGGCATTCGCAGGCGAGAGGCTCCCCTTCCATTCCATTTTTTTTTCAAGATTCATCATTCATCCTCATATGGCATGGTACCGACGTACCCGAATTTGTCACACAATGTCTGGCCCTTCACTGAAGAGCCTTCACCTAAAATTTCCCGTAAGGAAGCCAAACAACATAAGGCCGATGGGTCCCCCTGTCAAAGAGAGAGAGGGGTAAAGGCAAGGGGGGAGAAAAAATCACCTTAAGGCTCCCACACCTTGACAATAAAGACCCCGATGAGGCCTGAAACAGCCAATAGCCAAGCGGCCTGGGTAAATTTTAAGAACATCAGACTCCCCACGCCAAAGCATAAGGCATACACCCCAATGGCTCCAAGGCCCCAAAGCATACAGGCCCTTCCGAAGTGAGAACGCCACTCGATATGGGGATACTTCCTGTAAATGGGGCCCCAAAAGGCGGGATAGGGCTTGACCCGCTCACAAAAAGCCACCAGATGGGCCTCATCATCGGGTTCCGTCAGAAAACAGACGATAAGCCAACTCACCGTGCAAATCCCCACCACCAGGAGAAAACGGTACTGCCACCCGATATGGGGAATGGCATCCCAGTACCCCACCACCTTGGCAAACTTGGGAGAGAGAAGGGTGCTGGTGATTCCAGAGGTGGCCAGGGCCGTGATCTCCGCCCAGGCGTTGACCCGCCACCAGAACCATCGAATGACGATAACGATCCCATATCCGGCGGTGATCATGGACATATAGTACCAGGCATCGGCCACAGAATCGAGATGATAGGCCACAAAGACTGCCACAAGCAGCATAATCACCGTACTCACCTGGGAAGCGCGTACATAATGCTTCTCATCGGCCCCCTTCACCATAAAACGACGATAGATATCGTTAACCATATAGGAGGCGCCATAGTTGATATGGGTATCCACCGTGGACATGAAGGCAGCCATGAGGGAGGCCATCATCAAGCCCAGCACCCCCGATGGGAGAAGCTGGGTGAGGAGCATGGCGTATCCCACCTCGGGACTCGAAGCATCGGGAAAAACGATCAAAGAGACCATGGCGGCAAAGATCATGGGCCAGTAGTTGATACCAAAGGCCACCACGGCAAAAAAGAGGGTGGCTATAGACGCATTCTTCTCATCTTTGGATGCGATGATCCGCTGGGTAATGGCCGGAGGGGGGTTCCCCCACCACTTCAGGGTCATAAAGACCACGAAGGTCACAAAAAAAGGGGTCCCGATCGTGGGAAGAAAGGAGAGACGAAAGGAGGCATCCACCGCGCCGTACCTATGCGTAAATCCGGCCACCACCTGATCGATACCACCGATGTACCGCCAGGCGTAAACAGCCAGGAGAAAGGAGCCGATACTGCCGATGATAAACTGAATAAAATCGGTGGCGGCAATACCCCAGAGCCCACTCATGGCCGTATAAACAAGGGTAAAGGCAAGGAGGACAAGGAGAAGCAGGTCCCGGTTCACCCCCGGCACCACCACCTCGGAGAGAATCCACACCGCCTTTAAGATCCACCCCAGGGTAATGGCATTGGCAAATACCCCGAAGTAGATGCCCTTAAACCCCCGTAGGACCGCCGCCTGGGGGCCGGAGTACCTCAGCTCGATCAGCTCTGCCGTGGTAATAATACGCGAGCGCCTGAGCATGGCTGAAAAGAGGAAGGCCCCCAGGGTCCCGGCCCCACCCAGCACAAAGGACCAGGCGAACCACACCCCCGGAATACCATTTTCCGCGATGAGCCCGGTAATGCCAAGGGGGGTGTCGATGGCAAAGGCCGAGGCCACCATGGAGACCCCTGCCAGCCACCAGGGGAAGGTGCGGCCGGAGACAAAATAGTCATCCACACTCTTGAGTGCACGCCGGGAGAAGTAGAGTCCCACCGCCACACTAAGCAGAAGATACCCCCCGACAATCATCCAGTCTAACTGGGACATAATACCTCCATCATACTCATAAATACCAAGGGATTAAAGAATCAAGAAGGAACGTTCTATGGCACCCGGCCAAGATGGCCCTGCGACGAACGCGGATAAAAATGGGCACGGCGCATCCGTTTGGCCGGCTTTCCAGGGGTAGACCTAAGGGTGCCGACGGCCTTTGTTTCGCGGGATAAATAGTTAGCGAAATACGGTCACTATTCTAAAAGGAGGGAATAGGCAACCCCCTTTGGTCGGTACAGGGCCGAATAAAAGACCGGTAGCGACCAAAGGGGGGGCCGTTTTTTTATAGGGGCGTCCCCGCCCAAACAGATCGACCCCATTCGATAAAAACACATCGAACGGGGTCGATACAAGGGAACAAGGGTTCACACCCCTTTTTTTCATGCACTGCCCAATCGTTTAGGCGGCGTTTTTCTCCTTGAGATCAAGGGGGCTGACGATGGCACCAAAGGTCCCCTTGAGTGCCACAAGATTCGCCCTCTGCTCTTTCAGAACCTCGAAGAAACGAGCGGGGATATCCGCTTCCTTGCCGTAGGCCTCATTCTGAAGATCGATGCGGGCAACGATGTTGTCCACATAGATGGCGAACTGCTTGGTGTAGAGATCTAAGGGATAGGGCTTGTCGAGGAGATCGGCAAAGAGCGCCTTTAAATCATCGTACTGAGGGATAATACCGATGGGGGTCTCGATGCCACCTACCTGACCGTGGAATCGGCGTTCGAGCCATGAGAGCCAAACCTTGACGTCTCGCTTCTCGCCCAGAAGCTTCGTGGACTCACCGCCACGGGCCTTATGGGTGAGAAAGTAGTTGAGACCGGCCATGAGAGGACGCTTGCCATCGGCAATGCGCTCATTGGCCCAGAAGCTAAACTGGGCATCCATATACTCACCCAGGGCACCGGGAATGAAGGGGGCATTGGCCCACGGGGCACGTTTCACACCACTGGCACCCACCTCGGTGGCCGTGGCGGCAGAGACAATACAGGCACCAATGGCCACACCATGATCGGAACTCTTGGCCACCCAGACGGGGGGCATGGTATCGGCATCACGACCGGAGTAGGTAATCACACTGGTCTCCACGCCTGCCGGATCTTCCGAGGCGGGGGCGTAGTTGGCCAGGGCGCTGGCCACGAGGGTGGCGCGGGAGTTGGGATGGGAGACGGGAACAGGCTTGCCCTTCTCATCCACCATACCGGCTTCCCACTCACCCTGGAAGTTACGGCCCTTAACGGGTGCCGCCTCTCCATTTCCGGTCCACTGGGGCAGGCCGTTATCATCGATGAGGACATTGGACCAGATCACCTCGGTCTTCTCCTCACGCAAGAGGGGCATTAATCCGGGGTCCCCTTCCAGGTTCACATCTTCTACAATACCGAAGATACCGCTCTCCGGGTTGATACTGCGTACGGTGCCATCGTCTGCGATCCACATCTGGGCCAGGTCGTCACCCACGAAGTGGTGACCGGCCATGGCTGTGGTGGTCTTACCACACCCGCTGGGAGCGGCACCGGCGAACCAGGTAATACGCTGGCCGGGACCTTCGATGCCGGTGATAAACATGTGCTCTGAGAGCTCGTTACCCCGATTCGCCACGGCCCTGGCCACGGAGAATCGATGGTTCCCCTTCTTCATGAGAAGGGTGTTGCCCGCGTAGGTGCAGTTGATAGAGTAGGTGGTCTGATCATGAATATCCATGTAAACGCGAGCGTTGGGAAGATCTTCGCTGCGGTTCAGCCCCTGGGAGTGAATATTGGTGTAGAAGTATCCGAGACGATCCACCTCATTGTCAAAATCACTAAACCGGTTTCGATAGAGCATCTCGGCGCTGTGGGTCACGTAAAAGGAGCTGGTGATCTGAAGGGAGGGATTGGAGCCCAAGGCCCCCACAGGGCCACGCATATAAAGGCCCACGATCATGGTCATCCCCTTCATCATGCCACCCATACGCTCCTTCACATCGAGGATACCTTCACTCCGATCGATGCGATTGGCAAGGGAGCTCACCTTCTCTTCGGGCTCGGCAAGGTAGAAGGTGCGATCGGTGATACGCCCCTGCTCCTCTTTCAACTCGTAGTGAATGGTGTGCTTCGGCATGGGAAGTGCGTCTTCTTCACCGGTGGCCAGGGCCCCCTTTCGAATAAAGGCACCATCCGCCTCAGATCCGGTGTTAATGAAGATGCTATCCGGTGTGCACAACTTGGCTGCATTGGCGATGATGATCACCGCCTCTTCAGTGCGAATCTGTTTCAGTTTCGCAAACGTTTCAGCATCCGTGCGTGATTCGAGAAAGGCCATGGCCTCTCCGAACACCTCAATTCCCCCAATCATCTCTTTTTTCTGTGCCATTTTATCCTGATCCTGAAAATATGATGATGCGTCCTTAAAATAGAGCGATAGAGACATCTTCGGTGCCGGACAGTACCCCACATCCGACCTCGCCACCTGTAATTTTACCGCAACCCCATGCGATTATAACAAACGGCCAAAGACATCCCCCACCAGAAGCATCATACGTTGGAATTTGAATACGTCATAAAATTTGTCGGTCTAAATTATTATGGTGTCCCCGGAAAGAGAAGAGCACTCTCCCGTTCCCTTCGGCCACCATGGATGTTCAAGATGATCCCGTCACTTAAGGTGAAATCAACACCCCTTACATTCGAACCGCTCCTGAACCGGCATATGAATCTCAAGCCAGACAAGGATCTTGCTGAGTTCATTCGCCACATCTTTCAAGGCCTGGCCCCTGTGACTGATCTCTCCCTTCTCCTCCATCGTCAATTCCGCAAAGGTCTTGCCTTTATCGGGACAGTAGAAGAGGGGGTCGTAGCCGAAGCCGCCCGCCCCAGAAGGGGCCTCTGCGATGACGCCATCACAACGGCCCTCATAGGTCAGTGCCGCCCCTGTGGGGACGGCAATGGAGATCACACACTGAAACGCCGCACGCCTATCCGTCACACCGGCCATCGCCTCCAGAAGCTTGGCGTTATTGGCCGCATCATCGGCGTCCTCTCCGGCATATCGGGCCGAATAGACCCCCGGCTCACCATTTAGGGCCTCCACCACCAATCCTGAATCATCGGCAATGGCTGGCAGGCCCAAAACACGCGCCGTAAAGCTCGCCTTCTTGTAGGCGTTATCATCAAAGGTCTCACCATCCTCAACAACATCCGGGATGGGACCAAAATCGTTCAAGTTTTTCAATTCCACCGGAAGACCGGAGAGGAGAGCCCGAATCTCTTCGGTTTTTCCATTGTTTCGAGTGGCCAGAACAAGCACAAGTGATTTTTTCATGGAGTCTATCAACCTTCCCCGGCAACCGGATCGCCACTAAAATATGGGCTCCGTTGCTCAAATATATGTCATGGTTCCCTCTCAAACACCTGTTCCCTTGAGGAAAACAGAATCAGGGGGCCCATTCTTAAACAATTTACACCCCGTCATAATGTAAAAGCTGCGGCATTGTAAAGGGTTTTGGAGATAGATATGAGAAGGTTTTCCAAGCCGAACATTTCCGCACGCCTTTCCCCCTGTAAACGAACATCTTGTTCATTTACGAACAAGCTTTTTACCCTCATCCGCACCAAAAAGAACACCCCCCTCGAAAGGGTGCACCTTAGTGGTATAAAAAACCATGCCAAAAGGACTCTTTAATTATGATGACTATAAAAAAAACGATCCGCCCCAATCCGCCCCCCCTCTTCTTGCATGGCAAAAAAAAGGGGGGGACCTGCCATAGCCTCCCCATTTTTTTTACCCCAAACCATGGCGATGACCCCCAGTGCTCCGGCCCGGCCCTTCCCCTTCGATGGTAGGGGAAAAGGGGCCGCTTTAAAATCATCGGCCCCCGATTTCCCCGATCATTAGAGGCCAAACCCTTGACATTCGGACCTATCGCGTTTAAAAAATGAAGATTTAACTTTAACGCGAACGTCAACACCAGCCATAAGGAATTCTGTCATGCACAAGCTTCTCACAGACAATCCGGGCCAGAAGATGCTCATGCTGGGCAACGAGGCCATTGCACGGGGTGCCATCGAAGCCGGCGCCGCCTTTACCGCCTCTTATCCCGGGACACCGTCGTCGGAGATCTCTCTCAACTTTTTTCAGATGTCGAAGGAGAGCGATCTCTATTTCGAGTATAGCATCAACGAAAAAGTCTCCGTTGAAGTGACGGCAGCGGCTGCAAACTGCGGCGTACGAAGCATGTGCGTGATGAAACATGTGGGAATGAACGTGGCGGCCGACGCCTTGATGACCCTTGCCTACATCGGCATAAAAGGGGGCATGGTGATCTTAACCGCCGATGACCCCTTTATGTTCTCCAGCCAGAATGAACAGGACAACCGTTACTACGCCAAACTCGCCGGCCTCCCCCTTCTGGAGCCATCTTCCGTTGCCGAAGCCAAAGAGATGACCAAATTTGCCTTCGAGCTCTCCGAGACCCTCGGGGAACCGGTGATTCTTCGCACCACCACCCGCATCAACCACTCCACCGGTGTGGTGGAGCTGGGCGAAATCAAGGCGCCTGTCACCAAGGGCGAATTTATCCGGGACCCCATGCGATGCGTGACCGTCCCCGCCGTCTCCCGTGGCCTCCATGTCAAGCTCCTCGCAAACCTTGCCAAGGCCGAAGAGATCGCCTGCACCTCCCCTTTGAATAAGGTAGAAGGGACAGGAACCTTTGGGGTCATCGTCAATGGCGTCAGCCACAGTTACGTCAAAGACGGCCTGGCCGATCTCGATGCCACGAAGAGAGTCAAGATCCTTCGCATGGGTTTTGCCAACCCCTTGCCCAAAAATCTGGTCCACGATTTTATCAAAGGGTGTGAAAAGGTTCTCATCGTCGAGGAGGGCGAGCCCTTCATGGAGGAGGCTGTCAAAGCGGTGGCCCAGGAGAATGGCCTCACCCTTCCCATCGGCGGCAAAGGCGAGGGGCTCTTCTCCCGTCTCTACGAGTTCGACCCCAAGATGGTACGAAACATCCTCGCCTCCTATTTCGAGCTGGCACCCGTGGCCAGCCAGAGCGTGGATCTTGCCGGCGTTCCCGACATCCCCAACCGACCGCCAAACCTCTGTGCCGGCTGCTCCCACCGGGCCACCTTCTACGCCGTGAAGAAGGCCACCGAAGGCATGGATGTGATGTTCCCCTCGGATATCGGCTGCTATACCCTGGGCTTTATGCCCCCACTGTCCACCGGGGACTTCGTCCTCTGCATGGGGGCCTCCACCGGGACCTCGGCGGGCTTTTCCACCGTGACGGACAAGAAGGTCATCTCCTTCGTGGGCGACTCCACCTTCTTTCACTCCGGCCTCATGGGCCTTATGAATGCGGTATTTAACAAGCATAACTTCACCCTGGTGATCCTCGATAACCGCGTCACCGCCATGACGGGCCACCAGCCCAACCCCGGCGTGGACATGGATGAGATGGGATTTACCGGCTACAACGCCATCGACATCGAGGGACTCGTAAGGGCCGCAGGTGTCAAGCACGTCTCCGTGATCCGCCCCTACAACCTCAAAAAGAGCGCAAAAACCATCAAAGAGGCCGTGGACTTTAACGGCGTATCGGTGGTCATTGCCAAAGAGAAGTGCACCCTCTACGCCAAGAGCCTCAAGCAGCTCACCGATAAAAAGTTCCAGGTTGATCCCGAAAAGTGCAAGAACCACCGGGATTGCATCGATACCATCGCCTGCCCCGCCTTCACCGTGGAAAACGGCCGTGTCCGTATCATCCAGGATATGTGTGCCGGGTGCTCCATATGCGCCCAGATCTGCCCTGAAAATGCCATTGTGCCCGTCAAAAAATAGGCGGCCATAAACCACATCGGCCCCCCTTTTTTTTAAAAAAGAAAGGGGGGCCGTCGTCATAAACTTTCAAGGCGATAAGAAAAAAAAGGGGGACCCAGAGGATGTTTTTAAGATCCTCTCCCCTTATCTTATCTGCCTTACCACGTATATTTAAGGTGAGATCATTATGGATACCAAAAGACTGATCATCGTGGCGGTGGGCGGCCAGGGCAACCTCCTCGCATCCCATGTTCTGGGAGAAGCGGCCCTCATTCAGGGCATCCCCGTACATATGAGTGAAATCCACGGCATGGCCCAGAGGGGCGGCGTGGTAGAGTCCTCCATCGTCTTCGGTGATGCGGAAAGCACCATCATCTCCAATGGCGAAGCCGACGTCTTCGTCAGCTTCGAGCCCTCCGAGGCCCTGCGCGCCTTGGGACGCTGCAAGAAAGAGACGGTTACCATCACCAACCTCTCTCCCCTGCCCCCCTTTACCGTGGCCCTCGGGAAAGGGGTCTACCCGGAGATCGACACCGTCACCACCCTCCTCGCCGAGAAGACCATGCGCCTCATCGCCTTTGATGCCGTCAAACTTGCCGAAGAGGCGGGCAATGCCCTCTCCGTCAACATGGTGCTCCTGGGCGCCCTGATCCAAACAGGGGTCCTCCCCATCACCTCAGAGGCCATCTGTGAGGCCATCGCAACAAAAACCAAGAAGGCCTTTGTGGAGACGAATCTCAAGGCATTTGAGCTCGGCTTTGCCGAGGCAGAAAAACACTAGGTCCTAAAACGATAGTGTTTTCCTGGCATACCCATATGGCAAGGCACCGGGGAGCTCGATCCCCGGTGCCCTGTTCCTCCCACGCATTTTAAAGCGATCCTAGCATGGCGTCCCTCCCCCCCTTTTTTAATAAACGATCCGCCCTATACATTTTACGCATGGTTTTCTAAGCCGATACGATAATATAGATGAAGGAAACTTAGGGTAAACCATCCTGCCGGGAACCAACCGTTTGCCAATTTTTATGGGATGGGCTTGCCAAATAAGCTTTTATAGTGACTGTGGCGGACCAAAGGTCCGTCACAGTCACAAACCTGGGGTCCAGGGGATTTATCTCCTGGCCGCCGGAGGCCTGTTTTTTATCACGTTAACCATCGAAAGTTTTTTTTGGAACTGAATCGTTACGATGAGTAAGAGGGCCATGGCCTGACGAATAAAAAAAGGCCTCTCACCGGAAAAGAGGCCCTTTTTTTAAAAAAATATCGACGCCCATGGAGAATATGATCTAAACCGAGGCGTATTTATCCTTTAAGGAGTGCATCCATGATCCAAAAACGGCTCACCACCTTTCTTCTGGTGATTCTGCTGGTCATCGCCATCGGCACCTCCGGGTACTACCTGATATTTAAAGGGCAGGAGCGATTTATCGACTGCCTTTATATGACGGTCATCTCCATCACCAGTGTCGGATATGGGGAGGTACTCGACGTCTCCAGCAGCATTATCGCCCAGATGTTCACCATGGGTCTTATCACTGTGGGTATGGGATTTATTCTCTATGCCATCAGTTCCATCACCGCCCTCTTGATCGAGGGAGAACTTTCCGGCGTTCGAAGGAGAAGTCGCATGAACAAAAAGATAGGCCGCCTCACCGGACACATCATCCTCTTAGGCGGGGCAGAGACGGGGCGCGCCCTGGCCGAAGAGCTAATCACCTGTGGAGAGGAGGTGGTCATCATCGGACAGGCATGCGAATTAAAGAGCGGGAGACCCCACGACCGCACCCTGCTCCACATCGAGGGGGACCCCACCGACGATACAAATCTTGAGAAGGCAGGTATCTTAAAGGCCAAGGGGGTGGTCATCGCCCTGGCCCAGGATAGGGATACCCTCTACGCCACCATGACGGCTCGCATGATGAATAAGGATCTTCGCATCATTGCCCAGGCAAAGGAGCCCAAGATGGAGGCCAAACTCCGCATGGCAGGAGCCAACAGTATCGTCTCTCCCACCGCCATCGGGGCACTGCGCATGGCCTCTGAGATGATCCGACCCGCTGCCGTGGATTTTCTCGATCAGATGCTTCGAAGTGAAAAAGGCCCCTTACGAATCCATGAACTCCCCGTCGGCAAGGGGTCTCTCCTGGCTGGAAAGCGCATCTCTGAGATCGACCTTCAAGCCAAACACGACATCCTCGTCCTCGGCCTGAAGGACGAAGCGTCCACCATCTTCAACCCCAAAACCGAGACCCGTCTGACCACGGGCATGACCCTTGTGGTCATGGGCAATATCGACGAAATCAAACGACTCTGCAACCAGATGGAAGGGGCAGAATCCCCCTAAACAAGGGGCTTTATTTTGTCATTACAGATATTCCAACCCAGGACAGGGCTCTTCGGGGCTATCCACGTCGTGAATAAGAAAAAAACTGGCGATCAGAGTGCCCCCCAAGAGGGCACCACACACCAGGAAAAGCATGGAAAAACCGTATAGGGATACAAGGTGCCCTCCCACGGCCGTTCCGATACCGCCCCCTCCCATGAAAGAGAAGGCCACAAGGGACATAGCCGTACCCCGTGATTTTTCGGCAAATTCGCTGGCCCGGGCCAGCAGGGTCGAATGGGTAAAGATAAACCCCACCCCCAAGAGCCCCACACCGGCAATCAACACACCCAGATAGTGACCCGCGAAATAGAACATAACCTCTGCAGCCATGGCACAAACCAACCCCAGGGTGAGGATAGCCCGCGGCCCCCTCTTTAAAACAAGCACCCCGGCAAGACGGCCGCCCACGAGAGACATGAAACCAAAAGCGGTCATGATGGCCCCAATGATCAGGTAATTAAACGAATATGCCGTCGCGATATAGGCGCCCAGATAAGAGAAACTACCCAGGATGAACATTCCCTCAAGGAAAATCAGGATATACGTATAAAGACTCTTACGATTCGACAAGAGGGTCATATACTGTGCCACGAATTTACTTTCAGGGTTCCTCGTGTCGGGCAATTGACTGTAATTTTTAATGAGCAGCCCCAAGAGAACCAATGAGAGGAGTGCATACACTACAAAGACCCCCCGCCAGTCAAGAAAATAGGAGATAGCCCCCCCTGTGATCATGCTGAGTCCCTGTCCCAAGAAGGCGATACCCATAAAGGTCCCGATGGCCATCTGTCGTTTTTCCACCGGAAAAAGATCGCCAATGAATGCCAGGGAGATCGGCATAACCGATGCGGCAAAAATACCCGTCAATGCCCTGTAAAAAGCGAGATCAATCAGATTACCGGCCAGGGCACACAGTCCGGTGGCCACTGTAAAAAATGTGAGGGAGAAGGTGATGATCTGTTTTTTCCCGAAGCGATCCGCCAAGGGCCCAAATATTAGCTGAAAAATCCCAAAAGGGATCATATAGGCCGTAATCAAGAGCCCTGCTTTTTCAATAGGGATGCCTAAACTCTCCGAAATGGCGGGAAGAATGGGTGAAATCACCCAGTTATCGGCCATCACTATAAATCCAAGCAGCCCCAACAATATAACAATTCTATTGTGATTCAAAGAGTCTCTCCCTAAGGTCTCCGGTGGTTTTTTTAAAAAAAATGCCTTCTATGGTTAAAGTAACCAGAAAAAGGGCCTCGGTTGGCCAGGGACTGGGCCTCTGGACCCCAAGTGAGTGACCATGACGGGCCAAAGGCCCGTCATGGTCACTATTAAATTCTATTTGGCAACCCCCGTTTATAAAAATTGGCAAACGGGTGGCCCCCGGCAGGGCTGGGCGTGTCGATTTAATCGAAAAAACGTCTATTTTAGTCGTTTGCACCCCAATATATGGCCGTCACTGTTTACAAAAATTAGAGATACGGCGGAGCCTACCCACCCGAATCACTTAGGGCTCTGACAAAAAACAGATAGACGAATTTCACAAGAATAGCGCTGTGATTTGTCCCGAGGAACGAGGGGCAAAGCGCAGCGGTCAATTGCTTTCGAGGTGGCTCACCTCGCCGCCGGAGGTAAGCGTTCACTGCACGACCTCCAGCGGCGAAGCCACGTGCGTGGAATGGCGCGCCCCTCTTAGATCATCATATTGAAGAGATAACCGACAAAGAGGATACCGGTGGCCACGACCCCTATAAAGACGGCGATCAACTTGGGCTTAAGCACCTTTCTCAAGATCACCATCTCCGGCAGTGAGAGGGCAATAACGCTCATCATAAAGGCCAAAACGGTGCCCAGGGCGGCCCCTTTTCCCAGGAGAGCCTCCACAACGGGGATGATACCGGCGGCATTGGAGTACATGGGGACACCGATGATGACCGAAAGGGGCACCGACCACCAGGACCCTTTCCCCATGATGGCGGCCATAACACCCTCCGGTACAAAACCGTGGATGCCTGCACCCACGGCGATACCTAAGATCACATAGACCCAGACCCGGCCCATGATCTCCACCACCGCATCCCACCCGTATACGAGGCGATCCTTCCAGCTTAAACGTTCCTCCTCCATGGCAAGGCTCGCAGATTGTGCCTCGGTCACCCACCCTTCGATCTCACCCTCGAGTTTCAAGCGTCCGATGATCCACCCGGCAAAAATGGCGATAAAAAGACCAGTGCCCAGATAGATGGCTGCCACCTTCCACCCCAGAAGGCCGTAGAGCAAGCCTAGGGCGATTTCATTCACCATGGGCGCCGCAATGAGAAAGGAGAAGGTCACCCCTAAAGGCACACCGGCCGTGACAAAACCGATAAAGAGGGGAACCGCCGAACAGGAGCAAAAAGGGGTGATAATACCCAATATAGCTGCCAGGATATTTCCGGCAAACTCACTCCTCCCGGAGAGGAAGGCCCGGGTCTTTTCGGGGGTAAAAAAACTGCGGATAATGCCCACTCCAAAGACCACAATAAAGAGGAGCATGAGAACTTTGGGGGTATCATAGAGCAAAAACTCCACGGAGGCCCCGAGATGAGAGCCTTTCTCGATGGAGAGAAGCGTGTAGGTGGCCCACGAGGCAATGGCTGGCAATAGGTGATAGAGTGTCCACCATAGGTAAAGGGCCACAGCACCCAGAACCAGGGTTAAAAAAAATAAGAGACCCGCCTTGTCTCCCTCATCATGGGTATCCATTATCGATTTTAATCTCATAACACCTCCGCGTGCCCCTTTTTGCCTGATCACGGCTCCAAAATAATTTGGGTACAAAAGAGACGATAACCATCATCCGCCATCTCTATAGTCCCATTCTCCCGGCTCTCATTATATAGCCAAATCGGAATATAGCGATACAGGCCCCCATCTGTCAATACGTTTTTCTGCCCACAACCGCTCCCCACCATAGTTCATAGGCCCCTTACCTGACCCCCTCAGGGCAACCATCACGCCACCTTGACAAAGAGAAAGGGGGCATATAGCATTCCCAAAAAACGATTTATAGGAGCGATGAATGAAAGAGTTGGTAAAGGTCATGAAGGCGGCTTCAGATCCCGTGCGCATCAAGATACTCAAGATATTGGAACAAAAAGTGATGTGTGTCTGTGAAATCCACACCATCCTTGGCATCGCCCAATCCTCGACAAGCAAGCACCTGAGAATTCTTGAGGAGGCAGGCCTTGTCAGCACATACAGAGAAGGACTCTGGGTTAACGCCACCCTGGCCAACGGAGGCCAGAGCCCCTATGCATCCAATCTCCTGGGAAATCTCAGGCACTGGATTAACGAGGACGCCGAGATACTGAGCCTCACGGAGAAGCTACCGGATATCCAGCGGGAGACGATCTGTAAAAAGTGAAGGAAAAAGAAGGAGGGGCCCTGCGGCCACATCGCCGGAGGCAATCTGGCGAACATATCGCCTCGGTTGGCCCTGCCGGGAACCAACCTTTTACAAAAGGTTGCCAAATAGGATTTAATAGTGACCATGAGGGACCAAAGGCCCGTCATGGTCACTAACCTGGTGGCCCTTTTTCTGGTTACGTTCACCATAAAAAGGATAAATCACGCGGGAAATACCTTTAAGGCATGGGCTTGCAGAGTATCTCACGAATCTTTAAGGCAAAGAAATCACCGGTATTCACGGCATTGAGAACGACGGCGGTATCGGCACCGGCCCCCGTCCCTCCCACGCAGAGAACCGCCTCACCCGTGGTGATGAGGCCAGCATCGGCCGCCATGAGGCTCACCTCCACGGCCACCTTGACCCCCACCCCGAAGAGCTTCAAGGTCTCGGCGATCACCTCATCCACCTGAAAGGTGTCAAACCGGTGACGTACAGCACGGCCGATACCATAAAAAGGGTGACCGGAGGTGAGTACCGTCACCCCTGAGGCCTCCAACGCCGCCCGCTTGTCGCTGGAAAGCTTCTGGATGTTGGCCTCCTTAATGCCTGTAAAATGGGTAACGGCGACGATATTAAACCCTGTAAGAATCTCGGCCGCCCGCTCTGCGGTGGCACCACGGGTCGTAGCCAGGACGCAGGTATGAATGCCCAAGGCCTCCCCCCGCTCTTTCACACATCGTAAGACATCGTCGGTATTGCTCTTTCCCGGTGTTTCAAAAAATATCATCTCATCTCAACTTTAAAAAAGGTTCGTCACGTGCCCCCATGGCACGTCGATTTTTTTTCAAGTGAACTGGACGCAGGCCCTTTTGCCCACGTTAGCCCTTCCCTACCCGGCATCGCCCCTTCTTAGGTATGGCACCCTCGCACCAGTCTGCGTAGAGGGCCTCTTGCTCATCTAAAATATCACGCAATATATCTAAGGTGGTCAACGGATTCATGAGAACACTGCGAAGCACCACCACCTTTCCGGTGGGGGACCCCGGAAACACCGTCTCCAGTTCGAGGACGGTACGGGAGACGAAACTATTGCCCGCCTCCCGCTGCTCCTGCTGAAGGGTCCGGTTCACCTCATTCAAATGGTCATTAAGCGCTAAGATCCGTTCTGGGGAGGCCGTGGCCAGCTCCTCCCGCATGGCACGGGGGCAGATACGGTAGGTGAGGATATTCAGCTCCGGGGCCGTCACCAGTTGGAAGAGGTCCCGTCCTTGAATCTCTTCGGCAAAGTCTCGGGCCAGCTCGATGCCATGGTCGATGAGCATGCCGTAGCCACGACTGCCCATGATTTTAAAGGCGCTATCGAGAATCAGACAGTTGGCCTCACGGGAACCGGCCAGGGTCTTGCTGCCCAGATCCACGCTCCCCTTTCGAATAATATAGTTGGCATTGTAGGCCACGGCATCGAGACTGGTGGGATCTTTAAAAAAAATCATGCCACAGCTCATGGGCATATAGAACTGTTTGTGGCCATCCATGGCCACGGAATCCGCCCCATCGATGCCGTCAAGGAGGGGGGCATACGTCTCAGACATGAGGGTGGGTCCACCCCAGGCGGCATCGGCATGGAGAAAGATCCCCTCTTGGCGACAGATGGCTCCGATCTCATCGAGACGATCCACGTTACCGGTCTCTGTGGTCCCCACCACCGCCACCACGGCCATCACCTTGACTCGCCCCTCTTTTTTGAACCCATCGATCATCTCGGCCAGACAATCCACCCGCATATGATTGGTGCCATCGACGGGCACCGAAATAATATTGGCGTTACCGATCCCCAAAATCCCACCGCACTTCCGAAGGGAGTAGTGGCAGCGACGGGAGACGAGCACCACACACCGATCGATGCCATGGGCCGCATAGGCGGCAGCCAGCCCTTCGGATTCCACCCCTTTAAAGGTACCACAGGGGCCCAGGGCTTTATTTCGTGCCACCCAAAGGGCCGTTAGATTTGCCGTGGTGCCCCCTTCGGTGAAGGAGCCCAGGGAGGTGTGGGTATTCTGTACATGTTCCCGATAAAAGGCCTCATCATTTCCGTAGATCAAACGATGCACCTTGGCCATCACCTGCTTCTCCAGGACGGAGAGCAGTTTGGAGGTTTCAAGTTTGACCACATTCTGATTCAAGGCGGCGACAATGGCCTTTAGATGCACCATAAAATAGGGAATGGCCGCCGTCATATGCCCCACAAAATAGGGGGAGGCCACATTAACGGCATGGGGCGCAATCTCTTGAAACACATCGGTGATCACATCGGCCAGCCGCTTCTCAGGCTCACGATTTAAGACGGTATCGGTACATCGATCCGAGATCTTCTTTAAACTCACCGCCTCGGTAATCCCCACATTCTGAATCAAAAAATCATGGAGTTCAAAGAGGATCTGCCGCATATGGTGAACCAAAACGGCCCGCGTTGCCTCATCTTCTGGACAGGTAAATACCTGAATCAGATTGCTCCACTCCCCTTTCACCCCATCACCTCTTCCTGAATCCATCGCTTCTCTCATCTCCCTTCCCGCATCCAGAGTCTATCCATATCCTGCCATAAGGCGCGTATATATCCCTTTTTCCGAGAAATAACAACGACAAGCCTCAAAATATGGTGACAAATCACAGAGAAGGCGGCGATGACGCGGGAAGATTCACCCAGAGAGATGAGTACCCCCGTCAAAAGAGGCGCTCCCCCACGAGAGGCCCCCTTCCCACGCCCCGGGCACATCGACACCTAATCACCATAGATGTGATACCCACCGCCCCGTCACCCACCGGAGAGATCTCCCTTATTCGGCACGCCTCGCCTAAAATATCTGAATATCGGAACAATCCCCCCCTCTTTCTTGACAACCTTCCCATTATAGCCTAAATTTTGCTGTCTTATCACGGCATCCATCGGCGAGAACCGTCCCCATCGCCTCCCAAAGCCGCTGTGCATCGGATTGTCATGATGGTTCCGCGGCCTCTCTATCAGTCAGCCTTAGGGCCCAAGAGGGCAAAACCGCCCACTTTTTTCATCGTAAGGATCTGTATTCAGACATGACTGAAAACGGCAAAGGACAAACCCGGGTATTTATGGCCGCCGCAGCGGCCACTCTGGTGGTTGTCGCCATCGTCTCCCTTCTCATGAAGTCTGACGCCGCCATACCTGAAGCGCCTGCCATACCTGTGAGTACCCTCGCCTCCAACCGCATCGAAGAGGAGAGTATCTTCCTCTACTTCACGGATCAGGGGGGACGTTTCCTGACCTCTGAGGATCGAACCATCTCCACGGCCAAGGATCCCTGGCAACTGAGTCGCAAAATTATTCATAGCCTCATCGAAGGACCGGAGAGCGGCCACACACGAACGCTCCCCCCCACCACCCGTCTACGGGCCATCTATATGACGGACCCCAAGGTAGCGGTGGTGGACTTCTCCCAGGAGGTCCGGGGGATACCCCAGGGCACGTCGGCAGAGTGTCTCGCCATCTACTCGGTGGTAAACTCCCTGGCCGTCAACATCCCGGAGATTGATGCCGTGCACATCCTCATCGAGGGAAATCCGGCCGAGACCCTGTCCGGCCACATCGACATCTCAGAACCCCTGAAGCCCGACATGCATCTGGTACGGTAAAAAAGTAAAAAAAGAGGGGGGAAGGAGAGGCACCCAGGGCACCAAAAAAAGGAAATGATCAGCGAAAAAGCCCAGACATATAAGGCCACGCTGTGACAAAATAGAGCTTATCGATAGATTTTAGGGTGGTCTACCACCTTACTTACACCAAAAAATTCGCAAAAGAGTCCGGCACCTAAGCAGTGCCCCTTGCCGCGACACGTTCGGCCCCACGGAATCGAACGTGTCGCGGCAAGGGGAGGGGCTCTTTTCGACGTCACCAGGAAAAGCACGCAGACATGAAACAGACAAAGATCGAGCAGATACGAAATATTGGCATCATGGCCCACATCGATGCGGGCAAGACCACCGTCACCGAACGCATCCTCTACTACACCGGACGCTCCCACAAGATCGGAGAGGTCCATGATGGTGAAGCGACCATGGACTGGATGACCGATGAGCAGGAACGCGGCATCACCATTACCTCTGCGGTCACCACCTGCCATTGGAATAAAAAGCAGATCCAGATCATCGATACCCCGGGCCATGTGGACTTTACCATCGAGGTGGAGCGCTCCTTACGCGTCTTAGACGGGGCCATCGGCGTCTTCTGTGCCGTGGGCGGGGTACAGCCCCAATCCGAGACGGTGTGGCGTCAGGCCGACAAGTACAAGGTGCCTCGCATCGCATTCATCAACAAACTCGACCGCACCGGTGCCAACTTCTTTACGGCGGTAACCGCCATCCGTGAGAAACTGGGGGCCAACCCCGTACCCGTTCAGATCCCCGTAGGGGCCGAGGATGAATTTCTTGGCGTCATCAATCTCATCACCATGGAGATGATCGCCTGGAACGACGAATCCCTGGGGGCCGAATACGAAACAGGGCCCATCCCCGAATCCATGATGGACGAGGCAGAGACATGGCGCGATGCCATGATCGAAGCCCTCTCAGATGTGGATGAGGCGATCATGGAGGCCTACCTCGCCGAGGAACCGGTCACCAACGAGCAGATCACGACGGCCCTGCGAAAGGGGACCATCGATCTCTCCATCGTTCCCGTGCTGTGTGGCACCGCCCTGCGCAACAAGGGAATCCAACCCCTTCTAAACGCCATCTGTGACTATCTACCCAGCCCCATCGATATTGACTCGGCCCACGGCATTGACCCCAAGACCGGGGAGGCCATCACCTTCGAACAGCGTGCCAAAGAGCCCCTCTCCGCCCTCGTCTTCAAGGTCTCCATGATCGAGGGACGAAAGCTCTCCTTTGCGAGAATCTACAGCGGAAAACTCATCGCAGGCAGCGAGGTATACAACCCCCTCTTAGAGAAAAAAGAGAAGTTGTCCCGCATCCTTCAGATGCACGCCAACCGAAAAGAGCGGGTAGAGGAGGCAGGGCCCGGAAGCATCGTGGGGATCGTCGGACTTAAAGACACCTCCACGGGGGACACCCTCTGCACCATGGATCATCCGGTGATTCTGGAGCGCATCGACACCTACGAGCCTGTCATCTCCATCGCCGTGGAGCCCAAGACCCATGCAGATCAGGACAAACTTGAAGAGGTCTTGAAAAAATTTACCACCGAAGATCCGACCCTCAAGGTGCGTACCGATGAAGACACCGGCCAGACCATTCTCTCCGGCATGGGTGAACTTCACTTAGAGATCATCATCAGCCGCATGCAGCGCGAATTTCACACCGACGTCAACGTGGGCAAACCCCAGGTGGTCTACCGGGAGAGCATCGCCGAAAAAACCAAGGGCACGGGCACCTTCGACCGGGAGATGGCGGGACAGACCCACTTCGGCAAGGTCTCCATCGCCCTCACCCCCATGGGACTGGGGGAGGGCAACCGCTTTGTCTCGGCCCTTGCCGAAGAGGCCCTGCCCGCAAACCACCTGGCCGCCATCGAAAAAGGGGTCATGGATGCCCTGGACAGCGGTACCCTTCTCGGGTACCCCGTTGTGGATGTGGAAGCCACGGTCACCGAAATCGGAACCCGGGAAGGTCAGAGTACCGATCTGGCCTTCTCCATCAGCGCCTCCATGGCCATGCGCGAGGCCCTCTCAAATGGTGCCCCCTTCCTCCTGGAGCCCATGATGGCCGTAGAGGTCTTTGTCCCCGATGACTTCATGGGTGAGGTGATCGGGGATCTCAACTCCCGGGGTGGAAAAATCGAGGCCATCAACCCCAACGCCGGTATCCAGGAGATCCACGCCGCCGTACCCCTCTCACGGATGTTCGGCTACTCCACCTCCATTCGCTCCGCCACCCAGGGACGCGGGAACTTCACCATGAAGTTCTCCCACTTCGATCGCGCCGCGGATAAATAGATAAGGCGGGGCACCCCCTCACCGCCTTAAAATACAAGGGGCCGCTCTCCCAAAATGGAGAGCGGCCCCCTTACGAATAAAACCCACACCCTACGGCTCATATCAAAAAAAAGCCCACCCCGTCTTCCCGTCACCCGACTCCTCTTTCTCGGCCTCTCTCGCCGCCCCCTTCTTCCCGCGTATCTCCTTTAAAATCGTCGCCACCTCCTTTCGAGTGACCGCATCCGGTGCCATCTTTCTGGCACGTGTCAGCTGAAAAACCGCATTGCGAAGATCCCCGACCCCCCGATAAAAAAGGCCCAGGTGGTAATACGAGTCAAAGGGTTTTCCCAGTTTGGAAAAGGCGTTCCCGAGGGCATAGTGGGCCTGGACACCGGGACCATAATCTTGCACCAGAGGTGTCAGACGGTTCACCGCCGCATCGTAGCGCCCCTCTTTAATAAAGAGGCGGCCCAGCAAGAGGTTCCCCTCAAAATCTTCAGGATCCATACTCATCACCCCCTCGAGGAGGGGGCGTGCCGCCGTGTATTTTCCCTGGTTAAAATAGATCTGCCCCAAGCCTTTCAAGGCATCGACATCGAAGGCTCTCTTGGCCAAGACATTCCGCATATGGATGGCCGCCGCCTCATAATCGCCCTTCCGGTCCATGAGAAGCCCCAATCCGTACTCGGTATATAAGGGGACCTCCCCCTTCTCAAGGGCCAGATTCAGCTGCCTCTCGGCCACATCCACCGGGGTGTAAAGGGCCGTTAAGCGGGCCTTCGCCTTTAAAAAGGGGGCAGAATCGATCACCTTTCTCCGGGCGGCAATCTCCTCTTTATGGGCATCGATCCAGTTACTAATATAGACGATACGCGCCTCGAGGGCGGGGTGGGTGGTGAGGTAGGTGGGTATCTCGCTGGGCCCGAACCACTGCTTACCACGAAGGGTCTGAAGGGCTGAAAGCATATCTTCTCCGCCGTATCCCGCCGCCATCATATAACTCATCCCCACCTGATCGGCCTGCATCTCATCGTCTCGACTGTAGGAGAGCGCCGCCGTCTGAGATCCGGCAAGAGACCCCATGGTGAGGGCCCCTCCTGCGGTGACATTGCCCGATATCCCAAGCAAAATACCCGCGGCTACCCCGGCCAGGGTGCCCGCCCCGATCTTCTTGGAACGTTCGATACGATCGGAGATATGGCGACTGTGCACATGGGAGATCTCATGGGCGATGATCCCTGCCAGGGCCTCTTCATTGGGCAGGGCCTTTAAGAGCCCGCTATTGATAAAGACATGCCCCCCCGGCCCGGCAAAGGCATTAAAGACGTCACTGTCCACCACATAAAAATGATACCCGAAGGGGGGTGCGGGAAAGGCCGATAAGATGCGCTCTCCCAGAGCCTTAATATAGGTATTCACCCCAGGATCATCGATAATACGATACCTGGATCGCACCATGCGGATAAACTCGGCCGCCACCTCATTCTCCTCTCGGATAGTGATGGCCGAGGCGGCCTGGCCGAAAAAAAAGATAAACCCCATCGCCATACAGACGGTCCTAAAAAATACCTGCCCTCTTTTTACCATGCAAACCTCACCCTAAGGGTCTCTATCGAAGCCACGCTCACTGCCCGGCATCCCTGAATTGTAGCATACCCGTTACAAGACCTATCCATCATTTTATACAAATCACCCGCCGAGGGAGGCCTCAAAAAAAAGAGATAAGAGACCCAATATAAAGTCATTTTTAGTCCCCTAGTTTTTTACTCATCCCCTTTGCAAAACCCCTTTTTTATGCTAATCTTGTCGACCATGGCACAGATTATCTGCATAGCAAACCAGAAAGGTGGTGTAGGTAAAACCACCACGTCAATCAACCTATCAGCCGCCCTGGCCCAGATCGGAAAAAATACGCTACTGATAGACTGCGACCCCCAGGCCAATGCCACGACCGGCATGGGAATCGACAAATCGACCCTTCGACAGAGTCTCTACCATGGCCTCATCGGTGAGGTGCATCCAAAAGATTTGATCCATACCACGGCGATCCCGAGGCTCTCCATCATCCCCTCCCGGGTTGAACTCATCGGTTTTGAGGTCGAAATGATGGCCCATGAAAGCCGAGAGACGATAATGCGAGAGTTTATCGGAGGCATCGGGGACAGCTACGACTACATCATCATCGACTGTCCCCCATCCTTAAGCCTTCTCACCCTAAACGCCATGACATCGGCCGACGCCCTTTTAGTCCCCTTACAAACCGAATTTTACGCCCTGGAAGGGCTGAGCCAGCTCATGGATACGGTCAACCGGATAAAAACCAGTCTAAACCCGCCTCTTCACATCGGCGGTATCCTGCTCACCATGTTTGACCGCCGAACCAACCTCTCCTTCCAGGTGGCCGATGAGGCGGAAAAACATTTTAAAGAGCTGATCTTCACCACCTATATCCCCCGAAGCGTTCGCCTCTCCGAGGCCCCCAGCTATGGAGAACCCATCTTTATGTATGCCCCCTCCTCCGTGGGTGCCAAAAGCTATCTCTCCCTGGCCGAGGAGGTCATTACAAGGTGATGGCCGTTTTTTAGGATCCCTGGCCCGCGCCCCCTTTCACTGCCCGACCGATACCCACACCCAACAAAAAATGGTAAGCATCCATCATGACAACACCCGCCCGATCACGAAAAAAAAAAGGGCTGGGACGGGGCCTCTCTGCCTTGATTCCAGATAGCCGTGCGAACGTAGCGGCCACGGTGCCCCGCGAATTTATTCGATGCGAGATCCATCGCATCACCCCCAACCGCTACCAGCCTCGCCACACCTTCGCCGATGCCGAACTCTCAGACCTGGCCAGCTCCATCGCCGAACAGGGCATCATTCAGCCCTTGCTGGTACGCCCCATAGAGGCCGGTGCCTTCGAACTGGTGGCCGGGGAGAGGCGCCTACGCGCGGCAAAGATGGTGGGACTCGAGACGGTCCCCGTCCTCATCCGTGAGATCTCCGATACCCAGCTCCTCGAGCTCTCCATCGTGGAGAATATCCAGCGGGAGAACTTAAATCCCATGGAGGAGGCCGATGCCTACCATCGGCTCATGGAACTCTTTGGGCTCACCCAGGAGGAGACCGCCGCCAAGGTCGGAAAAAGCCGTCCCACCGTGGCCAATTTTCTGCGTCTGCGAAACCTCCCCCCGGAAATTAAGATCTCTATTCGAGAAGGCCGCCTCACCATGGGGCATGCACGGGCCCTTCTCGGCGCGGAGACCACCCGCATCCAGACAGATGCATTTCGCACCCTCATGGACGCAGGGCTCTCCGTCAGACAGACCGAAGCCCTGGTGCGGCGCTTAAATGCCAGCGTCCCCAAAAAAGATCCGAAAACGCCGTCTGAGTACCAGCTCCAGCTCGATACCATATCCGAGCGCCTCACCCTTCGGCTGGGCTCTAAGGTCCAGATCAAAAAACGGGGAAAAAAAGGCTCACTTGAAATTGAATTTTATGGGGACGAGGATTTCAATCGCCTCCTCTCCCTTCTGGAACCTGTATAAATGAAGATTATCATCGCAAAAACCGCCGGATTCTGCATGGGCGTTAGACGGGCTGTGGATACAGTCTTGGACGCCTCCAACAACCAGAAAAGCCCCATCTGTACCTATGGACCCCTCATTCACAACCCCCAGGTCCTGGATCTCCTGAAGAAAAAGGGAATCCCCGCCATCAAAGACATTCCCGAACAGGGAGAGGGCACAGTGGTCATCCGCGCCCACGGAGTCCCCCCGGAGGCGAAAATCGCCTTAAAGGAGGCGGGCTTCTCCGTCATCGACTCGACCTGCCCACGGGTCATCAAAGTCCAGCGCATCATTCATCGCTACGCAAAGAAAGGTCACCACATCATCATCGTCGGTGACCGGGACCACCCGGAGGTGATCGGACTCAACGGCTACGCCTACGGTCTCGGCCACGTAGTGGAGACCTTAGAGGAGGTCAAAGCCCTCCCCTCTTTTGAAAATGCCATCATCGTGGCCCAGACCACCCAGAGCGTCCCCTTCTACAACGAAGTCAAGGCGTGGATCACCCACACCTACGCCCACTACCTCACCTTTGACACCATCTGCGACTCCACGGAGAAGAGGCAGGCCGATATCCTGGCCATCGCCCAAACGGTAGATGCCGTGGTGGTGGTGGGGGGGAAGAACAGCGGAAATACACAACGGCTGGCCGAATTAACCGAAAAATCCGGCAAGCTCACCTTCCATATCGAAGATATCGACGAGCTGGATATCTCCCAACTTAAAGGCCTCAATTCCGTGGCCATCACCGCCGGAGCCTCAACGCCCAACTGGATTATCAACAAGGTCTTTCGTGCCATCGAAAGTGGCACGGCCAGCGAAAAAAGCCTCTTTGGCATCCCCGTATCGACCCTTAAAATGGGCCTATTACGAAGTAACGTCTACCTCGCCCTGGGCGCCGCCTCCCTCTCCTACGCCTGTTCGGTGCTTCAAGGGGTGCAAGACTGGCTGATCCCCACCGCCGTGGCCATGCTCTACGTACTATCCATGCACATCTTCAACCACCTCACCGCCATCTCATCGGACCGGTACAACGACCCGGAACGGGCCTTTTTTTACGACCGCAATAAGTGGCCTCTGGCCGCCGGAGCCTTCATCGCCGGGGGCATCGGCCTACTCCTCGCTTACAGCCAGGGGCTCTTCCCCTTTCTCATGCTTCTGGCCATGAGCCTTGCCGGCCTCTCCTACAACGCTCCCCTCATCCCCAACCGTTTTTTTAAGGGCAGGTACCGTTGCCTGCGGGATATCCCCGGCTCAAAAACCATCCTCATCACCGTGGCATGGGGAGTCGTCACCGCACTTCTACCGGCCCTGACCAGCCCCGAAGGTTTCTCCCTCTCCACCCTACCCGCCCTCATTCTGGCCGCTGGCATCGTCTTTTCCCGAACGGTCTTCTTCGATATTCTCGACATGCAAGGGGACCGCATCGTGGGACAAGAGACCTTCCCCATTATACTGGGGGATAAAAAAACGGTGCGGAGCTTAAAGAACCTCCTCATCACCCTGGCTCTCATGCTCCCCATCTTCAGCGCCTTGGGTATCTTCAGCCCCCTTGGCTTCATTCTCTGGATCTGCCCCCTCATGATGTACGCCCTGTACATCGCCTACCAGAAATCCTTCGTCCTGGCAGGGGTACAACTCGAATTCCTCATCGAAAGCCACCTCCTCCTCTCCGGTATCCTCGCCCTCATCTGGAGCCTCTTTTTCGTATAGAACAGGCCAGTAGCGGCCAGGGGACAGCCCGCTACCTCATAATAAAAGGGGCCACCGACGATCCGTCAGGATCAGCGGTGGCCCCGTGCACATCCGGCCAAAGAACGCTTGCAACTTTTAGGTCATAAGGTGAAGACGCGAAGAGCCAAAAGTAATAAAATGGTTCCGGTGACCCGATCGAAGAGGAGGGAGTGATGCCTCAGCCAATCCAGGGTACCCCTACGGGACAGGAGAGTGGCCACCAGGCAGTACCAGCCCCCATCGATCACGGTGGCCGTCAGCACCATCACGAGACTGACCGTCCAGGGCATGTCAGGAGAGACGAACTGGCTGAATAGGGCCAGAAAAAAGATCATTAATTTGGGATTCAAAAGAGACGTCATCAACCCATCCCGCGCGGCCATGGCAAGCCCAACACGGCCCCCACCGGTACTCTCTCCGTCGGACGACCCGCCGCAGCAAAGGGCCTGTATCCCCAACCATGCCAAATAGGTGCCTCCCGCCCAGACAACCCCTTTTTGCAAGGCGGGTTCGAGGGCAAAAAGCGCCGCCAGCCCCGAGACGGTTAGCGCCGCATAAAAACCAACCCCCAGGCAGTGGGCGAGCCCCGTGACCATCCCGCTCGTGCGGGACCCTCGAACAGTATGCCGCATGACAACGGCTAAGCTTGGACCGGGGGATACGGCACCGAGCAGACAGATACCGGCCACCGAAAGCCAGGATATAAAATTCAAATAGACACCTCCTAATGATAAATTAAGGGGGCCCTGCCCCGCAATCGGAGAGAGTCACCGCCATTTCCTAAAACCGCGCCTCATGGAACGAAGGCCGGCGACATACAAAGGGCCGTCAAAAAAAACCATACGCCCCGGAAACGTTTATATCCCCGGCGTATGGTATAAGAAAAATTGATTTATTGAATGCCTTGCATGATTTTGAATCATACCGTAGGGCGCCAGTATCCCAGGATGCCCTTTTTTCTTTCAACTATGGGACACGGACGACGCCCCTTTTAGACAGCAGAACATGCGCCGGGAGAGTACATGGAGTCGATCAACGGGGATATGATCTGTTCCCTCATCCACCGATGTGCGGAATCGTTGTGGTGAATGGCGTGCCACAAGAGATAATACTGTTCCTTGGGAACGGCCATGGGCAAGGCGGCATAGGTAATGGGGAAATGCCGTCGGGCATTGACGGCGATGTGCAGCGGAATGGTCAGGAGCATACGGCTCCGGGTCAGGATACTGAAGGCCGAGGAAAAAAAAGGGACCGTAACGGCTACGTCCCGCCGGTGTCCATCTTTTTCAAGACAACGGTCCAGAAATGAGTCCTTATCCCCTCCACCGGTAACGCGAATATGGGGATACGCCAGCAGGCCCTCAAGGGTCAATTCGCCTCCGGCCAGGGGATGATCTCCGGCCATGGCGCATACGGGATAATCGCTCCCCATGTGCGTCCCATAAAGATTTTCCGGCGGATCTGAAACCAGGGTGGCGACGATATCCACGGGAAGGGTCCCCAGGTTCTCCAACATGTGTGGCTCCATCATGCGATAATGCAAGCGTACACCGGGGGCCGCCCGCCTGATAGAGTCCACGATATCGGGGAATATATACTGTGCCACATAATCGGAAGATGCGATGACGAACGAACGGCTGCATTCAAAAGGGTCGAAGCGCTCCTCGCTAAAAATCGCCTCGATATCTCCCATGAGCACCTGCAACTTCGGCAGAATCTGCCGTGCACGGTCCGTCAAAAGATAACAGGAGCCCTCCCTTACAAGGAGAGGATCGCCTAAATGTGTTCTCAGAAGGGCCAGGTTACGACTCATGGCGGATTGGGTAAGATTCACCAAAGCAGCCGCACGGGTCACGTTGGCACAGGTCAACAGTACATAAAGAGACCGAAGCAGGTTCAAATTGAGTTGGTTCATAATGCCTTCCTGTGTGCCCATTAACACCCGACGAACCGGTCGAAAAACGGACTGCGGACTATGGACATCACAGCCCCCCTCTTTCATCCCCACGACAAGCCGGCCACTTAAGCGTGAAGCGGAAGAGCCAGACCACGACCCAGGAAGACCGAGAGTATTGACGAGCCAGGGGATCCATGGGATTTAGCCCCTGGTTTGCCAGACCACGCTGAGTCGGTACCCCTCATGAAAATCGGGGGTATCCCAGGCAATGCCCGGCACAAGCGCCCCATTATGACAAATTCCGCAATCAAGAATCTCCACTCGCTTTAAACTCTCGTGAAACCCCTTGGCGATATACTTCAGATACGCCTCCTTGAGGGTCCATCGACGGTACCACTGACCATCGGTGGCCCCTTCCAACTCGGCGATCTCTTGGGGGGTAAAGGCGACACGGGCGAGAGTGGGCATGCGCCCCGCCTCCACCCGCTCGATATCCACCGCCACACGCCCCTCATTTCGCAGGGAGATCACCGCCACGGCATGATCGCCTGAGTGGCTAATGGAGATGGGGTGCCCCGTATAATCGGCCAGAAAAGGAGCCCCCTCGGGTTCGGTATCCACCAAAATCTCCCGGGGTGGCACGCCCAGGAGTTCTGCCGTGGCGGCCTTGACGGCCAGTCTGCCGCAGAGCCACTCCGCCTGTTTTTTCAACACACGAAATTCACAGGCCCGCTCCCGTTCTCCCCTCACAAAGAGGGCATCGAGACCGGGAATTATCATAAGATCCACCCCGGGAACCCCTCGCCAGCCCGTGGATACCTGGGGAAAAAAGGCCCTCATAAAGGCGGCAATATCGACATCGGCCAAAATCATCTCCCCGCAAAGCCGGGAGATGCGCACCAGAGAATTCATGCTGGGGGTCTCATCACACATCGTTTCATCCTATTTAAATAATATCTAAATTCAACATCAAAGGCTCTCTTGCAGCCCCCTCATTTGATCATGAAAACATGGTGTCATGTTTCCCTGGAGGTGTCAAAAGCTCCCGGCCACAACGAGCCGGCCCATTCTGAAAAATCGCTAAAAAGGCGAACAAAAGACGATATAGAGCCACCCTTTCCATTCCCTGTACGAGAACATTCCATAGACAATGACCATCTTACGATAACCATACCCCGCCCCGAGTCTTCTCCCGTGCCCCAGGGGACGCCTCCTCATCCGCATCCCAATTCCTACAATCAAACAAAAGACTTAGGCGATGTTCATCGGATAATTATCTCATTTGGCCCCCATCATAAAAGGCGCATTCCCTTTAAAAAAATGACTTACCAAGGCATTGGTACCACTATTTGACAGGCAAAGAACAATATTCTATAATCACTCGTTCGATGTTTCAGGAAATAAAAAATAACTCAAAAGGGCCCGGCACCTACCCCGCAAAAAAGAGATCCAATTCTTCCACAGCAGAGGTATGGACAACGGCCAGCTGCATTCTGCAGGGCCCTTCGGCTCCTCACACGCACTCACGACGCGAATCACTCATATTGATGGCCATATATCTTGACCGGGGGACAACATCATGATCCGAATAAACGAAAACTACACGAAGCTAAAAGCATCTTATCTCTTCTCAGATATTGCCAAGCGCGTCACCGCCTTCCAGGAGGCCAATCCCGAGATGGATGTCATCAAACTCGGCATCGGTGATGTCACCCGGGCCCTTCCCCAGGCATGCGTCGACGCCTTTCATAAAGCCGTCGACGACATGGCCGATGAGGCCAATTTTCACGGATACGGTCCCGAGCAGGGGTATGCCTTCCTCCGTGAAGCCATTGCCGAAAACGATTTCCAGAGCCGAGGGGCCGATATCGCCCCCGACGAAATTTTCGTCAGCGATGGGGCCAAATGTGACACCGGCAATATTCAAGAGATCTTTGCAGGAGATGCCCGGATCGCCATCCCCGACCCAGTCTACCCGGTTTACTTAGACACCAACGTCATGGCCGGTCGCACCGGAGAAAGCGTGGATGGTCGCTATGAGGGGGTTGTCTACCTCGACTGCAAAGAGGAAAACGGCTTTATCCCCGGACTCCCCGACACGCCCGTGGACCTCATCTACCTCTGCTTCCCCAACAACCCCACCGGCACCACCATCACCCGAGAGCAGCTCAAGGCCTGGGTGGACTACGCCCGAGAGAATCGCGCCATCATCCTCTTCGATGCCGCTTACGAAGCCTTTGTCACCGATGAGAACCTTCCCCGCTCCATCTATGAAGTGGAAGGAGCCAAAGAGGTAGCCATCGAGTTCCGCAGCTTCTCCAAGACGGCAGGCTTTACCGGCACCCGATGTGCCTTTACCGTGGTGCCCAAAGAGCTCATGGCCTGGGATTCGGAAGGGAACGCCCACTCTGTCCACGCCCTGTGGAATCGCCGTCACTGCACCAAGTTCAATGGGGTCTCCTACCCGGTTCAAAAGGCGGCTGAGGCTGTCTACTCTGCCGAGGGAAAGGCCCAGGTCAAAGAGCTGGTGGCCTATTACCTTAAAAATGCGGCCATCATCCGAAGAGAGATAGCCGACTTAGGGTACGACCTGGTGGGCGGCGACAACTCCCCCTACATCTGGATCAACGGGAAAAGCGACTCCTGGGAGTTCTTCGATCTCCTCCTCAACAAGGCCGGCGTGGTCTGCACCCCCGGTGCCGGTTTCGGCTCCTGCGGCGACGGATTTATCCGCATCAGTGCCTTTAACAGCCTCGAGAATGTGGAAAAAGCCATGGCTCGCATCCGAGATGCACTGAAATAAGCCCTTTGGCCCCGTTCCCTTTAGCGGGATACGGGGCCCTAAGGGCCCGACCATGCCGTACACAAAATAGATACCCCCTTATCACACCGAAAAAAGAGACCGGTCGCCCATACAAGAGATCCAAGGCGCCACGGGTCCCATAAAAAACGATACACCTTGAGTATCGACTCATCGCCCCAGCCATAGCCTAAGCGGCCGGCACACCCAACGGCGATATTTTTTTTAACGCCACGCCCTTGAGAATAAGGGGCGCAGACGCACCTCAGACGACACCAAAAAGAGACCCCATATACCATCGCCACTGGTATATTAATGTGTGGCAACCATACGCCAGCCCATCTAAAAAAAAATGCCCCGGCAGATGCCTTAAACGAAAAAAGGCCCCCCGAAGCGGCACCGAATCGTTACCGATAGAAAAGAGCCTTCTGTTCGGCAAAAAGAGCCTCCGGCGGCCAGGGACAGGGCCAACCGAGGCAAACTCTCGCCACAATACCTCCGGCTACGAGGATGGCGAAGCCACTTCGGCAAAGACACCATTGCTATATCGGCCCGGTATAAGACCCCAGGGCGCCCTGATCTATTTACGGACAACCCGAGCCAACCACTCTCCATCGAGGGTAAAACCACAGTTGACGACGCCCCTCGAAGAGAACGGATAAACAAGGCGTTCCCGAAACCACAAAAAAAGGAGTGTGACATGAAAAAACGGATCTTCCTCAGTGCAATTTTACTCCTCACCCTGGCCATGGGGTGCAGTCAATCCGGAAATGACGAAGCCCCTCAAACAAAAGTAAAAACAGCCTTTATCACCATTGGCACCGGTGGAATCACCGGCGTATACTACCCCACAGGCGGGGCCATCGCAAAAATCGTCAACAAAAAACGGGAACAATACGGCATTCGGGCGACGGTGGAGTCCACCGCAGGATCCGTCTTCAACGTCAACGCCATCATGGCCGGAGACTTAGAGTTCGGCGTCGTCCAGTCTGACCGCCAGTACCAGGCCTTGAACGGCTTAAAAGAGTGGGATAAAAACCCCCAGAAAGATCTGCGGGCCGTCTTCTCCATCCATCCCGAATCGGTGACCCTCTTAGCGGCTGTGGATGCCAATATCAAAACCATTTCAGACCTCAAGGGAAAACACGTCAACATCGGCAACCCCGGTTCCGGCCAGAGGGGCAACGCCATCGACGCCCTGGAGGCAGCGGGCATCAACTGGGAGAGCGATATCAATGCCGAGTCGGTCAAGGCCGCCGAGGCCCCGGGCCTCCTCCAGGATGATCGCATCGACGCCTTTTTCTACACCGTGGGGCACCCCAGCGGCGCCTTTAAAGAGGCCACCTCCGGTCGCCGTAAGACCCGCTTCGTCTCCATCACCGAAACCGATGCGCTGATCAAAAAGTTCCCCTACTACGCCAAATCCTATATCCCGGCGGGTCTCTATCCCGGTGCCGCCAATGAGGAGGACACCCCCACCTTTGGCGTCAAGGCGACTTTTTGCACCTCGGCCACGGTCTCTGATGAGGTGGTATACGCCATCACCAAAGAGGTGTTCGACAACTTCGAAGAGTTCAAGAAGCTCCATCCGGCCTACCAGGTCCTCACCAAAAAAAGTATGCTCGAAGGCCTCTCCGCCCCCATCCACCCCGGGGCCATGAGATATTACAAAGAGGCCGGGCTGATGTAGATTGTCCGGAAACGATGCCGGACACTATGTGTGTCGACATCTATCTTGGCCCGAACAGTAACAACCATTTGAAATATTTGACAAACCAAGTAGTTCAATTGAGACCCAAATAACATATGTAATCTGCTTTCAAGCTGGCACACCTCGCCGCCGGAGGTAGCACTGCGAAAGCGTACCTCCGGTGGCCCTGCCGGGGGCCAACCTTTTGCAAAAGGTTGCCAAATAGGATTTTATAGTGATTGTGACGCCCGCTTTTTTTATATTTGATTAAACAAACAATCCACGGGGAGAGTCTCAATCTCTCACATCGAGAGAAACCCTCCCCTCTTATTTTCTGAGCTCTGACAGAAACAGGTACGCCCTTTTTAACCCCTATAAAAAAGAGTCGTCCCAAAGAAGGCATACCTGTTCCTGTGAGCCATCATGCGGCCCTACGCGCCGTATCGTCTCCACGAATCGATCCACCGTTTGAGGTTTTTTATGAACAATGATTTTATGAACGACAGCGATCTTGAAATCGCCGAAAAACTCGCCGAAGAAGAGGCGGGAATCCACCGCAAGCCCCACGGGTGGTCTGCCCATGTCATCCCCACCATTGCCGTCATATGGAGCCTCTTTCAGCTCTCCATCGCCAAGTGGGTCACCTTGAGCTCCACCTACACCCGGGCCATTCACCTGGCCTTTGCCCTTCTCATCGTCTTCTTAAACTACCCCGCCTTTAAGAAGAGTCGCTTCGGGCTCACCATGCTCTCGGCCAGCGACCGCATCCCCCTTATAGACTGGATCCTGGCGGGGATGGCCTCCTGGTCCGCCCTCTACCTCCTCATCCATTATGAGAGCATCAGCAATCGCATCGGCCAGCCCATATTCATGGATATCGTGGCGGGCTCCATCCTGCTCATTCTCCTCCTGGAGGCGGCACGCCGCGTCATCGGACCGGCCCTTCCCATCATCGCCCTGGCCTTCACCGGATACGCCTTTTTAGGCCCCCATATGCCCGACCTCATCGCCTTTAAGGGGACCTCCCTCAACCGGTATATCGGTCAGATGACCATGTCCACGGAAGGGATCTACGGCGTCCCCTTGGACGTCTCAGCCAAGATTGTCTTTCTCTTTGTTCTCTTCGGCGCCATGCTGGAGAGGGCCGGAGGGGGCCACTACTTTATCCGCATGGCCCTTAGCCTCCTGGGTGGCTTCAAGGGGGGACCGGCCAAGGCGGCCATCCTGGGTTCCGGACTCACCGGCATGGTCTCCGGCTCCAGCATCGCCAATATCGTCACCACCGGAACCTTTACCATCCCCATGATGAAGAAGGTGGGTTACCCGCCCACCAAGGCCGCCGCCATTGAGGTGGCCGCCAGCACCGATGGACAGCTCGCCCCCCCCATCATGGGCGCGGCGGCCTTTATCATCGCCGAGTACGTCAACGTCCCCTATGTGGAGGTGGTCAAAGCCGCCATCGTTCCGGCCTTTGCCTCCTACGCCGCCCTCTTTTATATCTCCCACATCGAGGCCTGCAAGCTGGGCTTAAAGGGTCTGCCCCGAAAGGAGCTCCCCCCCTTTTTCGCGACCTTAATCAGCGGTATTCACTTCCTCCTCCCGTTAAGCTTTCTCATTTACGAACTGGTGGTGATGCGGCACTCTCCGGAACTGGCGGCCTTTAACGCCATCTGGATCATGGCCATCATCATGCTGGTGCAAGAGCCCGTAAAGGCCTATATCCGCAAAGAGCCCCTGGTACCGGCCCTGGTCACCGGCGTTAAAAACATCGTCGCCGCCCTGGCCATGGGCGGGCGCAATATGGTGGCTGTGGCCCTGGCTACGGCAGCGGCAGGCATTATCGTCGGGGTGGTCGCCCTGGGCTTAGGGGGCCTCATCACCCAGATCATCGATGTCATCTCCATGGGCAACATCTACCTGATGCTCGTCATCACCGCCCTGGCGAGTCTTCTCATCGGCATGGGACTGCCCACCACGGCCACCTACATCGTCATGGCATCCCTCACGGCACCGGCCATTGTCACCATCGGTGGAGCCCAGGATTTTATCGTACCCCTTATGTCCGCCCATCTCTTCTGCTTCTACTTCGGCATCCTGGCCGATGATACTCCGCCCGTGGGCCTTGCCGCTTACGCCGCCGCGGCCATCGCCAAAGCGCCCCCCATACAAACGGGTATTCAGGGCTTTATGTACGATATACGAACGGCCATTTTGCCCTTCATGTTTATCTTCAACAGCGACCTGATCCTGCACAACGTCACCAGCTGGCCCCAGGGAATTCTCATCTTTGTCATGGCCTGTATGGGCAACTTTGCCTTTGCCTCGGCCACTCAAGGGTGGTTCATCGTTCGAAATAAAAAATGGGAGATCCCCCTCTTCCTGGCGGCCACCTTTATCCTCATGCGTCCCGACCAAATCGCCAGCTGGCTCGGCATGGCCCAGGACCAAAGATACTGGACCTACCTCATCGGCCTGGCCCTTCTAGGGGCCCTCATGATCTCACAAAAAAAGCGACGCCCCGACGAGGCCCCGCTTCAAACGGCGTGATAAAAAATACAGGAAGGCGCCCCTTTAAAGAGCCGTCGCACCCATGCTCGGACCCAAAGCGATGCCTTCCATGACCAAAGGGGGCTTCAAAACGGGGCCTCCGGCGGCCAGGGACAGGGCCCCTGAACCCCAGGTATGTGGCAGTAACGGACCGTTGGTCCGTTACTGCCACTATAAAAACCTGTTTGGCAACCCCGTCCTTGATAAAATAAGGCAAAAGGTTGGCCCCCGGCAGGACCACCGGAGGTACACTTTCACCGCACGGCCTCCCTCTCTCCTTGAATCCGGTATGCTTCTTCTTTTTTCCCCTCCCTTTTTTTTCCGGATATGAAGGATACGCCATGCCTGAAACCATCACACGCCTCCGGGTGGGGGCCCATACCATCGGCATTATTGGCCTGATGCACCATCTAACGGAGGTGGCCCAGAGCCATGCCACCGCCTCGGACGCAGAGATCACCGATGCCCTCTTCACCCGCCTTAAAAAACGAAACTATATCGCCTCTCCAGCCACCGAGCGCTATCGCACCGCTTTTTTCACCGCTTACCTGAAATTTGTGGGAAGAGACGGGGGAGAAGAGGAGAGAGGGCCCTTATCCATACGTATCCTGGGGACGGGATGTGCCCGCTGCGAGAAGTTAGAGGCCGATATCCGCCAGATACTCAACACCGAAAATATAGCCGCCGAGTGCGACCACCTGCGTGACCCCGCAGAGATTGCATCCTATGGCTGTTTTGCGAGCCCGGGCCTGGTGATCAACGAGGTGCTGAAGTTTTCGGGGCGTGTGCCCACCTCCAAAGAGCTGAAAACCCTTCTCGTCACGGCAAAGCAGGGGCAGCCACGCTAAAGATACCTCCTACAAAAGGTTGCCAAACAAGATTTTATAGTGATTGTAACGGACCAAGGGTCCGTTACAATCACACACTTGGGGTCCAGGGGATTTATCTCCTGGCCGCCGGAGGCCATGCAGTGAAAGCTTACCTCCGGTGGCCCTGCCGGGAGCCAACCTTTTACAAAAGGTTGCCAAACAGGTCTTTATCGTGACTGTAACGGACCAAGGGTCCGTTACAGTCACACACTTGGAGTCCAGGGCCCCCCTGACCAGGCGTGTCGATTTAATCGGAAAAACGTCTATTTTAGCCGTTTGCACTCCAAATATATGGCCGTCACTGTTTACAAAAATTAGAGATACGGTGGGTCCTACCCACCCGAATTACTTCGGGCTATGACAAAAATAAGCATCAGAATTTCATAAGAATAACGCTGTGTTTTGTCCCAAGGAACGAGGGGCAAAGCGCAGCTGTCACCCGCTTTCGAGGTGTTTTTGCCTCACGTGGCTTCGCCACCCTCGCCGCCTGAGGCATCGCTTTTTAATGCAGAGAGACGGCCTTAAAAGAGGCCTTCGGGAAAGGCCCCTCATCTCCTCACCAACCCCGTATTAGCCCAGGAGCCCTGAAAGCCGGCCTCGAATCAGTGCTTCGGCATCGGCAACGATACGGGTCACCAGCTCTTTAGCCGTGGGGATATCCCGGATCAATCCCGCCACCATGCCGGCCGTCCAGACCCCGGCATCGATATCTCCGGTCTCATAGACCGAGGCCCCCCTTTGGCCACTCACCAGAGGCGCCAGATCGTCGATGGTCACGCCCCCCTTTTCCTCCATGGCCACCACCTCATCGGCCACTCGGTTCTTATAAATCCGAGCCGTATTGCGAAGTGTCCGAAAGATAAGGGCCGTCTGACGCTCATCGGCGTCCACCAGGGCCCTCTTGACATTCTCATGGATGGCCGCCTCCTGAACGGCCAGAAATCGGGTCCCCATGTTGATGGCCTCGGCACCCAGGGCCAGGGCGGCGGCAAGCCCTCGCCCATCGCCATAGCCTCCCGAGGCAATGATGGGAATGGAGAGGGCATCGCTGGCCAGGGGCAGGAGCACCAAGGCGGGAACATCATCCTCCCCCGGGTGCCCGGCGCACTCGAAGCCGTCCACACTCACCGCCGCACATCCCAGCTTTTCGGCCTTCACCGCGTGACGCACCGAGGTACACTTGTGAATCACCGTGATACCGGCACCGAGAAATGCCCCCATAAAAGGTTGGGGACTCCGTCCGGCCGTCTCCACAATGGTGATACCCGAGTCCACCATCACCGCCACATAATCCCCGTAGGGGATTGGCGTTAAACTGGGGAGCAGGGTGAGGTTTACACCAAAGGGCTTTGAGGTAAGCTCTCGGACGGCAGCGATCTCCTCGGCCAGCCCCTGTGGTGTCGCATGGGTCAGGGCGGTGATCATCCCCAGCCCTCCAGCCTCTGACACAGCGGCCGCCAAACCGGCCCGGCCCACCCACTGCATGCCGCCTTCGATAATCGGATGTTCGATCCCCAAGAGCTCAGTAATACGTGTTTTCATAAATACCTCCCGTTACGCACAGCTATCTTTGATAAAAGAGTACAAAAATAGACGTCTCTATTTTATCTGTCAATCCATAGGAGAGAGCCTTTCATCACGAACATCGCCTATTTCCTCAAAAGAGAGCACCCGGGGCCAGGGACCCACCGGCTTTCTTGACACAACCGGGTGCGTCCACTAATCTATGGGCAGATTCTATACCTTGATACCCACACGCCGATACCATCATCCGGCACATGAGAAGAGATCGCTGTGCCCCTGATGACGGGGCCCCCTATAATAACGCCGTATCCCATCACGGAGAGACCCATGATCAAACGAATACTCATCGTCCCCTTTGCCCTTTGCCTGCTCCTCGTACAGACCGTCAGTGCCGCAGAGACAAACTCCGCTGAGTCCATACTCCAGAAAAAACTGGACTTTATCTTCTTAACCCTGGAACGCGGCGACATCCAGATCCAGGAAAAGAAGACCATGATCATTGAAAATGTCTCTCCCATCTTCGACTTTTCTCTCATGGGCAAACTCACTCTCGGCAAAAAAAACTGGTCCAGACTCACCCAGGGCCAGAGACAGACCTTCATCACCACCTTCACCGATGTGATGAAGGGCTCCTACTCGGAAAAGCTCACCCTCTATAGTGATGAAAAGATCCATCTCCTCCCCACCCAGATGACCAGTCCTCGCAAGGCGACCATCCCCACGGAGCTTATATCCAAGAGTAACCGCTACGCCATGAACTACAAATTCTACAAGGCCAAGACAGGCTGGAAAATATACGATATCGAGCTTCAGGGAATCAGCATCATCGCCACCTACCGGACCCAGTTCAACCAGGTCTTAACCGAAGGGGGTTTTGAAGAGCTCATCACAAGACTCAACCACATCAAGGTGTAAGAGACAAAAAAAGGGTCGCCATAAGGACTCCGGCAAAAAAGAGATGCCCATTTAAAAGCGGTGACGGCTTACCTCCGGTGGCCCTGCCGGGAGCCAACCTTTTGAAAAGGTTGCCAAACAAACGTTTATGGTAACTGTGACGGACCAAAGGTCCGTCACAGTTACCAACATGGGGTCCAGGGGCCCAGTCCCTGGCCGCCGGAGGCTCAGTTTTAAGCCCTCTTTACCCATAGGAGGCACCGCTTTTTGCGATATTTTATTTTTGTGCAGCCCCTAATGCATCGTAAACCGTACGGCCCCATACCAAATCCCCCTTAAACACCGGGGGCTTTTCTTTACCTAAATTTTGACCCGATAGACGACATTTTTTAAAGGGGGGACCATGGAAAACAGGCGCCCTCCCAGGGTTCACCGCCCTTACACCCATCCTCAAAAGGCCCGATCCCCATGGAGAGATTCAACCACCTCATCGAACGCATCTACCGATGCACCCTCTTAAAGCACCCCATCATCACCCTGGTGCTTCTCTCGGCCCTCACCCTCTTCTTTGCCTATGAGATCAAAGACTTCCGCCTGGATGCATCGGCAGAGACCCTGGTCCTGGATAACGACAAAGACCTCCAGTACTTTCGTCAGTTAAACGAACGGTTCGGCCAGCAGGACTACCTCATCATCGCCTACAAGCCCCGGGGAGAGCTCTTCTCCACACCGGTCTACGATGATCTCACCACCCTCAAAGGGGAACTCGAAGGGGTGACGATGGTGGCATCGGTTCTCACCCTCCTCGATGTACCCCTTTTAGAGAGCCCGCCCCTGCCCATCAAGGAGATGGCCACCACCATTCGGACCTTACGCTCCCCGGAGACGGACCCCGTGATGGCGAAAGCGGAGATTCTGAACAGCCCCGTCTACAAAGATCTTCTCGTGAGCCCCGATGGGGCCATGACCGCCGTGATCATCAACATCGCCTCCGATACGACCTACACCGACCTATTACAGAGACGGGATGCCTTAAAAAATCTCGCCCGGGAGCGCCCCCTCGTCCCGGATGAGAAGAGTGCCCTCAAAGAGGCCGAAACCACCTTCTGGCAATACCGGGAGGCGGCCAGGACCCAGCGCCACGAAGATATCATCGCCATCCGTGCCATCATGGATACCCACCGGGAGACGGCCGAACTCTTCTTAGGCGGGGTCTCCATGATCGCCGACGATCTCATCACCTTTATCAAAAATGATATCCGCCTCTTCGGCGGGGGCATGGCTCTCTTTCTCATTATCACCCTGGGGCTCATCTTCGGCCAGGTGCGCTGGATCATCCTGCCCATGCTCTGCTGCTTTGTCTCGGTGATCCACATGTCGGGGATCCTGGGGCTCATGGGATGGGAGGTGACCGTCATCTCCTCCAACTTCATCTCCCTACAGCTCATCATCACCATGGCCATCGCCATCCACCTCATCGTGCGCCACAGGGAGCTACAGAAGCGGCACCCCACCTGGAGCCAGCTGGAGCTCACGGCCCGGGCCACGGCCCTCATGGCCACGCCCTGCCTCTTTGCATCCCTCACCACCATCGCAGGCTTCGGCTCCCTTCTATCCAGTGGCATCCTCCCCGTCATCACCTTCGGATGGATGATGGGAGCGGGCATCCTCGTCTCTCTGGCCGTCACCTTCATCCTCTTACCCTCCCTTCTCGTCCTCATCCCCCGGGGCAAAACCCCTGAGCGCCTCACCCTCCGGTTTCCCCTGCCCGAAATCCTCGGCCGCTTTACCGAACACCATGGCCGGACCATTCTCATCGCCTCGGCCCTGGCCCTTCTCTTCTGCATCACCGGTATGAAACAGCTCCAGGTGGAGAACAGCTTCATCGATTACTTTAAAAAATCCACCGAAATCTACCAGGGCATGAAGCTCATCGACGAGAACTTAGGGGGCACCACCCCTCTGGACGTGGTGATCACCTTCGATACAGCCGAGACGCCCCTTTCGGATGGGGGGACGTCTGAAAGCGACCCGTCGGCTTTCGACGACCTCGCCGAGGCGGCCAACGGTGATTTTAGTGAATTTGACGAATTTGAGGCGGTTGAAACCAGCGATAAGTACTGGTTCACCACGGATAAGGTGGCCCTGGTGGACAAGGCCCATGCCTACCTTGACGCCCTACCGGAGACGGGCAAAATCCTATCCCTGGCATCCCTCACCCGTATCGCCCAAAAGCTTAATGACAATAAGCCCCTGGACAACTTCGCCCTGGCCCTCCTCTACGGAGAGATCCCCGACAAATACAGGGATCTTCTCTTAAAGCCCTATATCTCCGTGGAACACAACGAGGCGCACATCTCCATCCGCATCAAAGACTCCGCTCCAAACCTGCGGCGGGATGCATTTTTAAAGGCCGTGCACAAAGGGCTCGTGGAGACGGTGGGGATACGCCCTGAAAATATCCGTCTAAACGGCATGCTGGTCCTCTACAACAACATGCTCCAGAGCCTCTTCTCCTCCCAGATTCTCACCCTGGGAATCGTCCTCGTCGTCCTCGTGGTCATGTTCCTCATCCTATTCCGATCCCCGGTCACCGCCCTCATCGCCATCTTCCCCAACCTCCTCTCCATCGGAGTGGTCCTGGGACTCATGGGCTGGCTGAAGATCCCCTTAGATATGATGACTATCACCATCGCCGCCATCAGCGTGGGCATTGCCGTGGATGATACCATTCACTACATCCACCGTTTCGGCGACGAGCTGGCAAAAGATGGGGATTACCTGGCCACCATGCATCGCTGCCACGGCACCATCGGCCACGCCATGTACTTCACCTCCATCACCATCATCTCGGGATTCTCCATCCTCATCCTCTCCAACTTCATCCCGAGTATCCTCTTCGGACTTCTCACGGGGCTGGCCATGGCCATGGCCCTCATATCGTCTCTGACCCTCCTTCCCAAGCTAATCATCATGCTCAAACCCTTTGGCCCAGGAGTCGCCACGACAAACTAGCCCTCATCTCCCCTTGCCCAGGATATCCGCGGACAAGGGGAGACGCCTTATGGGGTGAAAGGGGGCGTGAAAAGCGAAGCCTCCGGCAGCCAGGGGATATATCCCCTGGACCCCAGATTAGTGGTCATAACAGGCCAAAGACCTGTTATGACCACTATAAAATCCTGTGTGGCAAGCCCCGGTCATCAAAACGGGTAAAAGGTTGGCTCCCGTCAGGAAGCCACCGAGGCACGCGTTCACCGCACGGCCTCCGGTGGGGCTTTTTTAAAAAAGTCACCGCCCCGGCCCCTTTCCAAAAATTGACAATTTTCCCAATCGTACCTATGTTTAGATGTTTGATTGATACCCTGATCCTGGGTCACCCCCTTAAAATCAGGTACCACTTTCCAAAAAAACCATGGACACCAAAAGGGACCCCATGAATCTTGAGATGACACCACGCTTTCTCTCCCGGTATACCCTTCTCCTCCTCATTGTCCTGATACTCTCTTTTTCAGTCAGCGATGCCCAGGCAGGAAAATATCGACGATCCTCCTTCAGAAAAAGTTCCAAGAGCTGGGTAAAACCGGCTAGCCCCAGCAAAAACGTCTGGGGGAAACGGGATGGCGGCGGCATCTTCGGTAAGAAAAAAAGCGCCTCGGGCTATACCAAACCCGGTACCTCCCAAAAAACGAAGGCACCGATCCAAAAGAAGACCACCAGCGCCAACGGCTACAGCAAATCGAACCAAAAAAAGGGCACGGGGTTCTCCGGCGCCTCCGCCTTCGACAAGAAAACGGCCACGGCCCTTAAGAAAAAAAAGGCCGCCTCCTCCTATGCCGCCCACAAGGCGGAGACCCAGAAGTTCAAAGGGGGGAAGAGCGATACAAAAAGGCGCACTTACAACTCCAGCCCCATCTACTCAAAGAGCAAAAAACACAGCGATTTCGACTACCGAACCCACTACCAGCGCCGCGATAACTACTACCAGGGACGGGGTTGGAGTGCCCCCGGCTACGCCTACCGCACCCGCCCCCGCTTCGGCATGTGGGATGCCATGGTATGGTGGATGGTCCTGGACAACCTGGGCAGTCGAAACAGCTACGCCATGGCCTACCACCACGCCGATGACCCTGGCTACCAGGAGTGGCGTAGCGAAGCGAACCGGCTGGCCCAGGACGATGCCGCCTTAAAAGCCAAACTCGACGGACTCGACAGCCGGGTGAAGAGCCTAAACGGAACCCCGGTTCGGGCCGACTACCTCCCCGAAGGGATGCCTCCCGAGGTGGCCCTCTCCGCCAAGGCCATGGCCGATAAAAAATCCTACACCCCCGAGTTCACCCTGGCCACGGCCTCATCGGGCGGGAACTACACCCACTTCGGAAAACTCTTAAAACGGGCCGCCCCGTCTGTGGATATCCGCATCCAGACCACCGCCGGCTCCATGGAGAACCTGCGCCTCCTGGCCGACAACAAGGTGGATGCCGCCATCGTGCAGTCCGATGCCTTCGAGGTCTTTCGGCGCACCTCCCCCGGCACGCCCCTGCCCCCTTCAGAACAGGTCTCTCTCTACCCCGAGGTGGTGCAGATGATCGCCAACCGAGCATCGGGTATCGAGACCGTGGCCGACTTAAAGCCCGGTGGTGAGCACATCCTCTTCATCGGCCCCAAAGGATCGGGAACCGCCACGACCTGGGAGGGGCTCTGCCTTCAGGATGAGAGCTACCGAAAGATCAAGACCCGCCACGCAAGCTATGCCAATGCCCTACTTCGCGTGAGTGAAGACCCCAATGCGGTGATGATGTTCGTCTCCGGCTTAAACTCCACCCTTCTTCAAAAAGCCGAAAAGGAGGCCCTCAGCAGCCGCTCCATCCGCCTCGTCGAGGTCAATGACTGGGACTTCAACGATGCCAAGGATAGCCGGGGAAACCGCATCTACAACTTCGTCACCATCCCCTCCAAGACCTACCCTGGCCTTCAAAAAGGCTTTCTCCTGGGCAGTGACGTGGAGAGCATCGCGGTATCGGCGATCCTCGTGGTCCGCACCGACTGGGCCCAGGAATACGGGCCGGAAGCCCTGGACGCCATCTCCTACGCCATTATGGAGAGCAAACCCACCATTCGAAAACGCACCAACGGGCTGACTCGGTAAGCAAAAGGAGCGGGGAGTGGTCGTTACGAATGCCTTCGCCCCCTCATTTATCGGGCCCTTTTTTATAAACTCGGGCCGGTTGGCCCCAGTAGGTCTTACGGCCCCCATCGTGACCATCGAAGGCCGGTTTTTCGTCCATCATGATCCATAAGGAGTTGTTTTGGGACTATTCAATACATTGACGGCGGTGGCCAAAAAAAAGCTGGACACCACCAAAGAGAGACTCACCAAGGGAAAACGAGAGGCCATTGACACCTCATTGCCGCTTCAGATCCATATAGGAAGCCGTATCGCCCTGGACCAGACCCCATTTCTAATCCACGGTACGGCCATCACCCAAGCTCCGCCGGCTCCCGAGTGCCTCGTCTTCGCCTACGGCCAGATCTCCTTAGGAGAGGCCCTGGTGCACCGTTTCTATCTGGAGTCGTGCACCAATCCGGAGGAGAAATCGGTGCTTCAGATGGTGGAAGGGGACGGCATCGAGGAGTGCCGGCTCTTTGCCGCCTTAGATGAGGTCTATCCCGAATCGCCCGAGGATTGGGAGTTCTGGATCGGTGATGAGGAGGGCTATATCGGCCTGCCACAGTTCGAAGACAAGAAGGGGCACAGCTACGACCGTGTCTGGGGAGACGAGCCGGGACGCATCGTCCCTGCCGAACTCAACGAAACCCTCTACCTAGACAGCTTCGGCGATAAAAAAGCCACGGTGGACCACGCCTCCATGCTCTACGGACGCTGGATCGATGAAGAGGCTGAGATGGCCGAGTACATCCTCATCTCGCGGGAGGCCCATACCGACGACTCGGCACTCATCCAGATCTCCACCGGTATCGATATCTTTCCCGAATCCATTACCGTTAAATATTAAACACACCTTCCATAGAGACCACACCAGACACACTAAGATAAGGAATCATCGCATGGGTTTTTTCAGTTTTGTTTCATCCTTTGGAAAGAAGAAGAGCGAAAAAGTGGGCCAGAGTATTGTACAGATCCTCGCATCCTGGGATCCGGAGACCGCCTCCAAGGCAGAACTGGAACAGATGGAACAAAGGCTCAACACCCTGGTTCAGGAGGTGGGTCAGGCCCGCCTCGTCTACAAGAAAGAGCAAGATGAGGCCAACGCCATCAGAGGCCTCTACGATCAGCGCCTAAAGGCCGCAGAGATCCTCCAAAATCGCCTCGCAGAGACCCCGGGCAACGCCGAGACCGAGACGGCCCTCACCGAATTGATTCAGATTCTGGAGGAGATGCAGCCTGAGATGGAGATCGAGGAACAGGAGGCCGTGGAGGCCAAGGCGTTCATGGAGGAGCTCGAAGAGGTGGCCACCCTCTCTGCCGAAAAACTAAAAACGGCCAAAAAGAGCCTGGAAAAAGCGGTGCAGAATATGAAACGGGCAAAGGTCCGGGAGGAGCGATCCTCGGATACCGCAGAGCGGGCGGCCAAGCTCGCCGGACTTCGTGATGAATCAGACCAGCTGGGAAGTGCCCTCTCTGCCATGCAGAAAAATGCCGACGCCTCCAACGCCAAGGCCGAAGCCGCCCAGATGAAGGCCAAACTCCTGGGGCCCAGTAAGGTAGAAAAAGAGAGCACCCTCATCAGCGATGCCATGAAAGAGGCGGGAGGTCAGCCCCAGGCCTCGGCCTCCATCTCGAGCCGCCTGGCCGCCCTAAAAAAATAGGGGAAAGCCCTCGGTCCCCTCTCCGTCACGGAGGTTAAGGGGATCCCACGATAAAAAAAAAGGGGCGGATTCACGCCCATGCATGGGATAGCTTTTTAATCCGCCCCCTTTTTCACACCTCATCCCGGCCAGAGCACCATGGCCGTCCCATCCAGGACCATCTCCCCCCGCTGGTTGATACAGGTGGTTTTCAATCGATACCGCCCCTTTTGGGTGGGAGGATCCATCACCTCCACCCGGGCCGTGATGGTATCGTTGCAGCGCACCGGACCGGAAAAGGTGAGATCCTGGGAGAGATAGATGGTGCCGGGACCAGGAAGCCGAGTCCCGATGACGCTGGAGATGAGACCCGCCGTGAGCAGGCCATGGGCGATGCGCCCCTTAAAACGGGTACCCTGTGCGTAGGTTTCGTTGACATGCACCGGGTTAAAATCACCGGTAATCCCCGCATACCCATAGATATCACTCTCCGTAATGGTTTTTGTAAACTCCTCACGACTGCCCTGTGCAAACGGTGTGGTCATCTTTACTCTCCATGCATACGGGTTGAAATGCCGACGGACCTTTAAAAAAGGCCCTCTCCAGACGAAAACGGATGGTACCTGCCATCTCGCCCGCCTCGTGACTCGGGCGACTCTAAAAACGAAATGAGTGCCCCATATATTAAGGGTCAGCGCCCGAAGACGTAGCGCCCCGGTGCCGGTGAGGGCTCTCCCTCTCCGGAAAAACGACCCATGGCCGGTGGCGTACCCTGCTTCCCCGAGGCCGCCATCAACCATGCCTGCCAGTCCACCCACCAGGAGCCCTCTTTAAGGGGGGTCTCCTTGACCCACTGCTCCGGAGGCACATAGATATCCCCCTCATGCCGAGTGGCGATGCGATAATGACGCCCCGGGTGACCGGGTTCACTCACGATACCCGAATTATGGCCCCCTGAGGTGAGGACAAAGGTGATACTTCGGGCATCGGCGGCAAGGTTCAACTTGTAGACCGAGGTCCAGGGAGCCACATGGTCCCTCTGGGTCGCCACCAGAAAGATGGGGAGATGGATGTCACTGATCACCACGTGCCGCCCCTGAACCTTAAAGCGCCCCTCGGAAAAATCGTTATTCAAGAAGAGATCCCGAAGATAGCGGCTGTGCATACGACTGGGCATGCGTGTGGCATCGGCATTCCAGCTCATCAGATCGTTTAGGGGCTGATGCTCTCCTTTGATGTAGCGATTCACCGCACGAGACCAGATAAGATCGTAGGCACGCAGTACCTGAAATGCCCCGGCCATCTGACCGATATCCAGGTACCCCTGAAAACGCATGATATCCTCTAAGAAACTCAGCTGGGCCGAATCGATGAAGAGCATCAACTCACCGGCCTCGGTAAAATCGGTCTGGGCGGCCATGAGGGTCAGGCTCTTCAGTCGATCATCCCCATCCCGGGCCATGGCCGCCGCAGCGATGGCCAAAAGGGTCCCTCCAAGGCAATACCCCACCCCATGGACCTTTCGGCCGGGGAGTACGGTCTCCACGGCCCCAAGGGCCTGCATCACTCCAAGCTCCAGATAGTCTTCGAAGTCCACATCCCGATCCTCGGTCCCGGGGTTTTTCCAGGAGACCATAAAGACGGTATGGCCCTGTCCCACGAGATAGGCCACCATGGAATTTTCCGGGGAGAGATCCAAAATGTAGTACTTCATGATCCAAGCCGGAACGATGAGCACAGGGTCGCTAAATACATGGGGGGTGGAGGGCGAATACTGGATGAGTTCCATGAGTTCATTGCGATAGATCACCTGCCCCGGAGTGACCCCTATATTCCGGCCCACCTCGAAATCTGAGTCATCCAGAGGGCTATTCCCCATGAGACGGTCATGGCAATCCTCGATCATGTGCCCCACCCCCCGCCAGAGGTTCTCCCCCTTCTCATCACGGGTCTGACGGAGCAGCCCGGGGTTCGTGGCCAGGCAATTGCGCGGTGAAAAGAGCTCCAGCCACTGGCGCCCCAGAAAGGAGACAAACTCACCATGGTGGGGCTCCACTCCAGGTATCCCCAGGGATAGATCATGCCAACGGGCACACCCCAGCTGATAAAGGCATCGAAAGGTGAGAAAGGGCTCCATGGACCATCCCTCATCCGTGAACCGGGAGTCCAGGAGACCGCCGTCTTCACCGGAGGAGTCCTCCCGCATCTTCTGGACCTCGGAGGGAAAGGTGACCGCCCCCAGCCACAACTCCGCCTGCGTTCCAGGAGAGTTGGCCAGATGAGACATCCAGTCACCCACGGCCAGACCCGTGGCCACCGGTGAGAAATTCATGGTCCAATGCCCCTGCAGGGCATGCCATAGGGTATCCAACGCCTGACCGTTCTGATCTTCAGATCTCTTCCACATCATGTTTCCCCTTCTTGCCAGCTCACATCAGCGATATATCGTCTCCCCATCTCATGCCACAGCGGCCAATGTCTCCTCCGAAGGCATGCGGAGACCGTCCCCATCGCGCTCTTTCAGCCACTCCACAATATGAGGGACAAACTCTCTCTGGCACTTTGCGCTCACGTAGATGCCAATATGCCCCGTCGCCAAGCAGAGGTCTTCCACATCGGAACTGCCCACGGCCTGGGTCAGCCGATCGCAGGCAGACGGGGGCACCAGATGGTCATATTGTCCATAGATATTCAGGAGGGGCATGGTCAGCGCCTTGACATCCACAGGCTTTTCACCGAGCACCATGGTGCCGTTTAGGAGTCGATTCTCCCGATAGCAGACGTTAATAAACTCTAGGAAGGTGGCTCCCGGCACATCGGGGCTGTCAAAGATCCACCGCTCCATGCGAATAAAATTTTCAAGAAAATTTCGGTCGTTGAGATTGCTCATAAAGCCATTGTACTTCTCCATGAGCTTGGCTGGATTGAGCATGAGAAATCCTAAGTTCATGATATCTCCTGGCATATTCCCGTACGCCTCCACAATCCGTTCCACCTGGGTCTCCCGCATCCAGAGATGAAGGAGCCCCTCCTCGGTATCGAACCAGGAGGGCGTCACCGTGGTCACAAGGTTCTTCACCTTCTCGGGGTGAAGGGAGGCATAGACAATACTCATGGTGCCCCCCATGCAGATCCCCATGAGGTTCAGCCGGTCCAGGGCCTTCTCTTTGAGGATAAAATCCACCACATGGTCCATATAGCCCTCGATATGATCCTCGAGGGTGAGCCAGCGATCCTTACGCATGGGGTAGCCCCATTCCAAAACGTACAGCTCCACCCCCTCTTCCAGAAAATTCCGGATCACACTCTTATCCGGTTGCAGATCCAGCATGGTCTCTCGGTTAATCAGGGCATAGACAATAAGAAGTGGGGTCTTGACCCCCTTGCCCGCCTTCTTTTTGGGTAGGTAATGCTTCAACCGGACACGATCTTCCTCATACACCACCTCAAAAGGGGTGGTGGCGATATCGGTATTTAAATCTTCAGAGATATTGCGAAAGCTCTCTTCGGCATAGGTCATCCCCTGAGTCAGGGCCTGCATAGACTCTCGTGCCATGGAGTCAAGGCTATGTAACGCGGAATAGGTCATGGAAGTCTCCAAATTCAATGGTCTCTTTTTTTCTCATCGCCCCCCGAATAGAAGGCGTTTCATCGGCCCCACAGGGCCAATCCCCTGGCCATGGGCCAAGATAAATGGCCCATCTGCTTTGGTCCCACCCCTTACGCGTCAAGCGGGCTTACGGGACGCGGGGCCCTTTTTCTCCTGGGGGGCCGCACCTTTTTTCTCCTGGGTGGCCCCACTCTTTTTCTCCGAAGCGGCCCCACTCTTTTGCTCTGGCGATGCCGCCTCCGTTTGTGCCTTATGGGCACTATCCTTTTGCTCCAGGGCGGCCACGCGTTTCTTCAAGCCGTAGAGATCCTGGGAGAGGGCATCCATCTCCCGCAGGGAGGGAATTCCGGCCACTGTGAGAAAATCTTCCCCCACATCCATCATCTGATGACGGGCATCCCCCGCCGAGACCATGAGCATATCCAAAGCATCGAGATACCCCTTGCTGGTGAAGAGCCCCTCATACCCCTTCTCCAGGTGACGCATCATATTCTCCCCAAAGGCGCTCCACGCCTCCGGACGGCTCACATCACCGACTTCCTTGATCGACTGTTTAAAAGCCGCCTCCACGGGGAGCATCATGTAGGCAGAGAACTCCAGCATGGCCACATTCAAAAGCCCCATCTGCTTGACCGCATCATCCATCTTCTCCTGATGAAAACAGCTGGGACCCACCCGGCTCGGGAGCCCCCCTTTGAGGAGCCACTCCAGGGATTTACCCCCCGATTCACGCCAGAAGGAGGCCATCTCTGAAATCCCCCCCTGGCCAAAACTTCCCATGGACTCGGACATATTGCTCCATAGTGATGTATTTTTCTTGACCCACTCCTCGTAAAAAGCCGTCATCTTGCCTCCTCATCTGGTTGGAAGGAATGGTGACCATTTTTTATGACGTCGGCCCACCCCCTTTTTTGTATTGTCGTCACAGGCCTCTTGATGCCCTGATCCGATACCTTACCCGCCATGTGCATTGGCGACGCATGAGAGTAAAAGAGAGCAAAGATAGTGCCATCAAGAAACGA